>JAAYOD010000040.1 GCA_012520515.1 Clostridiales bacterium
ATATCAGTAACTTCTTCAGGGCGCTCATCAACTAAAAGTACCATAAGATGCACTTCGGGATAGTTTGTGGTAATTGCGTTGGCTATCTTTTTTAGTATAGTAGTTTTGCCAGCTTTAGGCGGGCTTACTATCATTGCTCTTTGCCCTTTTCCTATTGGCGCGACAATATCAATAGCTCTAATTGCAAAATCATTATTGGAATCTACTATTTCCAATCTATATCTTTCATTGGGGTAAATAGGTGTTAAAGAGTCAAAGTTTTTGCGGTTAAATGCGCTCTCTGGATTGCGGCCGTTTATTTCTAGAATATTAACTACGCCTGCTGGACGGTTTTCAGTGGTTTTTCTTGTTTCGGCTTTTACCCAATCGCCCTTTCTAAGTCCGCTTCTTTTAATCTTTTGCGCTGAAACATAGGAATCATGCTCACTAGAATCATAATTTTTTGCGCGCAAGAAACCATAACCGTCGGGCATAATCTCAAGCACTCCTTCTTTAACTTCTAGCGGTCCTTGACTAGAATCTTCTTCGTTTTCTTCTTCTCTCTTTTTAAATTCTCTTCTTGGGAAATTTCTATTATTATTGTTGTTTTCTTTTTTCTTAGTGTCAGCAGAAGCGGTTTTTACTTCTTCGCTTTCGCTTTCTTCAGTTTGCTCAAAGGCATTTTCTATGCTGGTGGTAAGCCCTTTAAGAATTTGGTCATTTTGTTCTATTACCGCGCGTATTATGTTGCTGTCTACGCCTTTATCTTCAAAAGTTACTGTGTCTTTTGGCGGACGCCCCCTTCTCCTTGCGGGGGTTGGCTCAGGAGCGATGCCCTTTTTTATTTCTTCAAGGCGCGCAAGGCAGGCATTTATAAGATTTTCTTTACTCATACCTGTGGGAGATTGCACCTTTATATTGCGTGCAAAGACTCTTAAAGCAGCCATGTTTTTTGCTTCAAGCTCTTTTCTTGTATTGTCTTGATAATCGGTCATCGTTTCCTCCGGTTATTTTGAAAAAATGTTATTAAACTATTTAAAAAATTGTTATAATGCAGACTAATTTAGTTTATGCAAGTTGCATTAAAATTATATTCGGCTTACTTGTTTTTAATGTTTCTTTTGTGATTAACAAATCTTTAGTTGTATTTTTGATAATAACTTTCTTATCAAACAATGCAGTAAAATTGTCCACACTATCTATATCAAATACACAAAATGAATTTTTATAATGCATAGGGATAACAATATTTGGCTTTAGCTTGTCCACATAAACTTTGGCTTGTTTGCTATCTATTGTGTAAGTTCCGCCCACAGGAATTAGTAAAATATCGGTATTACCTATACTGCTAGCGATATCGTCAGTGCAATCTTCTCCTATGTCCCCTAAGTGACATATGTTAAGTCCGTCTGTTTTAATTGTGGTTATGAGAGTTTTTCCTCTTAAATCTCCGCCCTTATTATCATGATAACGGTAAAAGGTATTAATCTTAATGTTATTGTAACAAAATTTACCCATTTTGTCAATTATTATTTGGGGAGATATGACATTCTCAACAGCTGAATGGTCCTTATGTCCGTGACTCAAGACCACGACATCAGCTGATACTTTAGTCATCTCTTTGCCGACATAACTGTCATAAGGGTCTACAAGCACACGGTCATTATTATCGTTGGTTAAAAGAAAGCACGAATGCCCAAGCCAATTAATAAGCATAATTATTTTTTCAACAAGGCATTTATACGCTCAGAACTGCTAAGCAAGTCTGCCACTGATTTGTTTTGGTTGCAGTACGCAATTATATAAGATATATATTTACTTAAATCGGCTTCTATATACCACTCTCTTGTTTTTAATGATGGATTTGTATAGGTAAGGTTGGTGCTTAATACTGCTGTAAACAAACCATCTTCATATGCTTGTTGGAATTTGTCTGTGCCTTCGGTAAATAATGCAAAGGTTGCGTTAAGGAAAATATTTTTTGCGCCGTTCTTTTTTAGATGGGTGCAAAGCTTAAGCATACTATCGCCTGTGGCAATAATATCGTCTGCCACAATTATATTCTTTCCTTTTACTGAGCTTCCTATATATTCGTGCGCCACAATGGGATTACGCCCATTTACAATGGTAGAATAATCTCTTCTCTTGTAGAACATACCCATATCTACGCCTAGTACTGATGCATAATAGATATTTCTGTCAACTGCGCCTTCGTCGGGAGAAACGGCCATAAACTTGTCTTTGGTAAGTTCTAGGTTGGGGAAGTGTTTGGTTAGCGCTTTTAGTATTTGGTAAGTTGGGAAAAAGTTATCAAAGCCCATAAGCGGTACTGCGTTTTGCACTCTAGGGTCATGGGCGTCAAAAGTGATAATTTCCTTAACTCCCATAGCATAAAGCTCTTGCAACATTTGCGCGCAATCAAGAGATTCTCTTGAAGTTCTCTTATGTTGGCGTCCGCCGTAAAGCAAGGGCATAACAACAGTTATTCTCTCTGCTTTGCCGCCTGCTGCGCCAATTATTCTTTTTAGGTCGGCGTAATGGTCGTCAGGCGACATGTGGTTAGCTCCACCAATCATATTATAGGTGCAGTGATAATTGCCTACATCAACTACAATATATAAATCGCGTCCCCTTACGCTGTCTTTAATAACGGCTTTGCCGTCGCCTGTTGTAAAACGGGGGCAATCGCTATCAAGTATAAATGTATCTTTTTTTATGAAATCTGCTTTTCTTTTGGATAAATCTCTGTTGTACCAATTTACTAAATAGTTGTCAATCTTGTTTCCTAAATCTTTTGCGCCCTCAAGAATGATAAGTCCTAACGGGGCAACGGCGCTAGGAACATCAAAAACCTCTGTAAAAAAAGTAGGCATTAGTACTCTCCCTTCCTAAAATTGTGATTTGATTATAGCATAATTATCTTGCTTAAGCAAACAAAATTACTGCTAAAAAAACAAGGACACTGCTATTATTTTGTGTCCTTATTTTGTTTTTATGTTTGTATAAAATCGCATATATTTTCGCTGTCCATATCTATATCATCCAGCACATCATCCATAGATTTTCCTTGGAACTGCGCTTTGTAAAGCTCACTATAAAAACCGCCTTTTGCCATCAGTGTTTCGTGGTTTCCTTGCTCTACCACATCGCCATGATTCATAACAAGTATAACCGCTGCGCTCTTTATGGTAGATAGCCTATGCGCTATTACAAAGCTTGTTCTGCCTTCCATCATAGCAAGCATTGCGCTTTGTATGTATTGTTCCGTTCTGGTGTCAACACTGCTGGTAGCTTCGTCCAAAATAATAATCTTGGGGTCTTTTAGTATGGCTCTAGCAATAGTGAGAAGTTGCTTTTGTCCTTGGCTAATGTTGCTTGCGTCGTCGTTAAGCTCGGTGTCGTATCCTTTTTCCATACTCATAATAAATTCGTGAGCATGGGCTTTCTTGGCAGCTTCTATGATTTGTTCTCTAGTTGCGTTTTGACTGCCGTAAGCAATGTTTTCTGCCACTGTGCCCTTAAAGAGCCATGTATCTTGCAGTACCATGCCATATAGACTGCGCAAATCGTCCCTATGCATGTCGTTTATATCTACGCCGTCTATAAGTATACGCCCCGAATCCACATCGTAAAAACGCATCAGCAAGTTGACTAAAGTGGTTTTGCCTGCGCCTGTCGGGCCTACAATAGCTATGCTTTCGGCAGCATTAACATGCAAGTTCAAATTGGTAATAAGTTTCTTTTCTTTGCAATAGCTAAACGCTACATTTTCAAATACAACTTCCCCTTTAAAGCTTGATACATCTCTATGCGGTTTTTCTTCCGACTGCTCTTCAAGGTCAAGCATCTTAAACACTCTTTCAGCGCTTGCAATAGCTGATTGTATCGTATTAGAGATATTGCTAACATTTTCAATGGGTTGCGCAAACTGGCGGGTGTATTGGATACACGCTTGTATATCGCCTATGCTGATAATGCCTAGTCCTGCTCTATATCCGCCAAATATACAAACTCCTACATAGCTTAAATTGTTGACAAGCTTTATACAAGGCAAGATTATGCCAGCTAAAAATTGCGCCTTACGGGTGGCTTTTAACAAAAGCTTGTTTGTTCTTTCAAACTCTTTTATGCTGTCTTCTTGCTGATTAAAGAGCATTACTACCCTATGCCCTGCATACATCTCTTCAATGTGCCCATTTAGCTTTCCAATGAGCTGTTGCTGTCTTGCAAACTCTTTTTGACTTTGCTTTATTATTGCTCCGCTTACGGCAAAAAGGATAGGTACGCTAGTTAGCGTAATTGTGCTAAGCAGCCAGTCTAGACGGAACATCATAAATAATACGCCGCCTACTGTCATAACCAAGATTATGATTTGATTAACGGTATCTTGCAGCGTTACTGCCACAAGCTCTATATCGTTAGTCATTCTAGATAGTATTTCGCCCGTTGTCGTTTGGTCATAGTATGATAGCGGTACTTTATCAAGTTTTAGCTTAACATCATAGCGCATACGCCTAACAACTTGTTGCGCCATACTTGCTGCAATTAGTCCGCTAATAAATGTAAATATAGCATTTAGACAATATAATCCGCCTGCTGTCAAACAAATTTTGCCAACATAAGATAAGTCCACATCGTTAAAATACTGAATGCTTTCTACTAAGTGGTTGGTGACTTTCTTTAAGATATCGGGCACCCACACAGCAAACCATGCGCCTACTGCCGCTAGTATAATCATGCTGATAAGAGCAATCATTTGCGGACGCATATATTTTATTAGCCTAACTACCGTCTTGCCAAAATTCTCTGCACCTTGCACTTTGTCTATTTTAATAGAACTTGCGCCAAAAGCGCCTGACATATCCATTTTACCTACGGAAGAACACGGTTCTGCTTCTACTTTTACTATTTCTGGTTGCTCGTTCATAGTCCCAGTTCCTCCTCACTCATTTGGCTTAAAGCAATGTCACGGTATACCTGACAGTTTCTTATCAGGTACTCATGCTTGCCCTTGCCGCGAATTCTGCCATTATCTAGTACAATTATTTCGTCTGCGTCCATAATTGTGCCTATACGCTGCGCTACAATAATGGTAATACTATTTTGCGTTACGCTCTTAAGCGCTTGGCGCAACTTAGAATCCGTCTTAAAGTCAAGCGCGCTAAAGCTGTCGTCAAATATGTATATATCAGGACGGCGAATAATAGCTCTTGCTATGGACAATCTTTGTTTTTGTCCGCCGCTAAAGTTTTGCCCGCCCTGTTCAACAATATGTTCAAGCTGTCCTTCTTTCTCTCTCACAAATGTGTCGCTTTGCGCAATGCGTAACGCTTCCCACATTTCTTCTTCTGTGGCGTCTTCTTTGCCATAGCGCAAATTATCAGCTATCGTTCCGCTAAACAGCATACTCCTTTGTGGCACAAAACCAAGTTTTTTACGCAAATCTTCCATAGGATAGGTACTAACTTCTTGTCCGTCCACCTTTAAGCTGCCGCTAGATATATCATAAAATCTTGGAATTAAATTAATAACGGAAGACTTTCCGCTTCCAGTTCCGCCCACAATGGCGGTCACTTTGCCCTTTTCGCACTTAAAGCTTATGCCTTCTAAAATATTGTTTTCGGCATTTTCGCAATACTTAAAGGATACATTATCAAATTCTATTGTGCCTGAACCGTCGCTTTGGTTCTGTGCGTCGGGTTTGTCTTGAATATCCACATCAGTGTCTAAAATCTGCAAAATTCTTTCAGCGGACGCTGACGCTCTTGGGAAAACAACTACTGCGCTTGCAACAAATACCATAGCCATAGCTATTTGTGTTATGTATTGTGATACTTCTAGCATTTTGCCAACATCGGTTATGGACTTATCCGCCACTTGCTTTGCCGCTCTCCAGAATATGCCTACCGAAGCGCAGTTTAGACAAATGTTAATTAGCGGTACAAGCACAGCTGTATATCTTTGCAAAACTACTGCTGTCTTAGTCACGCTAACATTGACCTTGTTAAAACGCTCTTTTTCAAGCTCTTGCTTGTTAAAAGCGCGCACAACGCGTATGCCTGTAATGCCTTCACGCATAATTAAGGTAAGTTGGTCAACTTTTTTCTGAATTACTTTGAAAAGCGGTTGGCAAATCTTTGCTGCCACTCCTGCCGCTATAAATAATATAGGCAGTATGTATACTAGCACCATCGTCATAGATACATTGGCTCTAAATGAGAATATAAATCCGCCAATTATGGTAACAGGTGCGCTTAATGTTGTCCTTAAAATCATAAGGAAAACATTTTGTATTTGATTAATATCGTTGGTAGAGCGTGTAACTAAGCTTGCAGTAGAGAATTTGTCAAACTCCACTAAAGAAAAAGATTCTACCTTGGTAAAGACCTTACTCCTTAATATCTTACTGAAAAATGATACTATCTTGCTGCTAAAGAACATTGCAACGATAACACAAGCAGACGCAAATAAGGTAAGAAGAAGCATTTTTACTCCCCTATCTATTATAAAGGACATATTAGCTGTCTGAACGGTGATACCGTCAGGCGTTAGCCACTCTTCCGCAGTCTTGTCTTCTTTTTGACTAAGCGTTGCTGTGGTAGTGCCCACTTTGCTTAGCGAAATGATTTCTAATAACCTTTTAAAACCTGTGGATTCTTCGGTATTTTCACCAACGGCGATATCTATATCTTTTTGGTTCATGCCAAGTCTATTTCTTATCCATTTTTGTCCGTTTTCGTATTTATAGGCATACCCTAAAACCTTGTTGCACAAAATTATCTCATAGTCAGGAAAAGGTGTATATCTTAAAATTTCTTCATCGTATACATATGTTAGCTGGCTTTTATCAAGCGCTTGACCGTAGGCGTTTACAGCTACCTTTACAGTGTTGCCGTTTTCGTCAAGCATGGTAGGAATGGGCAAAAGGTTGCCGTTTTCGCTGTGTTTCATGCATAATACTGCGCTTGTTAATAGCCTTTTTGCGTCTTCATTATCCCACACAGAAGAGCTATCTTTTTCATCGCTGTCTTGGTCATAAATAGTCAAAAATGTCTTTATGTTTATAGAGCTTGACTTGGCGTTTAATAGCGACTCATAGTCTATTAGCTTGCCAATTGCCATCTTTACCATTTCTTTGTCTTCTTCTTCATAATGCTCTATATAGTCATTTACAACAATTGTGGGGTCATTGTATTTTTGACGATATTTATCTTGTATTTTGTACATTTGGTAATCTTTAAGAGAATCCATAAAAGGCAGTAGAATTTCATTAAATAATTCTCTGCTGTCCTTAACGGGAATATCCATAAAATCAAAAGTTATGGCAAAGGAATTAAATCTTTCATTCCAAACGGTTTTTAAGTCGGCGGTGGAAAAGCCGTCTTTCATTTCAAAAACAGGAATGGTATCTCTTTCAAAGCCTTCCATGTCGCCCGTAATGTCGATTTCTCCAAAGGGATTGAGCATAGTTTCGTGTTCATACATCGGTTCATAATCTAAAAATATTCCATCGTTGATTATGTCACTCATCATACCTGGTAGGTATAATTCAGCCATAGCGCCTGACGCTAGCAGTATTACTGCAAGAATGAATATACCCAGCACTGGCTTTAAGTTTTTGAATAACCGAAACATCCTATTACCGACTGTATTTTTTGAAAAAATACTTCCTTTTGTTTATTTTGAAAAAAGGCGCTAATATACTTAGATACTAACATTTAGTATTATAGTATATAATAAGATAAATTGCAATACCTTTTTATATTTTGTGCGCCACTAAATTTATGAAAAAACTACAAAAAATATTAAAAAAGCGACAAGCAAAATATTGCCTGCCGCTCTATTCCAACCTCTAAAACAATGCCTTTCCTGTCATTTCGCTAGGTTGTGATATATCCATAAGCTTAAGCATAGTTGGCGCAATGTCAGCCAAAACGCCGCCATTTGCAAGCTCTATTTTTCTATCAGTTACAATAATTAGCGGAACGGGATTTGTAGTATGCGCGGTAAAGGGACTGCCGTCTTGTTCATACATTTGGTCAGCGTTGCCGTGGTCAGCGGTAATTATTACTTCTCCGCCTACCTTTATAATTGCTTCAACAACTTTCTTTAATGAAGTATCTACTGCTTCAACTGCGCTTACAGCAGCATCAAAAATACCTGTATGTCCCACCATATCGCAATTGGCAAAATTAAGAATCATACAGTCAAATTTACATTGCAAAATCTCCTCTGCCGCCCTTTCAGCAACTTCGTACGCACTCATACTTGGCTTTAGGTCATAGGTGGGAATTTTGGGAGAAGGGATAAGTATTCTCTCTTCTAAAGGATTGGGTTTTTCCACTCCGCCATTAAAGAAAAATGTTACATGAGCATACTTTTCCGTCTCTGCTATTCTAAGCTGTTTTTTACCATTATTTGCCAGCACTTCGCCCAATGTATTCGTTAGGCTTTGGGGCAAAAATGCCGTGCTTAAATATGTCTTAAAACTAGCATCGTATTGCGTCATACCTACATATAATGGCGACAAAAATCCGCTAACTCTCTCAAAGGAATCAAACTCAGGCATAATAAATGCTCTTGTTATCTCCCTTGCTCTATCGGGGCGGAAGTTAAAGAATAAAATACTGTCGCCTTGCCCAATAATAGCTAGTGGTTTGTCATTTTTGCAAACTACTTTTGGCGTGACAAACTCATCAGTAACACCATTTTCATAACTTTGTCTTACTGCTAATTCTGCGTCTTCAACTTGCTCTCCCACTCCTAAAGTAAGGGCATTATATGCTTTTTCCACTCTGTCCCAGCGGTTATCTCTGTCCATAGCGTAAAATCTGCCCTGAACGCTAGCAATCTTGCCAAAATTTTGCTCAGCCATATAATCTTTTAGCTGTTTTATATAATCTGCTCCGCTTTTGGGCGGCACATCTCTGCCATCTAAAAAGCAGTGTACAAAAATATCGTCCAAACCTTCTTTTTTAGCTAAATCTATTATTGCAAAAAGGTGTTCTATATGAGAATGAACGCCGCCGTCGCTCAGAAGTCCAAAGGTATGAAATTTTTTACCATTTGCTTTAGCTGAACGCATAGTGCGTAAAATTGCGTCGTTTTGGTCAAAATCGCCATCTTTTATGCTCTTTGTAATGCGTGTAAGCTCTTGATAAACAACTCTGCCTGCACCAATATTTAGGTGTCCTACTTCGCTGTTTCCCATTTGTCCATCTGGCAAGCCTACATCCATGCCGCTTGCGCCAAGCATAGTGTTTGGATATTTATTAATAAGGCTGTCCCAAAAGGGCGTTTTTGCCTTTTTTATGGCATTGCCATATTCGCTTGTATTAATACCAAATCCATCTAATATAATAAGTCCAATAAATTTACTCATAAAAATGTATTTCCTTTCCTTTATTAAAATGACGCAAAAAAACAAAAGTATTTTTGCGTCATTACCAGTGTAATTTATGACAAAGTGATTTTAGTAATTTACTACTTTTGCAAAGTCTTCTGCATTTAGGCTAGCTCCGCCAATTAGTCCGCCGTCAATTAGTGGCATTGACATAAGTTCGCTAGCGTTTTTGGGATTCATGCTGCCGCCGTATTGTATACGAATGGAAGTTCCGCTTGCTCTGCCATAAAGTTTGCGAATAACTCTTCTTATAATTTTGATAGTGTCATTAGCGTCTTGAGCCGTAGCTGTTTTGCCCGTTCCAATTGCCCAAACTGGTTCGTAAGCAATGACCACTCTCTTTAGCTCTTGCTTTGTGATATCTTTTAAAGCTTCAATAGTTTGAGTGGTAAGAACTTCAGCTGTCTTGCTTTCTTCTCTTTGGCTAAGCGTTTCGCCAACGCAAACAATAACCTTTAGACCTGCTTTAAGCGCAGCTTTAGTACGCAAATTAACAGTTTGGTCAGTTTCTCCAAAATATTGGCGTCTTTCGCTATGGCCAGTAAGCACATATTTTACTTTAAGTTCTTTAAGCATGGCTGCGGAAATTTCTCCCGTAAAAGCGCCGCTTTCAGCCCAATGGACATTTTGCGCTCCTATTTGGATATTGCTGCCCCTAGCTGCTTTTCTTGCTGTCACAATATTGGTGAAAGGTACGCAGCATACCACTTCGCATTGAGCGTCTTTTACCAATGGTCTTAACTGAGCGATAAACTCTTTAGTTTCAGCATTAGTTTTGTTCATTTTCCAATTTCCTGCAATAATTGGTCTTTTCATCGTCTATATCTCCTTATTTTATATATAATTTACTTGTCGTTTAAGCAGTCAATTCCTGGCAATACTTTACCTTCAAACAGTTTTAGCGATGCGCCGCCGCCTGTGGAAATGTGTGTCATCTTGTCAGCAAAGCCAAGTTGTGTTACAGCTGCTGCGCTGTCGCCGCCGCCAATTATGGTGGTAGCGTCTTTAGCTTCTGCAAGCGCTTTTGCTATTGCTATTGTGCCTTTGGCAAGGATAGGATTTTCAAAAACTCCCATCGGTCCATTCCAAACAACTGTCTTAGCTTGCTTTATTGCCTCAGCAAAAAGTTCTCTTGTCTTTTCGCCGATATCTAGTCCCATCATATCGCTAGGAATGTCCGTTCTGTCCACCGTTTTTACATCGATGGGCGCATCGATTGGATTGGGAAAAGACTTAGTAATTACTGCATCAATGGGTAGATAAATCTTTTTGTCCATAGCCTTAGCTTTTTCTAGCATATTATTGCAGTAAGCTATTTGCTCATTGTCTACAAGTGATGTGCCAACTTCTATTCCTTGCGCTTTTAAGAAAGTATAAGCCATTCCGCCGCCAATTATTAATGCGTCGCATTTTTCTAGCAAGTTTTCAATAACCTTTAACTTATCCACAACTTTTGCTCCGCCCAAAATAGCTACAAAAGGACGAACAGGATTTTCCAAAGCATCTGCCATAACTGCAAGCTCTTTTTCAATCAAGAATCCACATACAGCGTCTTTTACAAAGCCGTATTCCACGATTGCGGCTGTGGATGCGTGGGAGCGATGAGCAGTTCCAAAAGCGTCATTGACATAAATGTCACAAAATTCTGCCAATGCTTTGCAAAGTTCTTGACTTCTGCCCTCTTCGCCTGCGTCAAAACGCAAGTTTTCAAGAAGTACGCATTCGCCTGATTTTAGGTTGGCCACTTTGGCTTTGGCGTCTTCGCCTACAATATCGTTAGCAAAGGTAACTTTGCCGTCTAATAGTTCATTTAGCCTGTCCGCTACTGGCTTTAAGGTAAACTTTTTGGCATCGTTTTGCAATGCTTTTTCTATATAAGCATTTGTAGCTGCTTGTTGTTCTTCTTTAGGAAGTTGACTAACAGCGGCTTTTTCCTTTTTATTCAAACCAAAATTAGGGGTAAAAATATTATGGGGCTTGCCCATATGTGAGCAAAGAATTACTTTAGCGCCATTTTCCATAAGGTACTTAATGGTAGGGAGCGCGCCTTTAATACGGTTTTCATCAGTTATTACACCGTCTTTCATAGGGACATTAAAGTCTACCCTAACCAGACACTTTTTGCCGTTTACATCTACATCGCGTATAGTTTTTTTGTTCATATATTGTTCTCCTTATATAAGGTATTATGTACAAATAAATTCTTTTAGCTATTATAACACTATAAACAGCGCTTTACAACCAATATTATGCCTAAAAATCAAAAAAAACAAAACTAATTCGTTTTTTTGTATAATTTTTTATTTTTAGCTGACACAAGAATTATAACTAGTATTATGCCAAGCGCCACCGCCGAACCGCCTATAATTAAGGCAAGTGTTTGGTTTAGGGAAAGCTGTGTGGTGACATTTGACTTAAGCGCAAAATAGGTGTTTCCTTTATACTCCACCATAACAAAGTCGCCATAATCTACTTCGGTAGACCATATATTTAGCTTTTCTCCATCGTGGACAACAGCGCCCACTTGGCTAGAAGAGTCATGGCTGACATACAAATTTATGTCTTTGCCTATCTTGCTGGAACGGACTTTGGCTTTTGTTATGGAAAAACTGTCTTCTCCTTTGCTTTGATATAAATCATGGGAAAGCACATAGCCTTCCATAGTGTTATAACTTACCTTTTGCCAATTAAATTCTCCAACCTGAAAGCTGTCATCTATAAGTCTTACAGTAGCGTTTTGGGGAATTTTAGCCAATACCTCACTATTTATATCGGTTTCACTATATAAATTGGTGTTAGGTAAAATTACTTTACGATTATAAGGCGCAGATGCGCAAAGGAGAATAACTGCCAAAATTACAGTTATAATAATAGATACTTTTTTATAAAATTTACCCATATTCTCTCCCATTGACAAGCTGTACATATTCTGATAAACTTGAAACTATCAAAAAAGCTTATTAGGATAATTATACTATGGAGATTAGAAAATATCAAGATAAAGACAAGAATAATTTGCGTAAGATATGCATTGAAACCGCCCCGCCTCAAAAGAATGAAAAGGGGGAAAAACTGCTTACTTTGCTATATAATGACTACTATACAGAGCAGGAAAAAGATAATTGCTTTGTGCTAGTTGACCAAGATGACAACGCCGTAGGATACATAATTTGCGCACAGGATTTTGACAGCTACAAAAAAGTGTTTGTAGAAAAATACTTGCCCAAAGTCAGAAAACTAAGCTTTGCTAAATACCTAGAAAAACTTATTTCTCTAAATACTTATGAAAAATGGCTGGCAAAAGACTATCCATCGCATTTACATATCGACATTTTACCTGGGTTTACTGGCAAAGGGAGCGGTTCTATGCTTATAGAAACGCTGTTTGAGCATTTAAAAGCCAAAGGGGTAAAAGGCATAATGCTAGGCGTTGGATACAAAAATAAAAGAGCCATAAAGTTTTACAAAAAGCACGGTCTAAAGGTGCTAAAAACAATTTTTAATATTGTTGTTATAATGGGAAAGGCTTTATAAATAAAATAAAGGCGGTAAGTACTACCGCCTTTTTGTTTTACTCTGTAAAATTAACTACGGGGCAATCTTTAGGGTCATAGGTAAAGATTTCGCTTTTTTCGCTAAGCGCCACTCCAGTTGCTGAAAGAAATGCCACTTTATAGGTCAATGTCCACTCTTGCAAGCTGTACCAATCTATAAGATAACCATTTTCATACATTGTCATAGTAATTTTCATTTGGTTATAGACAAGAGATTTCATATTACTGCCAAGCAAGTCGCCTATTGCTTTAGCTTCATAGTAAGTTGCCGTTCCCTCAGTCCAACTGTCAGAACAATCAAGCTCTATGTCAATAGTGTAAAAATACATCTTTTGCTTTTCGTCATACTCACGAGATATTTTTGCGTTATCCAGCATGGTATCAGGAGTAATAATAAAATTGCTTTTTTCACGAATGTCGCTGTCTTTATATTTACGCTCTGCTGTAAGAACTTCTTTTTGATACTCTTGAGGCCAAGATATAACTTCACCTCCGTCGTCCATAGCCGACAACTTGCCCGATTGTATATATCTGTCTTGTCCTATTATGTATCCGCGGTTGGCAATTTGCACTGCTTTTTGCAGTATTCCGCTTAGAGCTGGGTCACTCACCTTGGTTACATAAACGGTGTTTTGATATGAGCTTTCCACTTTTTGATTGGCGTTAAGCACTGGTGTTCCCACTACCTTATAAGCTTCTATGCGGTTACTTAATACATCTACTACCAAGTCGCCAGCAGATACGCTTACAATAGAGCTTGCACGCAAGCCATAAGCTTTTGTTAGCATAAGTTTTTTGCAAGCTGTTTCATACATCTTATAAGCGGCGCTCTTGCTTCCTATTGTAGATAGTTGGTCATATATATCATTTATTACTGTGTCATTGCCGTCACTTAGCCAAACAGGATTTATGCCATAATTAGAATTGGGCGGAACTAAATAAAATTTGTTATCTATCTCTTTTTGGGAAGCAGCAACGCTAATGTATACTAATGAAAAGCATAAATAACATATAATAAGCACCTTAACAATAACTACAAGTACATTAATAAATTTGCGCATAATACTTACCTTACTTTTTACTAGAGATATTTTGTTGAGAGTCAGTTGGCAAAATGGCTTTGTCGAAAATATTGGCATACCTAGCGTATGCGCTGTCAAGCCCTTTGAGTGTATGCATAATTTCTAGTTGCAAAACAAAGTCGTCTAAAAACTCCACTTCTTTTGATTTGTCACCATTTAATTTTCTTTTGTTGGTCATTTTATATAATTCCGTATAAATATTGGTTTAATTTAATTAAAGTTTAGCTTATTGTAAGCTCTTTGTCAATAATGAACTTATGCCTTTATTGGTTTTAAGATAGCAAAACAAAATCGCATATCATATTGTAATAGTGATAAAGTAAAATATCTGCCATATTTATTTTTTATAGAGTTTAGCGCTAAATATTATTGACAATATGGTAAATATTATCTATAATGATGTAGCTATCTGGGTATGGCGCAGCTTGGTAGCGCGCTTGAATGGGGTTCAAGAGGCCGGAGGTTCAAATCCTCTTACCCAGACCAAAAGAGACGAATATTCGTCTCTTTTTTTAGTTAATAATAATTATCGAAAAATTCCAAACCATTGGTAGTAAAACAAAAATAATTAACTTTCAAAACTTTATGCATTTTGCTTGACTTCTATTTATCTTTATGGTAATATAATATTATAAATATAAAAACAGCTTGGAGCAAATTACAAGCTGTTTTATTTTTAGCAAAATAAAAAAGCGTCTTTAGCTAGACGCTTTTTGTTTTATAGTATTTTGCGGTCTTGCAACGCTCTTTGCAAAGTAAGCTCATCAGCATACTCTATTTCACTGCCTAAGCTTATACCATAGGCAAGACGGCTTACCTTTATGCCTAACGGTTTGATTTGGTTGGCCAAATAGCTTGCGGTAAGCTCTCCGCTAATATCTGCGTTGGTGGCAATAATAACTTCCTTTACGCCCGTGAGCCTTGACATAAGCTCTTTTATTCTTATATCGTCAACACCCCTGCCCTTTTGAAAGTCAATCGTACCATGCAAGCAATGGTATACTCCTTTATATTCGCCCATTTTTTCAAAGGCGTTAATGTCTTTGGGGTCAGAAACTACACAAATGGTGGTTTTGTCACGCTCTTGACAAATAGAACACACATCTATGTCGGTAAAGTTACCGCAAACGGAGCAAAAATGAATACTGTTTACAGCGTCTAGAATGGCGCTGGCAAACTCTTGCGCATTTTCTTTACTCCCTTCTATAATGTTATAGGCATACCTTGTTGCCGTCTTAATGCCAACGCCAGGCAAGCTCTTAAACTTTGCTATAAGCCTAGATAGGCTAGGTATTTGCATTAAAACAAGCCTCCGCCAAGACCGCCTGTAAGAGGACCCATAACACGAGCATTTTCTTCTTCAACTAGCTTAAGGGCTTCATTAATGCCTGCTATTATCATATCTTCCAACATTTCCACATCATCAGGGTCAACAGCTTCGGGAGCAATTTTGATAGAGCTTAATTTTCTATCGCAAGTCATAACAACTTCCACCATTCCGCCTGCGGCTGATGCCACTACTTCGGTATCTCTAAGCTCTTCTTGAGCTTTCTCTAAATCTCTTTGCATTTTTTGCGCTTGGCGCATAAGCTGTTGCATATTGCCGCCGCCAAATCCACCAAATCTAGACATTATATTCTCCTTAAATCTTATTTATATTACTATTCTTGCCACGCAAGCCGGTCTTATTCCGCTCCTTATCGACCAACTGGTCGTTGTATAGCAATGTACCGCGCCTGTATATTTTATGTAAGCAAATCGCTTATCGTTATAATTATAAGTACTGCCCGCGCCCCTTAAAAAGTATGTGCCTACATCGGTATATCTGTTATTGGTAACAGAAAATGCACCATTGGCTTTTGCAAAATCAGTAGTTTGCGCGCGCCTTGCGCTGTCATACTCAAGCTCATTGCGGGAAAAGCCCAAACTTGCATTGGTCATATCTGAATACTGCAAGCAATAAACTCTTTCGTCATTTACTTCTTTCTTTTCAGGAAAAATTCTTAGCGAAAGGTCTGTAAAAGACAAATTTACATTGGTATAATACGCTGTGTAAGACCTTGGAGTAAGGCTGTTTATCTCTTGCGCTGTAAGCCAGTCGTTAGACTTATAAAATGTGTCGGTAACTTTCTTAGCGCCTGACCGCCACCACAAACTCTCTGGCCCGTATATAGACTCTAAAAAACTTTCTGCATAGTTTTCTATTAGGTTTTTATAAGTATCGCCAAGCCCTTCGTATATGGACTTTGTGTTTTGGTTGGCAAACATACTGCAATTTAGTATTTTTCTAGTCATAAGGGTGTAGGTGTTGTCATTAACTGGAGTAGTTGTGGTAAGTATAACCCACTCTATTGGTTCTACCTTAAAGAAATAATATGACGATGGCGAATAGCCGTTGTTGGCTACATTGACTGCATTTTCAGGCTTAAACCTATAATACTCTTTAAGTCCTGTACCGTCATTAAATGTAAAAATACCGTTATCAGAAGATAGCGCTGCGTTTGCCGCCACCCTTAATGGACCTAATAGAGAGTACTGAGTAACTCTAGTTTGGGGATATTTTCCCATAGTGTAATAGTATCTGCCATCAGTGCCTTGCGTCATGCCAGTAGTTTTGAACTTTGCAAACAAGTTGAGTATGCCACTAGAACCTGACGGAATAACTTCTATCTTGGAATCTTCTTTATAATCAGGTGTGGTATACCACCCTTCAAAATCGTAATTATAAGTGCCTATGTCCGTTGTATAGGTTTTTGATGGGGTAGGCAAAATATAATCTTGGTCGCTGCTGTAAATATCTAAAAAATTGCCGTCAATTTGCGTATTGTGCGCCAAAATAGTATTGGACTCATTTTTCTTTGCCGTAAGCAATATCATATATTGTTTTGTTTTACGCTTGTTGGCTACTTCAATAGTTACATATTTAATGACATTATCTTTAACATTTATGACATTGTTTCCCGATTTGTCAATTATTCTATAATCGTCATCGTGCTTTTCTTTGACATTTAACACCTTAAAGGTAGCGTCTTTACTTACCTTTATTATTTGCGCCATATCAACAGACTCTGCTTTGTCGTCATAGCTGTATATCAAAACATTGGGTACAGTTTGAGTAAAATTATCTAAATTAACAATGTTGGTTTGAGACTTAGATAGATAAGCGGAATGACCAAACGCCATGCCGACCATAGCTGCAATTACGGCAACAAGGACAGAGATGATAACTATCAAACCTGTTTTTTTGGATACCTTGGCGTTCAAATCAAATGCTGACATCGATTTCTCCTAATTTTTTGCATATATTTACATTATGATTATATTACTATATACTAAAATAGTCAACCAATAGTTTTGGTTGCTTGTTTGCATTATTCCGACTTCTTTACTTTGGCATTACTTCCACCATATCAGTGCAAGATTGCTTTATATAGGTTTTCGTTTTTTATGTAAACTATATCAGGAATGGTAAAGTCCACACATATCTTGTCATTTCGTATTTCCATACCCAGTGTCGACATATCACCAATTATGGTTTTTAGCTTTTCAATATCGTCACCCCAAAGGTTAAGTATTTCAAAGATAGTTGACGCCCTTCACTAAATCATATGTGGCTCTAAATCAATGAGATGCGCAGTTCCATTATTTTTTCTAGCAATTTCCACCAAAAATTGTACCGCATTTCAAAACTTATAGTATTGCATTTGATTAATCCTGAGGTCATCATTTTGGGGACAAATTATGATTTTCATAAAAAAAGCGTACGGCAAACATCACCATACGCTTTTTAACATTTAAGTTTTTTTAGTTACTATTTATTAGCCATTTCTACTGCTACTGCAACATTTACTGTTGCGCCAACCATTGGATTGTTGCCCATGCCAATTAAGCCCATCATTTCCACATGAGCGGGAACGCTGGAAGAGCCTGCAAACTGCGCGTCGCTGTGCATACGCCCCATAGTGTCGGTCAAGCCATAGCTTGCAGGACCTGCTGCCATATTGTCGGGGTGCAATGTACGGCCTGTGCCGCCACCACTTGCTACGCTAAAGTAGTTTTTGCCATTTTCCAAAGCCCACTTTTTATATGTGCCGCTAACGGGATGTTGAAAACGGGTAGGATTGGTGCTATTTCCTGTAATTCCAGCATCAACGCCTTCTTTTATCATAATAGCAACACCTTCGTTTACATCGTCGCAACCATAGCAGCGCACCTTAGCTCTTGGTCCGTTGCTAAATGCTGTTTCTTTAACTATGGTAAGTTCATCTTTGCATTGGTCATACTTTGTTTGTACATAGGTAAAACCGTTTATTCTGCTTATGATATAAGCGGCATCTTTGCCAAGACCGTTAAGAATAACTCTCAAAGGCTCTTTTCTTACTTTGTTGGCGCTGTTAGCAATACCTATTGCGCCTTCTGCCGCCGCAAAAGATTCGTGACCGGCCACAAAGGCAAAACAATTTGTATCTTCTCTTAATAATTTTGCTGCTAAGTTACCGTGCCCAAGACCTACTTTACGGTTTTCTGCAACGCTGCCAGGGATACAAAAAGCTTGTAGTCCAATACCAATAGCTTCAGCAGCGTCAGCTGCCTTAACGCAATTTTTCTTAATAGCGATAGCGCAACCAAGCGTGTATGCCCAAACTGCGTTCTCAAAACAAATAGGTTGTACACCCTTTACTATTTTGTCACAGTCTATGCCTTTAGCTAGGCATATCTCATTTGCTTCTTCCAAACTTTTGATACCGTACTTTGCTAGAGCCTCGGCAATTTTATCTTTTCTTCTTGCATATCCTTCAAATGTTATAGCCATATTGCCCTCCTATTGCACTCTGGGATTGATGTAGGTTACCGCATCATCAAATCTTCCATATTTGCCTATGCTCTTTTTGAGCGCTTCATTAGCGTCCATCCCTTTAACATTAATAAGTTCTAGCATAGGGCCTACTCTGATAAACTCATAGCCTATTACTTCGCTGTTTTCGTCAAGAGCTAGGCGTGTAACATAACCTTCTGCCGTTTCTAAATAGCGCACGCCTTTAGCAACGGTGGAATAGGTAGTGCCTACCTGACTGCGCAAACCTTTGCCAAGGTCTTCCAGTCCGCCACCAATTGGCAAGCCGTTTTCGCTGAAAGCTGACTGCGTTCTTCCATAGATAATTTGTAAAAACAATTCTCTCATAGCAACATTTATAGCATCACAAACAAGGTCTGTATTGACAGCTTCAAGCAATGTTTTGCCAGCAAGAATTTCTGCCGCCATTGCTGCAGAGTGAGTCATGCCAGAGCAACCAATTGTTTCAATCAGAGCTTCTTCAATAATACCTTCTTTAACATTGAGCGTTAGTTTGCACGCGCCTTGTTGTGGAGCACACCAGCCCACGCCGTGAGTAAAGCCGCTTATGTCGGATATTTGCTTAGATTGCACCCATTTACCTTCTTCGGGTATTGGAGCAGGACCATGGTTAGGGCCTTTTTTGACGCAGACCATATTTTCTACTTCGTGACTATATTGCACTATATAAATCCTCCCATTAATAATTTTTTCTTTTATTGATTATAGCATAGCAAGAGTGACACTTGCAATTACTTTAACTATTTTTTTGCCGTCTTGTCGTCCAAAGCTTCTTCTAATTCTTTTAGCTTGCTTTCATAATCTACTACTTTACGCTCTGTTTTGTAAAATGACATAATTGCCGTTTGCAAAAATGTCACCGAAATAAAGCTAATCAAAGAGCCGCGCGCAAGAAGCGCTGTAAGCTGTTTTATTACAGAGTTTTTACTTACAAAGAACACCACCATACAAACAGTAATTATTACCGATACGCTGGTAAATATAGCAGGCACTGCTTCCATAGCGGAATTTATAGCGCACTTTTTACCTGTCTTATACTTATCACGGTTATTTTCAAAGGTGTTTGCAAGCAAAATTGCATAGTCTACCGTACAACCTAACTGTATACCGCTTATAATAATGTACACCATGAAGTTAATTTGCTGTCCCATAAGGTGAGTTATGGAAAAGTTAATCCAAATGCCAAGCTCTATAAGCACAACAAGTATCAAGCTCTTTATAGGATTTTTAAGAAGTACAGATACTATCAAAAATATAATGCCTGCGCTAACTAGCGTCACTATCAAAAAGTCACGCATCGTCGTTTTTATAAGGTCATAGCTTGCTGTAAGCATTCCTATAGAATAAGTGGAATTTTTACCAAAGCACTCTTCCATTACGCCTTTTAGGTATTTGTAACAAGCTTCGGCTTGGGCATCTTCTGCGCTGCCTTTTATGCTGACTGAATACAGCGTATACCACTTAGTATCCACCTTGGCAAAATAAGAATTTAGTAAAGACGGGTCAAAGTCTTTTAACATATCTTCTAAATCAATTTCGTGTAAGTTATACTGTTCTAAATCAAGCTCTTCCAAACTAATATCATAGTTTTGCATAATTTTTTCTATCATAGCGTAATTTTGCGAAGTGGGGTCTGCAAGAGTGTCGATTATTGCCTGCACATCTTTTATATTTTTTTCATCGCTAAGAATTTCTAAAAATGCCGTCATAGCCTTAGGCTCAATGTTTTTAATGGTGGTAAACGCTCCTACCACTCCGCTCACTTTATCATAAGGCGCACTTTTTACCATTTCAATAAAGTCTTGATGGGTATAGCCTTGCTTAGGCGCAAGAGGCACAGCTATTATTGTCTGATTGCCAAGCTCTTGCGCAAAAATTTGCTCAGGAGTGCTTGCTTTATTGTCATATAGGCTTAGATAGCTATAAGAAAGTCGGTTTTGCAATATAAATGACGGAACAATCAGCGCAACGGCAATAATAACAAGCGTTATTCTTTGCCACACGCTAAAGCGGGCTATTGGCTTAACCAATAAAGAGTTGGAAAGCTCAAAGCTTTTTTCCTTTTTGCTTTTTTCTTTTATCTTTTTATTTATTGCGCCTGTAAAATTATGAGTTGTCTTTGTAATAACTTTGTCAAGCAATAGAGTTAGGATAGGCTGTAAAGCCACAACGCTCAAAATGCTTAATATTATTCCTTTTATAATGACATTGGAGATATCCGCTCCCACCTTAAAGCGCATAAAATATAGCGCCACAAAACCGCCAATAGTGGTAAGTCCGCTTGCAAGCACACTAGGCGCAACTTCAGGAATGGCGGAAATTGATGCGTCCTTTGCATTAAGGCTAAGGCGTTTTCGCCTATAAGTGTGCATGTAAAAAATAGCATAATCCATAGTTATGGCAAGCTGTAAAATTGCGCTTGTGGAATAACTAAAGATATTTATAAATGGATATAAATAATTTATGCCCATACTAATTACTATGCTTACGCCAAGCGTAACAATAAGAATAATGGGCTCAATAAAACTTGCCGAAGTCAAAAGTAAGATAATAATAACAGCAATGATGGCATAGGTAAGAAAATTGGGAATATCTCCAAGCGTTTCTTCTGTTGTTGTCTTAGAATTTTGCGTCATGCCGGCAATTGCAATTTCTCTATCTTGACTTACTCCGTTTAGGTTGGTTTTTGTTTGCGTTAGCTTTTCTGTAATGTTGTCTAAAAGCTGATGGGCTTCTCTAGACGATGTGGGTAAATCAGTCATTACCATCATTACATAGTCATAGTAGCCATCGCCGATATCCCGCTTTAAAAATGTGGCAAATTCTGAAATGTCCACCGTCATATCAAGCGCAGGAGGCAGGTCGGCAAGATACTTAAACATAGGCAATATAGAACTAAGGCTTTTGTCCTTTAGCATTTGCTGAACATTTTCTTCTTCCAAAAACTTTAACTTTTCTTTGTCGATAGAGGCAAGCTGCTTTTCAATTTCCGTAATAGACTCTATATCCTCTACCCAAATAAACCGCCTTATCTCTTCTTTATGCTCTGACTTTATTTTGTTGACAGACTCCCTTAAGTCCGCGTCGTCATCAGTGCCCCTAACTACAATAAGAGCGTCGCCTTTTATGCCAAAATATTCATCAAGAAAAATCAAGCCTTTTTTGGTGTCAAAGTCATTGCTTAAATAGCTGACCATATCAGAATTAATTTTGTTAGGGTCGTTTACTAGAAAAATTGTGCCAAGTATACCTAAAATAAGCAAAACGGAAAAAATCGCCAACACAATATATTTATATTTAATAACAAAATCACTAAATTTTTTTAATATCATCTATATCTTCCTTTGTTGGTTTAGCTTTACCACAAAATTGATACTTAAAGCTCATATAAATTTGTATATTTTATATGTTTTGATTAGTATAGCATATTTTTTATGTTTGTGTCATGAATTTTAATAGACAAATTAAAAAAATAAAGGTAGAATAGTATGGAAAGTATTTGCTGGTGTGGCTCAGTTGGTAGAGCAGCTGATTCGTAATCAGCAGGCCAGCGGTTCAAGTCCGCTCACCAGCTCCAAATGACGCAGGAAGTTTTTTCCTGCTTTTTTATTTTTTCAATATATTTAATTATCTCTCATAATGCTAGCGTTTTCTTTATAGTATTAATTAAGGCACTAAAAATTAAAGGAAAACAAATTTTATGGGAATGTGGGAGCTAATTGTAGTTAGCATTAGTATTGCTATGGACGCCTTTGCTGTCGCTATATGCAAAGGGCTGGCTATGAAAAAAAGTACGCTAAAAAACGCTGTTATAGTGGGCTTGTGGTTTGGCGCTTTTCAATGTTTTATGCCACTAGTTGGCTTTGCCATAGGTTCTTTATTCTCTGCTAACATAAGCGCTTATGACCACTGGGTAGCATTTATTTTACTTGTCATTATTGGCATAGAAATGATATCTAACGCTCTTTCCCCAAAACAAACGGAAGAAGACTCTTCCCTTAGCATAAAGACAATGGCAACTTTGGCTTTAGCTACCAGCATAGATGCTCTTGCTGTGGGAGTGGGTTTTGCTTTTCTCAAAATAAATATTTATATAGCTGTACTAACTACTGGCGTTGTATCTTTTGCCCTGTCTGCTGTCGGCGTTAAAATTGGCTCACACTTTGGCATAAAGCATAAGAAAAAAGCCGAACTTATGGGCGGTATTGCGCTTATATTAATTGCCATAAAAATAGTTTTAGAGCATTTAGGAATAATAAATTTTTAGTTTTTAACAAATTTTGAAAATCTTTTTGCGGTAAAAAGCGCAAGCAAAATTTTTAATAGGTCAGGCACAATAAATGGCGCAACGCACCATAAAAACACGCTAGTAAGCGCAACTGGACCGCTGTTTTTTGTGTATATTAGCATAAAATAAGCTGTACCTATTGCATAGCAGACAACAAGTCCTGACACCATAGAAATAAACATTATAAAAGTTTTGTTGCCTAAAAATTTTATCATTAAGCCTGTCACTAGGGAAGCAAAAACAAAGCCTATAAGATAACCGCCTGTACTTCCTAAAAGGTAGCCAAAACCGCCATTGAAACCAGAAAATATAGGTGCGCCCAATGCGCCAAGCAAAAGATATATAAGTGTCGCTGCGGTGGCTCTAGTGACGCCAAACAGCGCAACTATGGCAAATATGGCAAAAGTTTGCATAGTAAAAGGTACTGTGGACGGAACAGTTATCCAAGAGCATAGCGTAATTAGCGCTATTGACATTGCTATATAGGTGATGTCATAAACGGTAAAAAATGTAGTTTTTTTGCCTTTGGGAGATGCGTTTTCCATAGCATAAAGTTAGCATAGATTTATCCCAAAAGTCAAATTAAGTAATCAGTTATTTAATTACTTTGATGTCATACATATCCATTGCTTTAAAGTTAAGATTTACTTGATAAAAGCCGTCATCGTCTACTGAAATATGCATTTCAAAGCTGTTATTATCCATCTTAAAGTGGTTATTAAAAAAGTTCTTTGTATCGGTTTTGAGTATCTCAACTGTGCTATTTGGGATATTAATATCGTCGGAAAGTATAATTTGACGCAAACGCAATAAGTTGCCTTTTGGCTCTTTTTTCATTGTGATAGTTTCCTTAAAAGTTTATTAAAAAATCCTTTATAAGGCGCGGTGTAGTCGTATATCTTTTTGGATTCGCCATCAATGTATTGCGCAATTAGGTTATAGCTAAAGTAAGGAGCGGAGTTTGGTTTTAACTCACTTATTATAGAGTATAGGTTTATATCGTTGCTTTCTGGCACAACACCGTATAGTTCTAGTTGTAAAGCGTTTGTAATATCTTTTGCCGATATCATAGTTTTGTCAATGACATTGCCGCCATGCATACGGTTTATAATTAAGCCTTGTTTTGCAAGGCGGTAGCTAGAAAGCACTCTGCTTACCTTGTATGCATCTCTAACGCTGGAGATATGCGGAGTGGTGACAATAATAGCTTCGTCTGCCCCTTTTACAGCCCTATGAAAGCTGTTTTCTATTCCTGCAGGACAATCGATAAATATATAGTCAAAAGTTTCTTTTAGCTTATCGATTATTTCCATAAACTGCAAAGTGGTGATAAGAGATGCTGACATAGAAGTTGCTGGCAGTACAAAAAGGTTGTCGCAAAAAGGCACAAGGCATTGGCTAACTGTGCATTTATTTTTTACTACATCGCCAATATCATAGACTATTCTGTCTTCAATGTGCATACACACATCAAGGTTGTTAAGCCCAATGTCGCCATCTACAAGCACCACTTTTTTGCCACGAATAGCTAGAGCTATACCTAAGTTAGCCGTTACTGTGGTTTTTCCTACTCCGCCTTTACCTGAAGTTATTACTATGCTTTTACTCATGAGTAAAGGATAAGGCAAAATTGAGTACTATTTATGTCCGCTTTTGGCAAATTATGGCAAGATTTTGTTCATTTGACAAAAAAGCCTATAAAGCTGTTTAGGCCAAGGCTTTGAATCAATAAATTGACTTCATTTCTTTTGCTGGACGGGAATACTACGCTTAATCCACAACCTACCTTAAAAGCAGAAGGCATATTAATTAAAGTTGTGGCTATTCTTTTCATGCTTAGCGCGTTGTGTAATCTTATGGCTTCGCTGCGTGAGCGAAATGATGCTAGTGTATCCATTTAATTCTCCTTTGAATAAATTACTATTTGTACAATATATTTATATTAATGTAGTAAGACAAGGTGTGATTAAGGAGAATAAATGATATATTTAGATAATTCCGCAACTTCAAGATATAAGCCTATTTGCGTAAAACTGGCTTGCTTAAAGGAGCTTTATAACAGTGCAAATGCTGGCAGGTCATCACATAAGGCCAGTATGCGTGCCGCTATGAAAATTGAAGAAACAAGGCAAACTGTGCGCAAGCATTTTTTTGACGGCAATGTAATTTTTACAAAAAACTGTACAGAAGCTCTTAATTTAGCAATTTTGGGCAGCAACCTTAACAGACAAGTAATTACTACTGTATATGAGCATAACTCTGTGCTTCGCCCATTAAAATACCTAGAGAAATTAGGAAAGATTACGCTAAAAATTATTGCGCCCGATAAAAATGGTCTTTTAACGCCGCTTGAAAATGCGCTTAATGCTGCCACTTCTATGGTAGCTGTAAGCGCAATGAGCAATGTTAATGGGTATGCGCTTCCCATAGCTGAAATAGCAAAGGCAGTTAAAGCTAGATCAAACGCCTTAGTTTTGGTGGATATGGCGCAAGCTGCAGGCCATATACGCTTACAATATGACCATATCGATATGATAGCGTCATCTGGGCATAAGTCCTTGCATGGCTTACAAGGAAGCGGATTTTTACTTGCAAAAAATAGCGTAAAACTTAAGCCCATTATGATGGGCGGAACGGGCATATCAGGACTTAGCCTTGACCCGCCTGTTATACTCCCTGACAGTTTTGAAGCAGGAACTGCAAACAATATCGGCATTGTTTGTCTAGCTAAAGGCATAGAGTGGACTATGAAAAACTTCCATAGATTAAATAGCAAGTGCAGACGGTTGCAAGATATGCTTGTAGAAGAATTAGAGAAAATTTCTAAAATAAAAATTTATGGCGCAAACAATGGAGTAGTGTTATTTAATATTGGTAATATGCCATCATCTGATGTAGGCGATATTTTATCAAAGAATTATGGTATATGCGTTAGGAGCGGACTGCATTGCGCGCCTTTGATGCATATGTATTTAGGTACAAACAATACAGGCGCTGTAAGAGTAAGCATAGGCGCTAACAATAAATCAGGCGATATAGTTAGCTTAATTGAAGCAATTCTGGAAATTGCTCAAAAAAGTTGACAAAATTTTCCCAGTCGACATATTGTAATACAGATAAGGGGGAAAATGTATGAATATAGTCGATTATATAAGACGAAAGGAACAAGAAAAAAATCGTAAAAATAGTGAAAATAATGACAATCAACAAAATATCTCTCCGCAAGATGCGTTAAATAAATACTCTCAAATGTCAGAAAATGAGCTTATGACAGAGTTGTTTAAGGAAGGGAGCGTGTCTAGCGGTAAAGTGTCAGCGCAGGAACTAGATAACTTTTATAACAGCGCAAGCGGCTATCTCAACCAAGAGCAGCGCAACAAAATGAAAATGCTGATAGAACAGCTAAAAAGGAGCTAAATTATGGATATAATGTCGTTGCTACCCTTTATTATGATGATGAATCAGGGAAAAGGCGGAAACAATAACAATAATAACAGCAATAACGCTATGACCGATATGCTTATGGGTATGCTTGCTGGTGGAAATAACAACAATAATAATCCTATGATGAATATGCTAAAGATGATGAACGCCAACAACTTTAATAATAGCAATAATCAAACGGCAGCTAGCGATAATTATAGCAACCAAGATAAAACAAACGACGCATTTAATGATATTTCCTTTAGCGGAAACAATGTAATTAATATATTACAAGCTATGGTAGCTGCGCAAAATAGAAAATAATGTCTATAAAAAGGAGCGGTAAATCCGCTCCTTTTAGCTTAAGTTTTTATTTAGCGTTTGGAGTCTTCTATGATTTTTGCAACATGGCTTGACGGAACTTCTTCATAGCGCGCAAATTCAGTTGAGAATCTGCCCCTACCTTGCGTCATACTGCGTAAGTCAATAGCATAGCGGGTAAGTTCTGACTGTGGTACTTCGCCGCTTACAACTGTCATATCTTTTTGATTATCCATACCAAAGATTCTGCCGCGGCGCTTGGTAATGTCGCCCATTATGTCGCCCATAAATTCGGTTGGGACAGTTACTTTTATGCTTACAATTGGCTCTAACAATACAGGATTTGCCTTTGGAATACCTTCTCTATAAGCTATCTTTGCCGCTTCTATAAACGCTGCTTCCTTACTGTCTACTGGGTGATGGCTTCCGTCATATAATACTGCGCGGAAGTTAACTAGCGGATAGCCTGCCAAAACACCATTTACTTTTATTTCTCTAAGTCCTTTTTCTACTGCGGGATAGAACTGTCTTGGAACAGCGCCGCCCACAACTTCTACGCCAAACTCAAAGTCTTCAACTTCAGGAGCTGGCTCAAAGCGAATATGCACATCGCCAAATAGTCCGCTGCCGCCAGTTTGCTTTTTGCATCTGCCCTGTTGGCTTACTTGCTTTCTAATAGTTTCTCTATAAGCTACTCTAGGCTCTGTCAAAACAGCTTCTACCTTGTATTTGTTCTTAACTTTTTTAAGCAGAACATCTATTTGCGTTTCGCCCATGCCTCTAACCACAGTTTCGCCTGTTTCCATATCTTTTCCTACAAAGAAAGTATGGTCTTCGTCCATAAGCTTTCTTAAGCCTTCAACCACCTTGTCAGCGCCGCCTTTTTCGTCAGCCACAATGGCAAGAGTATAAACTGGCTTAGGAAATTCGATAGGCGCAAAAGCTATACGGCGGCTATTGTCGCATAGCGTATCGTTAGTGGAAGTATAACTAAGCTTAGCAAATGCGCCGATATCTCCAGCTTTTATAACATCAGTTTGGATTTGTTGCTTGCCGTTTAGTATGTAAAGGGCGCTTATCTTTTCAGTTTCGTCTTTATTGGTGTTATAAACAACATCGCCGCTCTTTACGCTGCCTGCGTAAGCTTTAAATATCAGCAATTTTCCTACAAACGGGTCAACTATTGTCTTAAATACATGACAAGCAAAAGGCGCATTCTCATCGCACTCAATTACTATTTCTTCATTATCTTTCATTGCCTTAACAGGTACGCTCTCACCAGCTGTTGGAACAAAGTTTATAATAAGGTCTAAAAGGTCTGCTAAAAATGGTTTTTTGCCTACCACAACACCGCTGATTACAGGAATAAGCTCAGTTTGACCTACCAAAATCTTGATTCCTGCAGCTTTTTCTTCTGCGCTCAATTCCCCTTTGTCAAAGAAACTTTCCATAAGCTCTTCAGAAGCTCCTGCGGCAGTTTCGGCAAGCTCATTGTTGCCTTCAGCTACCATATCGACAAAGTTTTGGGGAATATCTATTTCCTTAAAGTCAACATCAAAAGCTTTTTGTGCAACAACATCGACATATCCTGTTATTGTGTTGCCGTCCATTATTGGATATTCTATAGCGGCTATCATATTGCCATATTTTTGCTTGATAGCGTCAACAGTTTTGAAGTAGTCGCTGTTTTCTTTGTTTACTCCGTTGACAAAAATCATCATAGGAATTTTCTTTTCTAAACAGTAGCTTATCGCCTTTTCTGTGCCAACGCTCAAATATCCGTGCGCTTGAGTAACTACAATTGCACCGTCAGCAACGCTTAGCGCGCTTATCATTTCACCTTCAAAGTCAAAAAATCCAGGAGTGTCAATAACATTAATCTTATAGTCTTTATATTTTACATTGCTTACAGAAAGTCCTATACTCATCTTTCTGGCAATCTCTTCTGCGTCATAGTCGCTTACCGTTGTGCCGTCGTCTACTTTGCCCAGTCTGTCGATGGCCTTTGTATTAAACAGCATAGCTTCCAGCAAAGAAGTTTTACCTTCGCCGCCGTGCCCTATAAGCGCAATATTTCTTATTTTTTCTTTGTTATAACTTGCCATATTCTCTCTCCTAATATATTAAATGATTTTTAATGGTATATAATCGTATAAAAAATATACATCAACTAATATAATATCATTTACTAATCAATTTTTCAATACTTTAATTTAACTAATTAAAAGATAATCTATATTTTTCCCTTAAAATGAATACTTTGATTAATACTTTGAGAGATTATATAAGAAAAGTCATCAATTTGAAAATCAATCTCTTTAGCGGTTACAACTAAATCTGTCAAACTTTTGGGAATGGTTATGTTACAGTTTGGCTCAATTGACAAAATAAGCTTTGCTACATAAATAACAAGTGGCACGCCGATAGCAACCACAGGAATTTTCATACTTTGATAATTTAGCTTGGGCTTTGGATTGCCTACCCCTTTGCCAGGCTCTATGCCGTCGTCACTTACTTGAATGCAAGTAGCTAGCCTTGTGTAGTTATTGCAAGCTAAGGTATCTACCACAATGAGCATATCGGGCTTTTGCGACGCAATCACTGACTTTATGATGTCATAGCTGTCAATTCCTGTGACTCCGCTCACAGATGGTTTTATGCAGGATAAGCACCCCCATTTTGACGCAATAAAACTCTTATTAAAAAGGTGCTTTGTAACTAGCACATTGTCGCACACTCTAGAGCCTAGAGAGTCGGCAGTCACATTGTGATTGCCAAGTCCTACCACCAAAATATTGGACGATGGAGAAAGCTTATATTTTTTTAGAAAAAATTGTATCGTCGCTGATAGCTCAGCAATGATGTTTGTTTGAAAATCTTTGTTATGGAAAATGTCGCCATTGATGCTGATAGTTACATAGTCGCTCCCTTTTGTATCTTGAGAATAACTTATGCATAGCTTGTTAAAATACTTTCTTTCTACGCGCTCTTTTATGCCTTTTGGATTGCGCACGCTTGCGCTCTCCCACATTTCCCTATAAATTCGTGCCATAATGGAATTATGCTTTTTTTCAGTAGAAATATACTAAAATCTATTGCTTTTTTAGTTTTCATATGCTAGAATATCAACCGTACTTGATGTTATAAGGAGACAAATAATGGCCAATACGAAATCACAAAAAAAGAATATATTGACAAGCCGTGCGGCAAAAGCTAGAAATAATAGCAAAAAGTCTGCTATCAAAACTCAAATAAAGAAGTTTGAAAACGCAATTGCAGCAGCTGACGCAGCAAAAGCTAAAGAGCTTTATCCAGAGCTTATAGCTATGATAGATATGGCAAAGAGTGACGGCATATTCCATATCAATAATGCGGCAAGAAAGAAAGCCAGAATGGCTAAAATGCTAAACTCTTTGGCTGAGTAGTTTAATTTTAGGTTTGTAAAAAAATTAAAGGACACCTTTTTGTGTGTCCTTTTTTGTGTATCTATATTCTTTATAAAAGACAGCTAAATAATCCAGCGTATGTTTTCTACTCCTATACCAACACTGTCGTCATTTTTAGATGGTTTTCTTATGTGCAATTCTCCCCACTTGCCATCTTTTTTAACTCTACATTCGCCGTCAATTACCATAGTTCCCGCGTCATAATCAAAATTCACAACAACATTGTTTTCAGTGTCTATATATCCGCATTTTTCTCCCTTGAACACGCACGCTAAACCTTCACTAAAAGAAGTGGCGCAAGAATAAACTAAAGGAATAACCACTTGCCCATCTCTATTTATAAAGCCATAAAGGTCGTCTTTTTGCACACAGCAAAGTTCTTCCTTAAAATTAAATACTTCATCATAAATTGAATCCACAACTTGTTTGCCAGCTCTGTTTTTAAATCCCCATTTGCCGTTTTTATTAACCTTAACATAAATATCGGGTATATCTTTTACCGCTTCTACAACGGGCTTTTTGGGGCGCACTACCTTAGTGACTTCCACATAGGCAGCCTTTCTCTCCCTATTTTGCTTAGGGTGCGTCTTGCGCCTTTCCTGCTCTTTTACGCCACTTTTTACGCTATCTTTTTGTTTGGCGCGGCGGCTTTCATTATTTTTATTATCTTTATTGTCTTCTGTATCCATAGTTTCTTTAACAGGCTTTAGATAAAGACCTTGTTTTTTCAGCGCATTTTTTAAGTCAAATAGATTTCTTTTATTAAAAGTAGATATCTTATAAAAATCTTTATCTTGCCTTTTTACAACATCTAATATTGTGCTGATACCAGCGTCAGCTAACAGCTTTTGGGTATTTTGCCCTAAGGTAAGCGTATCAACGCTTTTAGTAAGTATTTCTTGCTTAAATGGCGGTTTATAATTATCTGCTTTTGGCGTTCTTTTTTTTCTATATCTTCTTTTACTTGACATTCTTTACCTCTATCTAATAATTTTACCATAAAATTTTGCGCTTTACAATAACAAAAAAGACTTGCATAAAAACAAGTCTTTTTAGTTTTTAGAATTGGTTAATAACCTTAGATGCGCGCAACACCTGACTTGCGAGCAGCTTCAGCAACAGCCTTTGCTACTGTTGGGCCTACTCTTTCGTCAAATGCTCTTGGCAAAATGTAGTCAGCTGCAAGCTCTTCGTCGCTAATTAATGATGCAATCGCATACGCTGCGGCAATTTTCATCTCTTCATTAATGTCGCTTGCGCGCACATCAAGCGTTCCGCGGAATACGCCTGGGAAAGCAAGCACATTGTTGATTTGGTTGGGGAAGTCACTTCTGCCTGTGCCAACTACTGCTGCTCCTGCTTGGAGAGCAAGGTCGGGCATAATCTCTGGCACTGGGTTTGCCATAGGTAATACAATAGCGTTTGGCGCCATAGATTTTACCATTTCTTGCGTTACTACATTGGGCGCGGACAAGCCAATAAAGATATCAGCGTCTTTCATTGCGTCAGCAAGTGTGCCGTGCTTTAGGTTTTTGTTGGTGTAAGACGCTATCTCAGCTTTGCTAGGTGACAAGTTTTCACTGTCGGCTGCAATTATGCCGTGTCTATCACACATAATAACATCTTTTATACCCATGCTTTGTAGCAATTTGCAGCAAGCAACGCCAGCTGCTCCTGCTCCGCTAAATGTTGCTGTGCAGTCTTTTATATCTTTTTTAACAAATTTTAGCGCATTTATAACAGCTGCTGCTGTTACTATTGCTGTGCCGTGTTGGTCGTCGTGGAAAATAGGAATATCGCAACGCTCTTTAAGCTTTTTCTCTATTTCAAAGCATCTGGGCGCTGATATGTCTTCTAAGTTAATGCCGCCAAAACTGCCGCTAAGAAGTTCTATCGTGCGCACGATTTCGTCAACATCTTTGCTGCGTATGCATAAAGGGAATGCGTCCACATCGCCAAATGCCTTAAATAGCACACATTTTCCTTCCATAACAGGCAT
>JAAYOD010000041.1 GCA_012520515.1 Clostridiales bacterium
CAATAAACGCAAGCTGTACAAAAACTCGTAAATTAGGTATGCAAGCATACCGCCTGATAAAAAGAGCAGGCTTATATAAGGTTGTAACGGTGTGTCATTAATCACTTAAACAATCTTTTTATAAAGGATAATTTTTCATACTTTTGATGGTAGACAAGGGAGTTCATGATTCCTGATATTATCATAACGCCTGTTTTAATGTTTAGGTCTTCAACATTTAGCTTTTCTCCTTTTATAGTCATGGTTTTATCACTTAGCCTAGCTATTATTACATCGTTTTCAAAGCTGTCTAGGTTAATGACGCCGTTGACTAATATTCTGCCATTTTCATATTTTAGTGAATGCTGTGATTTTACAATAGTATTTTCCATATTATTACCTCTTTAAGATTTTATGCGCTAAGGTCAATAAAAATAATAAAAAATTGATTATTAGCTGGTATTTTGCAAAAACTAAACAATAGTTTTAATAAATATTTATATTTTAGGAGTAAAACTTTATGCTTGCCAAAATAAAAAAAGATATAAAGCCAGCGCTTGTTATTGCCATTATTTTTATGCTTGTTGTAATCATTGGAAACATTGCCACTTGGACAATAATAACAAATAAGCTAAATGAAAAACTAGAAGATGCGCCCAAAGAACAAGAACTTGTGCTTGATGAAGAAACCAGAAATGAGATAGCTGATAAAACTACAGATAAGCTTACGGGCATTGTAAAAGACAAGGTGGAAGAAAATCTAAATGCCAAAATAGCAAAAGATTACTATTTGCCAAAAGATTATACAAACCCAGGTCTTTATGTGGGAAGCCTAAATTTATATAATGTCATTGAGCTAACTTGTTATGGCAGGCAAAAAACAAGCATAAACGATGATAGCACTCAATATAACATCAGCAGTAAAGCAACAGCAACTATTATTACTGATGACGGGTATGCAATAACTAACGCCCATGTGGTAACTTTTGAAAATTACAAGTACCAAGCTGGCAACTTTGGACCGTTTAGACAGTATAACACCACTTCATTTATTGATATTTTTTCAAAAATTGTGGGCAAGTTTGCTGGTCAAGAAACAGAATATACCTTTACTGTGATAGCTTGTGACACCACTAAAGACTTGGCACTGATTAAGTTAAACGAAACAGTCCCTAAGGTGTGGAAAAAAGCAACACTTGCCAACTCTTCCAATCTAAAAATGGGGGAAGATGTAATTGCTATGGGCAATGCGCAAGGTTACGGAATAAATATGACATTTGGTATAGTGAGCAAACCTACTTTTTACGATGAGACTTATACAGAAGAGTTAGTGCAAACCGATGCCGCAATTAATCCAGGCAACTCAGGGGGCGCGCTGTATAATGTAAAAGGGGAAATAATAGGTATAAACTCCGCAAAAATTGTGGGCAACGGTGTAGAGGGTATGGGTTTTGCCATTGCCAGCAATGGAGTTAAGAAGTTTATTGATACTGTAAGCAAAGAGATGGATTTGACGGTAAGTTATGATTATAGAGCCGATTAAGTTTATTTTAATAACAAGGTCTTAATCTCATATGGCGCAAAGTGCATACTATCTAGCTTTGCTGTTTCTAAAGGATTTTCCAGCATATCGCACTCCCAAACATAGATATAAGGCAAGGTAGTTACAATCTTTGCGCTAGTTTCCTTTCCTTGATTTTCATACGCTCTTATTAAATAACCGCCATCTTTTACAGGTTTGATTGTTTCAATTATTATATTATCCTCTTTGCAAGAGACAATACTTTTAAAGCTAAGTTCGCCTTTTATAAGCATAAGCGGATTATTAAAGCCGTAAGCTAGGCTGACTAAATCGCTGTCAAAGGCGCTACCTTTATGCGGATAATAGGCATAACTAAATTTATGCGTGCCACGGTCCGCTAGCTTGTCTGGAAATGTGGGAGAGCGCAAAAGATTAAGGCTAATTAGCCCATCTTTGACACGATAGCCATATTTGCTATGTGTTATTATGCTAGCGCCATAATCATTATTTGAGACATCTACAAACTTGTGCGCACAAATTTCAAATTGCGCTTTTTCTATATCCGTTGTTGTTTTTGTGCTTCTTAAAATGTTGCCCATTTGAATATCACACAGCGCTTTGTCGCCATATTCGCTAGGGTAAAAGTCAGCTCTTAGCATTTTGTGGGTTTCTTTCCAATGCACAGTGGTTTCAAAGAGTACATAAGGGCTGTTTTGTTGCAATATTACCTTTTGCACTAACTTGCTTTTGCCATAGGTAAAAACATTTTTTCTAACGGCGTTTGGTCCATCAATATAACTAGTATAAGATACAAGGCGTAAAGAATGACTTTTTTTGTTGTAATATGCTCTGTCGAAATCCCAAGCATTCCAAAACCTTTTTTTATCCTTATATATAGTTAGTTTGTTAAGCGCTGTTTTGCAAAACTCTTTATCCAGCGTTTTATCAATTAATGAAACTATACTGCCGTCTTTTCCGAATGTCACTTTGAGTATATCATTTTCTATGCTTGAATTGTCGCAAGAAAGTGATGATATATCAAGTTCTTTTACACCTACAACTTTGGCAGAATAGGGTTTTAGGTCGGCATAAATCCAACCATCAGCGGTGCGGATATAACCTTTTTGCCTTGCAGGCGACAAGTTTAGTACTGATAACTTTTGATTATCTTTTTTTAGTTGCGCCAGCATTTCGTCAATGTAAGATTTAACTTTTGGCAAAAATCTTTTATATCTTTCTATGCTTTCTTGGTGCGCTTTAGTTATTGATGAGCCTGGCAATATATCGTGGAATTGCTCTAAGAGCGCATTTTTCCAATATTCGTCTGCGCTATCAAATTGGTAAGGTATACCTTGCTTTAAAGCAACAGCGCCTAAAACTTCCATATTGTGCAACAGTTTTTCACTTCGCCTGTTGTATTTTTTTTGATTGGCTTGCGTGGTGTATGTCGCTTGGTGCTTTTCTAAATATAATTCTCCTTGATATTTAGGAAGTTTATCTTTTATAGGCGTTAAGTCTGCAAAGAAGTCTTCGGGGCTTTGCTGTTTTATAGGTGGATAAAAGCTAGCATTGTCGCATCTTTTTAGCATTTCTAGGTGTGCTTGACGCGCTCCTCCTCCGCCATCGCTACTGCCAAAAGGCATTAAAAAGCTTTTAACTAAATTTTTATCGTCTTTGTTTTGTCTAAGCGCTTTTACAATAGAATAAGGCGCTATGTCGCTGCCATAGTTGCCTTCTGGCGGCGTATGAACAAGGATATCAGACTGGTCTATTCCTTGCCATATAAATGTGGTATAAGGGAAGGTGTTTTCTTCATTCCAGCTAAGTTTTATGGTCATAAAATAATCAAAACCGCTTTTTTTAAGTATTTGGGGCAGTGAACCAGAAAAACCAAATACATCAGGCAACCAACAAACTTTAGGCTCTGTATTAAATTCTTCAAGGAAAAAGCGTTTGCCATAATAAATTTGGCGAATTAGACTTTCTCCGCTAGGTAAGTTGCAGTCAGGTTCTACCCACATACCGCCAAGCGGAATAATTTTGCCCTCTTGAACTGCTTGTTTTACCCTTTCATAAAGCGCAGGATAATGCTCTTTTAAAAGTTGGTACTCTAATGGCTGACTTGCGCCAAAAATGTAATTTGGATAGTTGTCTATATTGTTTAGCTGATTGGCAAAGGTTCGCCCTGCTTTTTTTATGGTTTCTTGCACTTGCCATAACCATGCTACATCTAAATGACTATGTCCTATTGCGCTCACTGTAAGGGGGTGGCCATTTTCTTTTTTTAGCGCAGGCAGTAAAAGCTCTCTTGCTTTTTCTATATCGGTTGTGTGTAGTCTGTAAGACTTATTTAGTAGCTGACATAAACGCTTTTTTTCCGCCTTGTTCTTGCTTGCTCTTTGCATAAAATAAATGCACATATAATCATAATAGTAGTCTTTATAGCGGTCATCGACAGAAAAGGTATAGGCGTTAAGAAATTTGCTGTATCCATAGCTTCTGCCTAATATACCATTGTTGGAAATCTCTACCCACAAATCTATTTTGTTGTCGTCAAAACACTTTTTGGGGATAGCAAAACTTTTTCTGGAAACGGGTGTGGGGAAAGCGTCTATAATAGAACTTATGGAGTTAATAGAGCTTATTGGTGAGCCTGTGTCGTCCAAAAGCGCTCCTTCTGCTCTTACATCAAGAAAAATGTAGGAGTTTTGATAGTTTATATTGTCTGGCAAATCGCCTGTGATGTTAAGCCATGCGCTTTGACCAATTTTACATAACTTTTTACCGCGGTTTACACTTTGATACTCTAAATTTAGCCTATCGTTGTAGGAAGTCGGCTCTTTACACAGGCAAGTTGACACACCTAATTGGCTGTGAACTTTGATTGCTTTGTCTTTAATTTTTCTTAGCCTTAAAAGGTGGTTTACTCCTAATAAAGCATTGATATATTCGTCCATAAAATTCCCCTAAACTCTATACTCTTATTAACTTATAGTATAACACGCACTAAGTAATAATGTAAATACATAACAGATTTTCGACAAAATATTAACTACCTGATTAGTTTATTTGTTAAAGTATCAAATTTCTTTACTTCTAAGAAAATATATATTTACATTTTACTCTCAATGGATTACAATTAAAGTAATTTGGGTATTTTTGGATATAATGCGCTGATATAAAACAGCGAACTATCCAAACTACTATAAAAATAAAAAAATAAATAAATTTTTTGGAGGACTTTATGATTATTGGTATTCCTAAGGAAATTATGCAAGGCGAAAGGCGAGTTTCGGCAATACCCGAAACAGTGGCTAGCATGGTAAAAGACGGTCACACTGTTTTATTTGAGAAAGGAGCGGGTTTAGGTTCATTTTACTCTGATGAGCTTTATAAAGAAGCAGGGGCTACTATGATAGATAATGTAGCAGAAATTTATGAAAAAGCCAATGTTATCTTAAAAGTAAAAGAACCGTTGTTTAATGAAAAGTTAAACGCGCACGAAGTGGATTTGATGCATAAAGGGCAATACCTTATTACCTTTATTCACCCCGCAAGTCCTGTAAATCACGAAATGGTTAAGAAAATGGCTGCAAAAGGTATAATTGGTCTTACCTTAGACGGTATTCCGCGTATATCAAGGGCGCAAAATATGGACGCGTTGTCTTCAATGAGCACTTGCGCAGGATATAAAGGTATGCTAATGGCTGCAAATTCCTTGCCTAAGTTTATACCTATGATAGGAAGCGCCGTTGGAATGATAAAGCCAAGCACAGTTTTTGTAATAGGCACAGGCGTTGCCGGATTGCGCGCAGTAGCTA
>JAAYOD010000042.1 GCA_012520515.1 Clostridiales bacterium
TATCGTTGCCACCTAATCCAATAGGTCCTAAGTGTATGCTTTGGGGAGCTTGCTCAATTTCTATCTCAAGCGGCACTTTATCAAGCTTACCGCTTCTCAAGTCATTCCAAACTTTTTCCTTTAACTCATCTTCGCTCATCTCTGGATGTTTTTTACGCATAGCAGGCAATATAGCGTTAAATAGCTTGCTTTCAGCATATTCTTTTGCTTTTGGCTCAACTTCAGCCATTTTTATTTCTTTTACCATGCGAATTGCCGCTTCAACCAAATCTCTTACCATGCTTTCCACATCACGACCAACATATCCAACTTCAGTAAATTTGGTGGCTTCCACCTTTACAAAAGGGGCATTGACAAGCTTGGCTAAACGACGGGCAATTTCTGTTTTTCCAACGCCCGTTGGCCCTTTCATAATAATATTCTTGGGTGTAATTTCTTCTCTCATTTCAGGTGTGAGCATTCTTCTGCGATAGCGATTGCGTAAAGCAATTGCCACTGCCTTTTTAGCATCTGCCTGCCCTATAATATATCTATCTAATTCTGCCACTATTTGTTTTGGCGTAAGGTCCATTTTGCTACCTCCTACACAGTTTCTACGATGATATTGTTATTTGTAAAAATACAAATATCACTAGCAATTTTCATTGCTTTTAGCGCAATCTCTTCTGCGCTCATATCGGTATTTTCAATCAACGCTCTTGCTGCGCTTAAAGCAAAATTGCCGCCGCTCCCTATCGCGCATACGCCGCTTTCAGGGTCTACAACATTACCGTCGCCGCTTATAATAAACAAATTATCTTTATCTGCGACAATTAGCATTGCTTCTAGGTTTCTAACCATATTGCCAGAACGCCAAACTTCAGCAAGCTCTACCGCGCTTCGCATAAGATTTCCAGAATACTTTTGCAACATTCCTTCAAACCTTTCCGACAGCGCAAATGCGTCGCTTACACTGCCAGCAAAGCCAACAATAACTTTATCGTCATAAATTCTTTTAACTTTTTTTGCGTTACCTTTCATAACTATACTTTGCCCCATGGTTACTTGACCATCGCCTGCAATTGCGGTAACACCATTTCGCTTAACTGCACAAATTGTTGTACCTCTTATATCCATTTTCTACTCCTTTATATATCTGTCAACGAATTCTTTGATTGCTTTTTTTGCTCTATTAGAGTATGCCTCTCTTCGTTTTGCTTTATCGCGGTATCTCTTATCTAATTCCGTCATCAGCGAATAACTCACATGCATTGGTTGAAAATCTTTTTTTGAACTTGAGATATAATGCATCAAACTGCCGCAAGCGGTGGTTATAGGTGGTATCAAAAGTTTTTCCCCATTACATAGTCTAGCCATATTTATGCCGGCAAAAAGTCCGCTCATTGCGCTCTCTACATATCCTTCCACGCCGCTAATTTGCCCCGCAAAGAATATACTATTATTTTCCTTCATTGCAAAGGTATTGTCAAGCACTTTAGGTGCGTTTATATATGTGTTTCTGTGCATAACGCCATATCTTATAAAGTCCGCATTGCTTAAAGCTGGTATCATCTTAAATACTCTTGCCTGTTCAGAAAACTTCAAATTGGTTTGAAAACCAACTAAATTATACAACTTATCATAGTTGTCTTCTTTTCTTAACTGCACTACTGCAAAGGGGCGTTTGTTATCTTTAGGGTTATATAGTCCAACAGGTTTTAGCGGTCCAAAGCGCAAGCTGTCTTTACCCTTTCTTGCCATTTCTTCAATGGGCATGCAAGCGCTGAAAATCTCTTTTTTCTCAAACTCTTTTAGAATTACTCTATCGGCCTTTACTAAAGCGTCTACAAATTCATAATACTGAGTTTCATCAAGGGGCAAATTCAAATAATCATCTCCGCCCTTACCATATCTGCCTGCATAAAAAGCATTATTCATATCTATACTTTCACGGCTTACTATGGGAGCTACCGCATCATAGAAATGAAGTTCACCTTCACCAGTTAAGGTCTTTATTGCATCAGTTAAGCTATCGCTTGTAAGCGGGCCTGTCGCCACAATAGTATAATCGTCTATACTTGTGCATTCTTCCCTTATAATATTCAATTTTTCATACTTTGCCAGCTCATCATAAATGCCTTTTGAAAACTCTTCTCTACTTACAGCAAGAGCGCCGCCTGCTGGCACTTTGCATGCTTTAGCGACTTTAATAATAAGACTATCTAATAATTCAAGCTCGTATTTTAGCAGTCCTTGACTGGTATTTTCATCCATAGACTTAAGACTGTTGCTGCAAACAAGTTCTGCCAAATCTCCAGTCTTATGAATAGGTGTCATAACCGTGGGGCGCATTTCGTATAAATCTACGGCAAATCCCCTTTTTAGAAGTTGATAACTAGCTTCACACCCTGCTAGTCCGCCACCTATAACTTTTATCTTTTTCATTCTGCCTTTTCTACTGCTCTAACAATTTCGGTGTGGTTGCAATTTTTATTTACGCAAATATATTTTTTCTCACCGTTATTTTCTACTACTCTCATAACATAAGAGCATTTCGGACAAAAATATGGCGCAGGTAATTCCCAACTCATAAAGTCGCAATTAGGATAGTTGCCGCATCCATAAAAGATTCTTCCCGTTTTGGTTTTCTTTTTAACCACATCGCCTTTACACTTTGGACATACTCCCACAACTTCCACAATGCTCTTAATGTTTTTGCAGTCAGGAAACATAGGACAAGCTAAAAACTTGCCATATTTGCCGTTTTTAATAACCATATTTGAACCACATTTATCACAAATGACATCGGTTACTTCTTCTTGCACCTTAAAAGATTTGTCGTCCATTCTTGCTTTTTTGATATTGGCAAGAAAATCAGGATAAAAATCTTGTATGACTTTATGCCAATCTACGCCATTTTCCACTTGGTCAAGCTTGGACTCCATATCGGCGGTAAAGCTAATATCAACTATATCGCGAAAATTGTTTTCCATAAATTCCGTAACTGTTTCGCCTAGCGCCGTTGGCTTTATAGTTTTACCTTCTTTTTGCGTATATTCTCTTTTTTCAAGTGTACTAATTACGCTAGCGTAAGTGCTTGGTCTGCCCACTCCGTTTTCTTCCATTGCTTTAACAAGTGTGGCATCGGTAAATCTAGGCGGAGCTTTGGTAAACTTTTGCTCATACTTAACTTCTTTAAGTTGCAAAATTTCACCTTGGCTTAAATTGGGTAATTTGTTATCGTCCACTACCTCATCTTCTTCATTTGCTGACTCATAAACTATTGTGTAGCCTTTGAAAATAATAGTTCTGCCATTTACTCTAAATCCAAATTTCTCATCGCCAACTTGTGCTGTTATGTGGACTTTTAGCGTTGCGTATTGAGCATCTTTCATCTGGCTTGCCAAAAATCTTTCATAGATTAGCCTATAAAGCCTATATTGATTTCTGCTTACTTTATTTTTAATGCTCTCTGGCGTAATTTCTAGTGATATTGGCCTTATAGCTTCGTGGGCGTCTTGAACATTGCCCTTGCTGGTATAAGTATTAGGTTTGCTAGGCGCATACTCTTTGCCATATTGCGTTGTTATAAAATTTATAGCTTCTCTTTGTGCGTCCTCTGTAACCCTTACGCTATCAGTACGGATATAAGTAACAAGCGCTGTATGCCCTTCGCCTTCAATATCTACACCTTCATAAAGCTGTTGAGCAATTCTCATAACTTCAGGAGCTGTCATCATAAGCCTTGTTGAACCGTCTTGCTGTAATGTGCTTGTGGTAAAGGGCGCATTTGGCCTTGACTTACTACTACCCTTGACAACGCTATCTACAAACCACTTATCAGCATTATTAAGTTTTTGCACAATCTCATTGGTTGACTCTTGATTATTTACCTTAATCTTTTTACCATTATGGTCTGTTAATAATGTTCTAACGCTTGCGTTGCCTGCGTTTAAATGAGCGTGAATATTCCAGTATTCTTCAGGTACAAACGCTCTTATCTCTCTTTCTCTATCCACAAGCATTTTAAGAGCCGCGCTCTGCACTCTGCCGCCCGACAATCCTTGCTTAATTTTCTTATTTAGGATAGGGCTTATTTTGTATCCAACTAGCCTATCGATAACTCTTCTTGCTTGCTGCGCTTCAACTAGGTTTATATTAATGCTCTTGGGAGAATTTAGCGCATTTTTAATAGCTTTTGCGCTGATTTCATTGAACACAATTCTTTTTGCGTTTTCGCCAAGCTCTAGCACCTTGCTAAGATGCCAGCTAATAGCTTCCCCTTCTCTGTCAGGGTCTGCGGCAAGATAAACATCGCTGCTTTCTTTTACCGCTTCTTTAAGTTTCTTTATAATAGCTCTTTTCTTTTTGTCCTTTGATATTTCATATTGTGGTTCAAAATTGCGTTCAATATCGATGCCTAGACTTCTTTCGGGCAAATCGCAAATATGCCCACTGCTTGCAAGCACCTGATAATCATTGCCTAAATATTTTTGAATGGTTTTTGCCTTAGAAGGCGATTCCACAATTACTAAATTTTTCATTACACACTCCAATAATTAAATTTGGTCTTATTTATCAACCCCATAGCTTCCATCTTTATCAGCATAGAATTAAGCTGAGGCACAGTTAAATCAACAATTTGCATCAGTTCTTCAAAATGCATTTCTCCATTTTTTTGAAGTTGGTTAAGTATATTGTCTTCATTTACATCTAATTGTATATTCGACGGCTTTTTTATATCTACCTTTTGTAATCCAAGCTCATCATATATATCATTGACATCAATAGCTATACGGCTTTGACAAGTTCTTATACTCCTATTGCAACCGCCGCTTGCTTTATTGTAAATACTCCCTGGCACACAAAATACAGCAACGCCTTGTTCTTCAGCACAATTAATTGTTATCATTGTGCCGCTTTTTATTCCTGCTTCAGTAACCAAAACACCTCTAGATAGTCCGCTTACAATGCGATTTCTAGCAGGAAAATTATAACTGCTTGCCGCCGTTCCTATATCGTACTCGCTAATTATTAATCCATTCTTAATTATTTCACGATATAGGTCTAAATTTTCGGCAGGATAGACCATATCCACACCGCAACCAAGCACCCCTATTGTTTTTCCACCTGCTTTTAGCGCGGCTCTATGAGCTATTGCATCAACACCCCTTGCAAGTCCGCTCACAATGCAAAACCTTTCCGACAGCTTTTCCACAAATTCTTCCGTTGCTCTTATACCGTACCTTGTGGGATATCTTGTTCCCACCACGGCAAAAGCCTCTAGACTTAACAAGCTTATATCGCCCCTGCAATAGAGCATAAGCGGCATATCTTCAACCTTGTAAAGAGATTTTGGATAATTGCCATCAAGGACGCTAATCACCTTTACATCGTATTTTTCCAGTTGATCTTCTATCTTATCAAAGTCTGTGTTTACAGCATTTTCACACAAGGCTAAGTACTCCTTTTCCGTTAACACCTGTCTAAGCTGTAAGCGCAATGAGTTTATATCTTCTAGTATATTACTTATATTTTTTACGCTGTCAAGTATCTTTTTACATTTGCATTTTCCCACGCCTTGTGTATGCAAAAGCAAATATACCGCTCTATTTTCTTTGCTTAATCTCATCCTTCCAGCATCCCCCTTTTGTCTACCGCCCTATACTGTATTGCTTCAGCGATATGGTCTTGTCTTATATCTTTGCTGGCGTCAAGATCAGCTATCGTTCTTGCAACCTTTAATATACGCGTCGTTGCTCTTGGACTAAGATTTTTTGTAGTAAAAACTGTTTCTAACAATTTTTCACTTTTAAAATCAATTTTACAGTAGCGGTTTATTTGACGATTGGACATTTGAGAGTTTGAGTGTATATTTTCTCCTGCAAAGCGCATTAGCTGTATGTCACGCGCCTTTTCCACCCGCTCTCTAACTTTTTCCGAACTCTCACTAGCAATGTTACTTCTAAACTCTGCATACTCTATATTATCTACGGTCACATAAATATCTATTCGGTCTAACAGCGGACCGCTTATTCTGTTTACATAGTTTAGTATTTCCCTAGGCGTGCAACTGCATTGTCTTACGCTGCTGCCATAATAACCGCAAGGACAAGGGTTCATACTAGCAATTAACATAAAATGCGCTGGATACTCCACTGTCTTTGCCACTCTTGCAATATGTATTACACCATCTTCTAAAGGTTGTCGTAACGCTTCCAAAGTTTTTCTTTGATATTCGGGCATTTCATCTAAAAACAATATACCATTATGCGCCAAACTTACTTCTCCTGGCACTGCTTTATTGCCGCCACCTGTAATGCTGTGTAAGCTAGCGGTATGGTGGGGAGAGCGGAAAGGTCTTTGACTTACTATGCCTTCTTCTGGATTGATAAGTCCGCATATTGAGTGAATTTTGGTAACTTCGATAGCTTCTTCAAATGTCATAGCTGGCATAATACCAGGAACGCATTTGGCAAGCATAGTTTTGCCAGTTCCTGGCGTGCCGCTCATAAGAATATTGTGCGCGCCGCTTACGGCTATTTCCATACCTCTTTTAGCTATCAACTGTCCTTTGATATCCTTAAAATCAACAATTGGCTTTGCTTTATTTTCTCTAATGTATTGGTTTGGCTCAACTGTTTTATACTCCATACCAATCATTAGGTTGACAACTTCAGATAGGCTCTTTAATGCATAAACTTCTGCACCTTTTATATAGCTTGCTTCCAATGCATTCTCGTAAGGTATTACAAATTTTTTTAATCCTCTTTGCAATGCGCTTATAAGCAGCGGCATAATACCATTTACTTTACGCAAACTTCCGTCTAAAGAAAGTTCGCCTATCATTACATAATCGTCCAAATTCTTTATAGGTATTTGACCTACGCTAGCAAGATATCCCATTGCTATTGGCAAGTCTAGTCCGCTACCTTCTTTCTTTATATCAGCAGGCGCAAGATTAATAACAGTCTTAAAAACTCCAAAATCAAAGCCGCTGTTTTTTATGGCAGAACGCATTCTTTCCTTTGACTCTTTTACTGCGCTAGTGGCAAGCCCAACAATATCAAGCGACGGCAAGCCGCTATGGCTAAATACTTCTACGCCAACTAAATATCCCCCTATTCCGTCAAGCGCATAACCTTTTGTTCTTGCAAGCATGAGTTTCTCCTATGTTTTTTACTATCTTCTTCTCTTTCTGACTATTGTAATTATGCCAATCAAAACACCAGCACCAGCAAGCGTTCCAAAGATTATACCAAAGAATGTTGCATATGTCATCGGTTTGCCAAAAACTTTTATTGTTTTGGTCGTTGAGTTATCTGTTGATTTATCGCCGCTTATTACCATCACATAATCACCACTGTCTTTTATGGTAAAGACTATCTTATTGTTGTACAGCATTGAGGGCACAATCTCATTGTTTGTCTTATTGATTATGGCAAATTGCCTTTCATAATACTTATAAGGCAAATTCATTTCAATTTCTATACCCTTTTCCAATTGGCTTAAAAGCTGGTCTTTAAAGTATGCGGACAAATTAAAAGCTTCAGCAAACCCTTTGGAAAAACCTGCTAATTTAACATAACTTTTTTGTTCATCTAAAACTAGCGCATTGAAAACAAGCTCTACGCTATCCCCTTTTTTATAATCATTAAGGTCACTTTCGCAAATTTTGTATTTAATAAAGCTAGAGATATACACAGGTTTTGTATTTATTATATAGCTATGGTTGCTGTTACCTGCTATAAGCTTATCAATACTAGCAAACAGCGTATCGAATTGGCTGTTTTGAGTATTTTCTGCCATAAGCGCGTTATTGAGCCGTTCATATGCCAAAATTATATCGTCAACTGCGCTTTCTCTATACTCTGAAAAGTTTAAGCTATGAAAGATATTATGATATTCTTCTATTACTTTAGCTTTGTTTTCATCACCAAAATAATTAATGACTATATGCTGTAAGGTGTTATTGCCTACTTTATCTGATACATGAAGTATGCAAGACGATTTGCCAAAAGCGGAAAAATGAGCAAAGTAAGTATTGTTTGCGCTAGGCTCAATTATGGTATCTATATTATCTAGTTTTATCTTGCTGTTGTCTACGCCGCTGCCTGTATCTGTCGCCGTAAAGCTAATGGTGTGAGTGTTTTCACTCATCAAATCTATGCTTATTTTAGTAATGCGAATTATAGGCGTAGAAACATCAAAGGTGTTATCCAATATTATTTCTTGAGTGGTCTCTGATACATTTCCTACATTGTCAACAGTGCTTGCTCTAATTACTGTTTGCTTATCCACAAGTCCGCTTGGATTACTTAGCTTAAATGATGTGGCATATTCTTTTGTAACACCATTGATTACATAGTATTGTTTTGGCGCAATTCCCGATTGGCTATCTTGGCCATAAGCGATTGTGACAGTGTAGCTTTTTGCGTATCCACCAGCATAAGCCATATCATTATCCGGAGTTATTACGATAACAGGAGCTAGAGGCGCAGTTTTGTCAAACTTATCAAATTCATACTCTACGGTGGCATAATTGCCTGCATTATCAATGTAAGTAATTGCAAGTATGCCGTTGTCTTCTATTCTAAATGTATTCATACCTGAATCGGCTTTGCGATAAGAATAATGCTCTTTTTGTGAACTTGTATATGTAAAGCTAAAATATGTTTCTTTATATCCGCTAAGTTCGTCGGAACAATGCAAAGTATCAAAGGTCACATCAAAGACCGTTCCGCCTTTTTGATATTCCTCCATTGAGTTTATTGAAGCTAATTCATTGGGCGCATCTGTGTCGCATTTTACAGTAATCCAGTCTGTTACCTCAATATCTTCCCCATATTTTATATAACAGCGAATATCATAAATACCGCTACTTTCAAATTGGTAATTAACCTCAGTTTCTTGGCTATCTTCATCTATCTTTATCCAAGACAACTCAAGCTCTTCTGTTTGTTGCGATTTTACTCCAAATCTATAATATACTTCTAGATAGTGATTGGCAATGTCAAAATACACAGTGACATTTCTTTTAAAGCTTGAATTTTCAATGTCAAATGTTTCTGTACTGTATGTTAAAGTATTAGAATCTAAATTTTCACAAGTTGCATGACTAAAAGCTACCGTAGGCGTTTGGCTAGCAAACGATACTTTATTTTTTGGCGCAGAAATTATCATGCTAGTTAATGCCAGCAAGAAAATTATGGCCACTACTCTAAATATTTTATATATGTTTACTCTATTCATAATATAGTCATCAATCATTGTTGCCATGTTATTATAGCATATTATTTTTTACTTTGCACTTATTAAGTATTAAGAATGTATATTATTATTAAAATATAAGAAATTTAAAATTCTCTTAAAATCATAGTTCGCAAAGTCGCTATTATCACTCAAATTTTTAAGATTTCATAGTATGTAGTAAGCAATTTTTTACGGAGGTTTTGTAATGAAAAAATTTACAGTATTATTATTGATTATTGTACTTATCGCGCTTTGCACACTAGGCGCGGTTGCTTGTACGCAAACAGATGAAAATGTGATTAGGCTTAATGAAGTCACTCATTCGGTGTTTTATGCGCCTATGTATGTCGCTATTAATTTAGGCTATTTTGAAGAAGAAGGTTTGAAAATTGAATTAACTAACGGCGGCGGCGCTGACAAGACTATGGCGGCAGTAATCGCAAATGAAGCAGACATTGGCTTTTGCGGTCCTGAAGCTGCGGTTTATGTCAATGCGCAAGGTAGCAAGAATTATCCCATTGTTTTTGGACAGCTTACAAAAAAAGACGGTTCGTTTTTGATAGGCAGAACGAAACAGCCTAATTTCAAGTGGACAGACTTGAAAGGTAAGGAAGTAATCGGTGGCAGAAAGGGCGGTATGCCAGCTATGAGTCTAGAACACGCCTTAAGGAAAAATGGTGTAGATATAAAAAATGATTTGACGCTTAGGTATGATATAGAATTTAACTTAATCACAGCAGCGTTTGAAGGCGGCACGGGTGAATATTGCACTATGTTTGAGCCGCTAGCTAGCCAATATGAAAAAAACAATAAAGGTTATATTATTGCAAGCGTAGGCGAAGAAGCTGGAAACATTCCTTATACCTGTTTTATGGCAACTAAGTCTTATATTGACAAAAACAAAGACAAAGTAACCAAATTTATGTCAGCGATAATTAAAGGCATAGACTATGTTATAAATAGCAGCAGCGAAGATGTCGCCACTGCTCTTATGCCCAGTTTCCCATCTACTGACAAGGAATTACTCATTCAATCAGTAGATAGATATAAAGCTATCGATGCTTATATGACAAGTCCTGTTATGAGCAAAGATGACTATGAACATATGATAGATATTTTAATAGAAAGCGGAAGCTTGGAAAAGCGTGTTGCTTTTAAGGATATCATCGACAACAAAATTGTGGAAGGCATTCTTGCAAGCAAAAAGGAGTAAAAATGCAACCTATACTGGATTTAAAAGACCTTACCTTTTCTTATCACAGTAAGGAAGGAGAAACAAAAGCGCTGCAAAACCTAACTTTTTCTGTGGACCAGGGGGATTTTGTTGGTTTAGTTGGGCCGTCAGGTTGCGGAAAAACTACTATACTAAACTTAATTGCCGGCATTATCTCCCCTGCCTCTGGCAGTATTTTATTAAACAGCCAACCACTTAATTTGTCACTGGACAAAGTGGCATTAATGCCGCAAAGAGACCAGCTTTTTGAGTGGCGCACTATTGAAAGAAACATAATGCTAGGTCTGGAAATTCGCAAAACTAAGACTAAGCAAAATAAAGAGATGGCTCTTGCATTGTTAAAAAAATATGGATTGGGCGACTTCGCAAAAATGCACCCTAGCCAATTAAGCGGTGGCATGAAACAAAGAGCTGCTCTTATAAGAACGCTGGTCACTCAACCTGAAATTTTGCTCTTAGATGAGCCATTTAGCGCACTAGATTTTCAAACTAGGCTAAATGTATGCAACGATGTTTACAGTATCATAAAGCAAGAACAAAAGACTGCAATATTAGTCAGTCACGACATAAGCGAATGCATTTCGCTGTGTGACAAGATAGTTGTTTTATCAAACAGACCAACTACTGTCAAAGAAGAAATTATTATTGAAATCGATAAGAGTCTAACGCCATTAAAGAGAAGAGAACACAAATTGTTTGCTGGATACTTTGAAAAGATTTGGAGTTTACTTGAGGAGAAAGAAAATGACGGATGAACACAAAAAGTATGTAAAGAAAATTAAGATAAGAAAGCTGGTCACCAAAATTTTACAAGCAAGCATATTGATATTGTTTATTGGACTTTGGGAACTTGTGGCAAGCAAGGAAATCATAGACCCTTTTATCATAAGCAGCCCATCTAGAATTGTTAAGATTTTCATAAAGCTACAAGGTCAAAACAGCCTTTATAATCATATGGTAGCCACATTGTCAGAAACTGTTTTTGGGTTCCTTATAAGCACAGTTTTGGGTACTATAATTGCTATTATGTTGTGGTGGAACAAGTTGCTAAATGATGTGCTTGAACCTTACCTTATAACACTAAATGCATTGCCAAAAATTTCGCTTGGACCATTGATAATCATATGGATAGGCGCTGGCAAAAACTCCATAATCACAATGACTGTTTTAACTTGCATAATCATAACAATCATTAGTATGCTGGCAGGGTTTTTGCAGGTAGATAAAGAAAAAATAATGCTGTTAAAATCTATGAGAGCAAACAAGTTTCAAATCTTATTTAAGCTTGTTTTGCCCTCTAATATACCCACTTTGATGTCAGTATTAAAAATCAATGTGGGACTTGCTTGGGTAGGCGCAATCATAGGTGAATATCTGGTCAGCCGTGAAGGGATAGGTTATCTTATAGTATATGGCTCTCAGGTTTTCCAACTTGACTTAGTTATGGCAAGTATAACAATACTTTCTATACTTGCGGCGCTGATGTATGCCATTGTGGCTATTGCTGAAAAGATAATAAAGAAATACTTTTAGTTGTCTTTGCTTAGAGAATAGCCATAGTTGTCGCCGCATATATTGAAGTATGCGCAAAAGAATTATTGGGCTAAGCGCCACCTTTATAGGTACTCTCATAGGCGCAGGATTTGCTTCAGGCAGAGAAATTGCTCTTTACTTTTCTCATACCTCCCCTTTCACGCCCCTGTTTTCTGGGGCGTGTTTGGGAATGCTGTGTTTTTTATTTTTAGAGCTTGGCAGATATTATAATGGCGATTTTTTTGTGCTTCTTGGCAAAGGCAGAATTTTTACTCTTGGCGTTATAAAGTTTTTTAATGCTGTTGTTACTTGCGCTATGATTGCTGGTGGCGAAGGGGTCATTTTTGCGTTGTTTGGCATTCATGGCGGCGGCATAATTACAGGTATAATCACTATTATAACTATAATATTTGGCGTGGAAAAGTTAAAGCTAATAAACTCTTTAGCTGTACCTGCTATAATATTACTTATTCTTATTCTTTTATTCAAAGGAAATAATAAAGCCAGCATGGAAAAAATAAGCGTGTTGCCATCGTTTACTTATGCTACTATGAACATTATGAGCGGTGGGTATTTCATATCTACATTGAGCAAGGAATGCTCACAAAAAGAAAATGCCATTATTGCCATAATTTGCGGAGTTTTATTAGGTCTTATGTTATTAAGCGTATACCTAATAATTCAGCAAGACTTAACTAGCACTATGCCTCTTATGTCTGCGGCAACTAGATATAATCTAAAAATCGTTGGCAACCTTATTATGTATCTTGCTATCTATACCACCATAACAAGCTCTGTCACGGTGTCGTCTGGCAACAATATTATAAAAGCTATTATAATAACAGCTATTTGCTATATAGTAAGCTTATTTAGCTTTGAAAAAATAGTGGATATCTTTTATCCCATAATGGGTATATCTGGCGCAGTATTGACCTTTTTAACTTTATTCCTTATGTTACAGCAACGATATTCGCTACTGAAGCTTAACATTGGCAAATCCAATAAGGCCAATTAATTGATTTTTTAAAATATCGGCATTTTTAACCTTGCAATTTAGCGTGTATAGCTGGTTATTAAGCTGTACCTTTATAGGCACTGTGCCGCCATTATATTCTTCTATCACACCGCAGATATTGTCTAGAACGCTTTGGTCTTTGATATTTATATACAGCGTCCTGCCATCTATTACTTCATCTTTTTCCTCCAGCGTCCAAGAATAGATTTCTCTTACAATTATTTGCGGCTTAGAATCAGGCTCTAACCTAATTCTTCCTTTTATTTTTACTAGTTTTTCATCAGCTAACAAATGCTTATACCTGCTATAAACATTACCAAAGAACACAACCTCAGTGCTGCCTGTCATATCCTCTACATTAGCAACACAAAACTGCCTTCCCATCTTTCCGCTCATCTTCACCAAAACCTCAGAGAGCAATCCGCCAAAGTGTATTTCTTGTCCGTCTGTAACTGCAAATTTTTCTTCTTTTTCCTCTGGAGTTTCGCTGCCTAATTCTTCTTCAATTTCCGTTATGTCATCTTTATCTTCAATAGGATTAAGCATCTCTATTTTAAAGTCAAAATTTGCAAACTCTTCTTCATAACCATCTAGCGGATGACCTGAAACATAACTGCCTAGCACTTGTTTTTCTAGAGCAAGCATCTCTCTTTTATTATCTGGCACTATACGATACTCATATTCTTCTTCCACCATAAAATCAAAGAACATCTGTCCGCCGTCAATTAAATTTTTGTTGCTTATCTCTCTTTCCATAATTTGCTCATAGTTAGCAATCAATGTTTTTCTTGAATAACCAAAGCAATCAAATGCCCCACCATAGATAAGGCTTTCTATCATTCTTTTATTGATATTAGCTCCTGCAACTCTACGGGCAAAATCAGAAAAGTCTTTAAATTTTCCGTTTTCTTCTCTTTCTCTTACCACATAATCAATAGCTGCTCTACCTACATTTTTAATGCAGGCAAGCCCATATCTAATACTGCCGTTATCTGGAACAAATAAGCCTTCGCAATAGTTTATATCAGGCGGAAGCAATTTTATATTCATATCTTTTACTAGCTTTAAGTATTTACTAGTATCGTCTGGATTTGACAAGCGATTGTTTATAACAGCGCAAATATAATGAACAGGATAATAGTGCTTTAAATATGCCGTTTGGTAGCTAAGCACAGAATATGCGGCTGCGTGGGATTTGTTAAAAGCATAAGAGCCAAATGTTTCAAGTTCTTGCCAAATTTCAGCGGCAAAGTTAGCATTTACTCCATTTGCTATACAACCATTAATAAAGTTTGCTCTTTGCGCTGGGATTTCTTCCTGCTTTTTCTTACTGATAAACTTTCTAAAGTTATCGGCTTCGTTAAGAGAGTAATTGGCAAGCGCTTGAGTAATTCTCATCGCCTGTTCCTGATAGACAATAACACCATAGGTAGGTTTCAAAATAGGTTCTAATTTAGGGTGGCGATAATCTATTGAGTTTTGATCAAGCTTATTTTTTACATAGACTGGTATATGGTTCATAGGACCTGGTCTATACAAGCTAACTCCTGCAATAATCTCTTCAAATAGGGTAGGTTTTAGCTGGCTCATAAAGTTTTTCATTCCGCCGCTTTCTAATTGAAACACCATATCTGTTTCGCCATTTCCTATCATTTGATAGACTTGTTGGTCTTCATATCCAAGCTCTTCAAAGTCAATTTTTACACCTTCATATTTTTCAATAAGGTCAGTGGACATCTTGATATCCGTCAATGTCTTAAGCGCAAGGAAGTCCATTTTAAGCAGTCCTAGCTCTTCACACTCTATCATATCAAATTGAGTGGTAATATCTTCGCCATTACGGCTTAACGGCACTTTATCGCTTACAGGCGTATCGCAAATAATGACGCCCGCTGCGTGCTTGCCCCTATCCCTTGGCAAATCTTCTATTTCCATAGAAAGGTCTAAAATTTCTTTATAAACGGCATTAGTTTCATATAAATCTATAAGTTCATGAACGGCATGAATGCTCTTTCTATCTAATAAATCACTTATATGTACTTTGCTATCGTTGTCTTTGATATTTTTAACTAACGCATTTGCTTCAGCAAAAGGAATCTGAAAAACTCTAGCAACATTTTTTATGGCATTCTTTTTTTTCATTCTGCCAAATGTAATAATCTGCGCCACATGTTGAGAAGTATATTTTTGCCGTACATACTCAATTACTTCTTCCCGCCTTTCGCTACAAAAATCGATATCAAAATCTGGCATGGTCTGTCTAGATGAATTTAGAAATCTTTCAAAAATTAGGTCATATTTTAGTGGGTCAACATCGGTTATTTTAATAGCATAAGCTATTATGCTCCCTACACCGCTTCCCCTGCCTGCGCCGACCGGTATGCCCGATTCTCTTGCGTAATGAATAAAATCCCACACAATAAGGTAATAGGACGCAAAGCCCATTGTGATTATGGTATTTAACTCTTTTTCTGCTCTCTCTTCTATTTCGGGAGTAATTTTACCATATCTTCTTTTAAGTCCATCATACGCCAAATGCCTTAGATATTCAGCATCGTCTGAAAATTCTTTAGGAGGGGTATAGCGAGGAATGCTATATTCATGAAACTTAATCTCTAAGTTACACTTATCGGCAATCTCTACTGTGTTATCCAAGCTTTCTTTATTGGGAATAACTGCCATCATTTCGTCATAGGTCTTGTAATAAAATTCGTCATTAGGAAAGCGAAAACGGTTAGGGTCGTCATAATTGCTTGCCGTCTGTATGCAAAGTAAGACATCGTGAGCTTTAGCGTCTGACCTTTCTACATAGTGCAAGTCATTTGTAGCCACTGTCTTTACGCCTATTTCTTTAGCTATCTTATAAAGCAAAGGATTTACCCTTAACTCATCTTCCAAAAAGTGATTTTGCACTTCAATATAAAAATCACCTTCAGCAAAAATATCTCGCATTTCTATTGCTATATTTTTAGCTTTTGTATAAGAATCGTTACAATCAATGTCTAAAAGAGTTTGGCTTATCCAGCCAGCAATACAACCCGACAAACAAATTACACCGCTGCTATAGTTTTTTAGCGTTTCCAAATCTATTCTGGGTCTCTCATAAAAACCTTCAACAAAGCCAATACTGCTTAACTTGGTAATATTCTTAAAGCCTTGCAAATTTTTGGCAAGAAGCACAATATGGTAGCGTTTATTATTGTTTCTGTCTTTTACCAGTCTATCTTCAACAAGATAAAACTCACAACCAATAATTGGTTTTATTCCATTTTTTTTGCATTCTTTGTAAAACTTGATTACGCCGTATAAGCTGCCATGGTCAGTAATAGCTACCGCTCTTGCCCCTTGGCTTTTGGCTTTTTGCACAAGTTTTGTTATCCTTGCGCTGCCATCTAGCAAGCTATATTCTGTGTGATTGTGTAAATGGATAAATTCTTTCATTTTTATTCCTTTGTATCTATTATTTGTGATGCAATTTGCACTAACTTTCTTAACCTGTGGTTAATTCCGCTTTTAGTGGTGGGCGGCTTTGTCATTAATGCCAAGTCATTAAGATTTGCTTCAGGATTATTTTTGCGTAAAATAGCTACTTCCTTTATGGCGGGCGACAAGCTGTCTATGCCTATCGTTTCTTCTATAAGCTTAATAGCCTTAAGCTGCTTTTCGCCTGCGCTCACCGACTTATTGATATTGGCAATAACAAAATTGCTGGCTCTGTTAATTTGGTTTTTCATTTCTCTAGATGTAATTATTTGCTGAATGGCAAGAACGCCATTATTGCTGCCCATAGCAGCTAGAATATTACAAATAGACTCCGCTGTCTTTACATAAATACCGCTATTTTTTGTGCGAAAACCAATTTGGCTTTCCTTAACTTGAGCAAAACTAATAAGCAATTTTTTTATGTCTTCTCTTACAAGACTTGAGTTTATACCAAACTCTAAATGATAACCTGCCCTAGTCTTTCCAGCAACGCCTCCAATAGCTTCAGGGGGTGTGCTTAGTGTGCCGCAAGAAAGAAATAGCCCAGCTAAATAAGCTGATTTGCAACAAGGCTTTTCAATTAGTTCTGACGGGATAGTATCTATCAGCTCTGTCTTATTTTGCACAATTTTACACAGCTTTAGTATGTCTTGGGCATATTCGGCGGTTATTCTTAAAGTATAATAGTCATCTTTTACATAACCTTTGTCTATAAAGGACTTTTCCATTACAAAATCTTGATTTGTAAGATTATCGCAAATTTTTTTAGCCAAAGTTATAAGCTGACTGCTAGTAGACTGAAAAAACATTGCAAAACCGCTAGAAGTAAAAATAAGTTCAGCGCACCCTCTTATCATTGCGCTTAAATAGGGCGCATTACAACAAGGTCTTAACTGTTGCTCATACAAATCATCATAGACTATTTTTTGTACATTGCTTACATCCAATTATCCTTACCTCTTCTTCAAGTTTTACCCCAAAGCATTCAAATACTTTAGTTTTTATCAAGTTTATTAAGCACAAGTAATCATCTACGCTGCCGCCGTTATTTACAATAAAATTGGCATGAACTGAGCTTATCTCCATACCGTTTAGGCTATAACCTTTAAGCCCTGCTTTTTCAATATAATAACCTGCGCTAACATCTTCATATCGTTTAAAAACACTTCCTAAGCTTTTGCCTTTGGGTTGCGTGCTTCTTCGCATAAAAGCAACTTCTTGCATTCTTTTGCTTATCTCTTGCGGCTTTTCAGGTTGCAAAATAAAACTTGCTCCTAGCACAATATCTCTATCTTGCTTTATGCTGGAATACCTATATCCAAATGCCAGATCTTTTTTTTGCAATTCAATAATTTTCCCGCTATCCCAACTAAAAATATATACTCTGTCAATAAAGTCCGATATTGCGCTGCCATAGCTGCCGCTGTTGCCTTTTATTGCTCCGCCTAAAGTACCTGGAATGCCGCTAAGGTTTTCTAGGCCCGAAAGCCCATATTCTAAAGCCAAATTACATATTCTTATTAATGAATCTCCGCTGCTTGCATAAAGGTAGTTATTACTAATTATTATTTCCTTTAGCAAGCTTGTCATAATGACTGGCTCATTGGTATCTTCTACCACTAGCGTGTTGCTTATACCCCCAAGCACAGTAGGCTGTTTATCTCCGATTTTTGCATATATTTTAAGCAGTTCTTCATTATTTTCGGGAAAATACACATCTTTTAATACTGCTCCCAGTCGTAAAGTAGAGATTTTTGAAGTGTCTGCTTGCACTGATTTTGTACTCATAATTATACCCCTTGTATATAAGTTAGTCAATGTAAAAACCCACAAACCTAAAGCGTTTTTACCTTATACTTTACTTATATAAAAGAGCTAATATGACTAATCAAACCACTATTAATCTATAAAACCGTAATTATCCACCACCCAGCCAACTCCGTTATCATCACAGCTAGGCGCAATTACATCGGCATACTTTTTTGCTTGGTCAAAACCGCTTTCAACGACCACAGATAGTCCTGCATACTTTAACATCTCAATGTCGTTGGCGGAATCTCCTATGCAAATTACTTCACTGCGCTTTATATTGTATTTTTTAGCAAGCTTAGCCACAGCTACACCTTTGTTTATGCTTTTTGGAACAATCTCTACTAGCCAAGGTTTGCTAGTATTTACCAAAAATCTATCCCCAAATTTTTTAGCGACTTCATTTAGTATAGCAGGAATTTTTTCTTCTTTTTCACAAATTAGAATTTTTGGCGGAGCAATATTATTTTCTATAATATATTTGCTTAGCGGAATAATACTTTCTTGATATTCAGCGCAAGATATCTTTGCATACATTTCTGTAAAAAAGCTAGCTTTTTGCGTTATAAAATAATCTCCAAAGTATGTTTGAAAATAATGTCCTTTGCTTTCTAAATATTGGCTAATTTCAAAAGCTTCTTCAGTGCTTATTTTTATACTTTGCAAAATCTTGCCCGTTTCAACATCTGCTACAATAGCGCCTTGAAAAGTAAGTATCTCTCCCTTTAAGCCAAGCTCTATTGCCACTGGTATAGCGCCATATGTCATTCTGCCTGTGACAATTACAAATTTTCCGCCCTTTTTTACATACCTTGCTATGCTTTTTTTCATAGCCTCATTTATCTTGCCCTTACTATCTAAAAGCGTATCGTCTAAATCACAACATATTAGCTTATACTTCATTTTCCTTCCTTTCCAAAAAATAATTTATTATATTATCCGCGATACTATCGCTTATGCCTTGAACTTCCAAAAGCTGCTCTTTGGTCGCTGCACCTATATTTTTTATGCTTTTAAATTTGTTTATAAGCGCAGCAGCCTTTGCTTTGCCTATTCCTTTAATTTGTGTCAATTCGCTTAGCGTCATCTGCTTTAAGCGTAAATTTTTATGGTGCGTTACGGCAAAGCGATGCGCTTCATCGCGCACTCTTTGTATAAGCTTTAAGCCTACACTATTTTTATCAAGAATTATGCTGTCGTCTTGATTTGGCAAAAATACTTCTTCTTCTCTTTTTGCTAAACTAATTATATTAAATTGTTTACCGCTGTCTTTCATGGCTTTAATAGCATAGGTAAGCTGCCCTTTGCCCCCGTCCACAATAATTAAGTCTGGGTGCTGTCTAAAACTTATGTCGCTTGTAGCTCCTACCTTTTCCATTCGCCTTGACAAAACTTCATACATACTTGCAAAATCATTGTTGCCTTGCACAGTTCTAATCTTAAAGTGCCTGTACATTTTGCTGGCTTTCTCTCCGTCTAAGAATACCACCATAGATGCAACCTTATTAGTTCCGCTAAGATGTGATACATCATAGCATTCTATACGCCGTGGCGGAATGGGTAAATTAAGCTTTTCTTGCAGTTGTTTAACAGCTCCTAGCGTCATTTCTTGTTTGCGGTTAAATTGCTCTAATTGTCTTGAAAGATATTCTTCGGCATTAATTTTAGCTAGGTCAAGAAGCTGTTTTCTAATACCGCCTGATGGCTCTGTAATAACAATTCTTCTATTGCTGATTCCACTTAAATAGTCAGCTAATTCATTTTTGAATTCTAACTCTCTGTTTACCAATATCTCACTGCATAGCATAGGATTTTTTTGATAATATTGCATTATAAAACTGGTAAGTCCATTTTCATAGTCCACATTATTATAAGGATAATTTTTACCACCAAGAAACTTGCCGTTTCTTACTGCAAAGCAGTTTACCACGCTATATAATCCATTTGTTACAAAGCTAAATACATCAATACTTAATTCTTGCTTGAAAGGTATACTTTGCTTTCTCTTTAGCTTTTCTAGCAGCACTATATTATCTCTGTACACCATAGCTTTTTCAAACTCTTGTCTTAATACGCTTTGCTCCATTTTTTGCTGTAATAATTCTTCAACTAATTTATCGTTGCCATTTAAAAAATCAATGACATTAGCGACTGTCTTTTGGTACTCTTTGTAGCTTTGCTTATTGACGCAAGGCGCAAGACATCTATCAATATGGGCATTTAGACAAGCTTTCTTTGGCATTGCTCTACATTCTCTTATAGGAAAAACAGAATGAACTAAATTCATTATTTCCCTAACGCTTATACCAAGCATATAAGGCCCAAAGTATTTTGCTCCATCACTTCTCATGCGGTGAGTTATCTCAAGGCGGGGAAATTTCTCTTTAAGATTGATACGCAAATAAGGATAAGTGCGGTCGTCTTTTAATAAAATGTTATAGGGCGGATTATGCTCTTTTATAAGGTTGTTTTCAAGGATTAAAGCTTCATATTCTGAAGAAGTAATGATATAGCGAAAATGCGTAATCTTTGACACTAAAACCGTTGTCTTAATATTTTTTACGCTACTGTGAAAATACTGCCTTACACGATTTTTCAAGTTTTTTGCCTTGCCAACATAGAGTATATTGTCATACTCATCAAGCATTATATAAACTCCGCTGCAGCTTGGCAGTGTAAGTAAAAGTTTTTCTATATTCTTATTCATAAAGTTATACCCTTTCAATAAATTAGGCACTTAAAACAATAAGTGCCTAATTCCTGTTTTACTATTACTGAACACAATGAATTACATTATTATAGGTCCAAACACAGTATGTGATGTTTTCCATTGTTGGTAACGGATAGGCAATACAAATAAACCGTATATCCCTATGGTAATAACAGTAAAGAATCCCCACACAAACATACGCCCTAGCAAGTCTCCTGCTTTACCGTTAAACTCCAAAGGCATACCCACAATTTCAGTATTTCTGCACTTATATCTTTCTAAAATACAGATAGCATTGGGCAAGCCAATAAAAGGAATAAGGGACAAAAACAAACAACCTAATCGCAATAGAAAATAACTTCCTGCGGTGCCGTTGTATGTAGACCTTAAACTTCTTTTTACTCTCTGTGTGGGTTTATCTGCCATTTTATCCTCCATAAACTTACTATATAATTTTACTTAATATTATTATTTTTGTCAATATAATTTAGACCTTACCTTATTAGTAGCCGCACCTTGCGCGAAGCGCTACCAAATCTCCTTGCAAGTGGAATTTGACACAAACTGTTTCAAAGACTTCATTAAACTGCTCACATATTCCCTTAACAAGCACAGCAAGCAAATTATGACCGCTGTCATTAATGCCAAGCAAGCTTAAAATACAATCATAAGAATAATTATAAACTCTATTAAGTTCGGCAATGGCTTCTAGTATTATACCTGTTCTGCTAACTTTTTTAAGTTTTAGCTTAGCAATAACGGTATCGATTGTGTAATTTCTCCTTATTACCATATCGCAAACTACACCTATCAAAATATCTCTTCTTTTTTTGCTTATTCCCATTTTTGCCGCTACTTTATTATAGGAAAGTCTGGTGCGGTCGCAAAGTTCTGCCATAATAAAAATGATATTGCTTTCACTTGTTGTTCCTGACTTTGCTATATATCTTCTTTGCACTTGTTCTAAAACAATGGCAAAAGGCTCATTTTCAAACATAGTTTTTTGCTTGACCTTTACTTTTTCATTCATTGCTCTTTCAAAGTCTTGCAAGGACATATCGACATTACCCGACGCATTCTTAATAATAATAACAGCGTCCGTTTGTCCTTCTTCCAAATACCGATAGCTACAATAAGGATACATTGCTGGACCAGCTGGTGCAAATTGGTGTAATTCGTTTATCTTATTTAGCAAATTTTTATTGCCAATTCTTGCGCTGTTTATAATTGGGTTAAAGGGATAACCGCTCAAACTCATTGCAACATAAAAAGATCTATTGACATTTTTAATATAGTTATTTAAAACTTTTTTATTAGAGCCTTTTACTATAAGCTGTACTTGTGTATTGAGTATACAGTACCCTATCAAGCATACATTTTGATTTTCGTATTCAAAAAGCTGTTCAATGTAGTTTTCTTTGCCAGCATCGCTTTTTAAGGCATGGTTGCCCTTAACGGTGTTTATAATATACTTATATATTACACCTTCATTAGCTTGCATAATGTCCACGATTTTTGCCATGTTTTTCTCCTTAATTGTTATCAATGTTTATTTCTAATTAACTTTTACTTTGAAATAGAATTCATAATCCTTATACTCTTGCTCAGCTTGGTCATAGTACAAATAATAACCAAACACTAGCTTAGCATAATAAACTTCTTCTCTTGCTACAAGCTCACCTGCAACAAGGTCTTCTGGCCTGCACTCTTGATGAGTAAAGTATTGTATCTCATAAAATCTTGCTTGCCTTATAATGCCGCCAGTTTGGTCTACAATTACATTTACAATAATTTCATCGCCTTGCATTATAGTAAGCGTTTGATTTAAGGTTATGGGCTGCCAATCGCTAGCTTCGTTACCTTCTACAACCATACTTTCAATTATATTTTTCTTTACTCTAAACACCGTATCTTGTGTCGTTATAATCTCAAGATTGTAATTATTATGGTACAAAGTGCCGTTAGCATTAGTAATCTTATAGTCGCCTATTCCAAAGACTTCTTGACCATCTACATATATTGGCACTATTTCTAGCTTACCTTCTAGCAAGTCTAGCACACCTTGGTAAGTTAGTGTTTCCCCAGACGCTACCGTATATGTGATATATTCAGGTTGACGACCGCTATATTCAGCTATGTTAACGCCTCTTGTAATCGTTGTCTTAGTTATGCTGACCTTAACTCCGTCCTTTTGATAGGTTTGGATTTGCCCATTAATACTGTTAAATATCTCCACGATTTGAGCATAGTAGCTGTCATTGTATTGAGTAGTTACCGTCATTAGTATTTCAAAATAATCTTTATTGGGGCTTGCAAGCTCTATCTTTTGAATATAGCTGTATTGCGAAGTCCAGTTACTGTTAATTGCATTTATATCGTTATAAAGCGACCTTATTGCAGTAGGATTATCATTGGTAAACACTCTATAAACAAAAGCATTTTCATTGGCGCTTACTACATTAACATCAATAACCTTAGGAATAATGGTGTATGTTTGGTAGCAATAATTACGCGTTCTGTAATAGGTGTTACCTTCCACCATCATTAGAATATAATAATTATAACCTTTTTTAGCAGGAACATATGGTCTGCTTGGAACTCCATTATATTTTGTTACATTATTAAGGTCATAGTAAGCAATAATTTCTCTTTCATTTTCTTTATCCCATAGCACGATTTCAATTAGGTTAGGGTTGGATTGTTTAGCTATTTCATATTCTTCTTTTGACATATAAAGGAAGAATTCACTGCTGACATAGTATTTCCTAATTGCATTTGGATTGCTTTCGTCTTCCGTCGTTTTGGGGTCATCATGAGTGGGTAGCACAAAACCTTCTATTGTTTGGTGCGCTGTCACTGTGGCATCAGCAGTGTTTCCATAGAAGAATATAACATCGCTATAACTAAATAGCACATCTTGCTTGTTATAAATAATTATTTCATAAGAAGTAGTTGCATAATTTGTTGGAATGCCATACTCTATTGTGATTGTCCTTGGTTCAGATCCATTATATTGACCGTTTGCTTGATATTCATCTATAATACAATCAATTTTGTTGTATGTTAAAAGTGGATTATCATCGCTCATTAGCACATAAATGGTAAACATTAGGTCAGAACCTTTTTCTTTATATGTGGCAGACAAAATTCCGCCATCTATGGAAAATTCGTCGCCATTAATAAAGCTAGTTGTTGGTGCGTCCAAAAGATTTATAACTTCAAGTTTTGCGTCAATAACTTCTACAAATAGCTTGCATTCAAACTTATCATACTTTACTGTAACAGAACGATTGCCCAAACTCTTATCATCTGGTCTATAATCGACACTGACATTTTTATTGCTAAGTTCTATCCAGCCTTTTGTTCCATCTTCATAATGGAGAGTCAGCAACTTTTCTTTGAGCGTTGAACTTTGAGTATCTAGATATGTATAGACAAGCGGCATGCCTGCGGCAACTTTGCCTAGCACAGGTACGCTTCCTTTATATTGATTGGTGTCGTCAAATGAAATGCTAGTTATTGGCGTTTCCCTAATATCAACTTCTACATAAAAGTCGATATAGTTAATGTTATAAGATTTTTCCCCTGCTTCTCCGCTGATTTCCAACTCAGATGTATGGAATAGCCTTATCATTTTATCGCCAGGCACACGCATATTGGACCTAATTAGCCGCCCATAATTGTCAAGCACTGGCTCTGGCTCAGTTTTGCCTAGCGGCACTTCTGCGTCATAAACTTCATACCACCATCCACGCTGTACGGCATTTCCTTCAAATGAGTATATGCCGTTTATTGTTTGGTCTGCGCCTGCGTTAAAGGTGATACGGAAGACATAATCAGTTAAATCCAAACCCTCGCCAGTCGTAACATAGTGAAATTTACCTTTTTTCTCTAGCACTATACTTGTCTCTTGTCTTTCTCTTACATTAAACTTAACTGTGGGCGTTTCTTCCAGCATTCCAAAATAACGAATAATAAGCGGAATTTCATTACCCACACTATCGGTATCGGTTTTGTAAACCATATAAGATTTTAAGGGCACAGTTTCTGTTATGGTAGAGCCGCCTTCACCATCATATGATACAATAAGGCTCATACCAGTAAAGTCCCAGTTTTCACACTGTACATAATTAATTTTGTGGCTCCACTCTGCCGTAGATTGCTCTATGCTCACCTTTATGGCTTTGGGTTTTCTCTCCACGATATAATACTTTATTTGGGTACTGGCTGTTTCACCATACTCATCTGTATAAGTCAAGTTAGCTATATAGTGTTTTTTTTGCCCGCCATAAATCTCTTCTTCTGTTAGCTTTGCTTCATCAGTTGGATTATAAGCTATCTTAATGTTTGGAAGTATATCACTTTTACCGTTGTTAAACAATGTCAAAAGGAAGTTATCGTTATTGTCTTGAAGAAGCTTAGTGCTGCCTTTTAGGTAGCTTACCAAAAAGGTTGCTCCCGACAAGTCTATTGCCGTAACTCCTGCTGTTCCGCCATTGGTGATACCTTTTGCCGTCAAGAAGACATCTAGCGGGTCTTCCACAACAGTTAGGTCTTTTATTGGCAAGGGTATTACATTAAAATACAGCCTTAGCTTTTCCGCTGAAGTATGTTCTGGCCAATATAATTCAATAAATTGGTTAGAGCCAATTTCCGTGCATATAAAGTCGTCATTTATATGCTCGCTCTTATCAAATACCATATTCTTGGTAACGCCTGTGGAAATTTCGTCAATATCCCCATTGCTGTACTCTAATTTATACTTTATGGTGCTAAATGGCAGCGAATCGCCGCGATAGAAATTGTGTTGACTAATATTATCTGTGCCTTCTTCAATGATAATACGCACAGGTACTTTTTGCTCAACAAAGATATCAAAAGTTATGCTGTTGGCATCGACTGCGGCAAACATTATCTTAAGCGTATGACTGCCAGCAGCGGATATGTCCAGTCTTTCAGGCAAGGTAGGCGCTCCTACGGTAGCAATCATATAGCTAGCTTCATTAATAAGGGTCTTGCCTTTATTATCTATGTAGATAACCATAATGGACACTATATAATTTTTGCCTGCTTCAGGCACTATTGTGCGATTGTTGGCAACATTTATATTACCATTTTCATCAAGCACGCTAACTACTGTCTTAAGCTGTTCAGGAGAGTAGCTATATCCGTCTTCAAAGGCAAATTCATAAAGCAGGTTATAATTTTCTCCAGCAGGAACATTACCCACATCATTTGCTCCTAATATTTTCAATCCGGGGATTTCTTGACGGAAATTTTTGGATTCGTTCTTAACAGTGATAAAGTTAGAATCACTCATCTTGTATTCTGCAGTTTCGCCATTGTCAAATGTAACTCTAACTAAGCCAGTTTCAAGATTAAGGGTGTCACCTTGAATTATTTTTTCAGAATCGACACGGGTCGCGTGTATATTAGTCAATGGAAACTTAATAATCTCCATAGACTTATAACTCTTATCGCTAACTGCAATATTAAAGGTGCTTACAGGAACTGCAAGTACAGTAATCTCTTGGTTTGTTTTCTTAACTACAATCCCTGCGACATCAGCATTGACCTGCGCCCCTGCTTGCGTGCCCACTTGCTCCCCTTTTAATATTATGTCGCCAATATCTAGTACCCTATTGCCCCTTGACGCTGCCACATTGCATTTGTATGCTCTTGCTCTGCTGACAATAATTGTTGAATCGGAAACCTCACTAACTACGCCTTGAGATATGCTTTTGATATCTTCCATATAGTAAGTGGTGGCAAGTATGGTGGAAACATCAACAATATCGCCCGCCTTTACTTTTGCGACGCCACTATATTTATATTCTATTTCCTCATTTAACCCAGGCTCTCTATATGCCACTCTTGCCGCGACCTTACTTGTTATGTTCCAATCGTCAATATCGATATAAAGATTATCGTCTATTTTTTCCTTCCATAATGCTCGCTGTCTAGACACATCTTCAGCGCTAGAGCCTGATTTCATAATGGCATTTTCATAAATTTCAGAAACTTCATTATCATAAATTATCTCAATTTTCATATCTTCGCGGGAAAGTTTGTCACCATAATTTTGGAAAACAAAAACCTGTTGTGGCTCTCTTAAAATTTCCAACCTTGTGGCTGCCTTTTTCAAAAACTCCACTTCAAAAATAAGATTTTCAGCCCCAAAGTAATTAATTTTGATATTTCTCTTGCCAACAGCGTTTGAGTAGCTTTCTAGCATATTTTCAGTTACTCTCATAGGGACAACATTGTCGCCCTCGTAATATACGCTAAGCTCTGCCCCCGTTGGGTCAACGGATTGACCTTCTATGTAAATAGTTTTATGAGGTAAAGAAGTAAGCTCTACTTTGCTAAAATTCCATTTTTTTACGCTTATGACAAAACTAGTCTCTGCTCCGCCATAAATGACTTTAACCTTCTTATTGTCTTCCGGCTCAGTCATATCTAAGCTGGAAAAGTCTATCATTTCTTTAGTAAGGTCTAAAACCTCTTGTTCGCCATTGTCATAAGTGACTAAAATTTTGGCGTTGCTAATATCTAGTTCGTCGCCTGCTACATAACTGTCAACTTTGGAAAGAGAATAAATAGAAATAGCAGCTACTTTGGGGTCTGCGTATTTTATGTCAATGCTGCAAGACACAGCAAAAAAAGCTATGCCAATAACTACAAAAATCAGCAAAATTTTATAATACGCTTTAACGCTCGCTCGCACTAATGCAGCTCCTATAATATGTTCTATATTGTATTATACTATTATAAGGGTAAAAAATCAATAGTAGATTCAATAAATTCTCCAATCAATAGGAGTTTGATTCATGCTAAGTAAAATCTCATTTGCTTTGGAAAAATGTTTGCACCCAAAAAAACCGCGATGAACCCCTAACGGCGACGGATGAGATGATTTTAATATTATGTGTCTATGCGAAGTTATTAAGCTTGCCTTGCTCTTTGCTGGATTGCCCCAGAGCATAAAAACAATAGGCTCTTTTCTCTCGTTTAGCTTTCTAAAAACATTGTCGGTAAACTTTTCCCAGCCATATCCTTTATGGCTAAGCGGTTGACCTTTTCTTACCGTCAATATGGTGTTTAAGAGTAGCACACCTTGTTTCGCCCATGACATTAGGTATCCGCTTTGGGGAATAGGGATACCTAAATCGTCATTTATTTCTTTATATATGTTTTTTAGTGAAGGAGGTATCTTGACGCCAGGCTTAACAGAAAAGCAAAGACCATGCGCTTGATTTGGTTGCGCATATGGGTCTTGACCGACGATAACAATTTTTACATCACTATAAGCGGTAGATTTAAAAGCTTGAAAAATATCATACATATCGGGATATATGATTTCCTCAGAATATTCGCGTTTGAGAAAACCGCGCAAAATGCGGTAGTACTCTTTGTCGAACTCCCCAGCTAATACATCATTCCAATCATTACCAAAATCTACCATCTATATACTCATAAAATTTTATCATATGTATCAATTATACTAAAATTTAATAGATTTTTCAAGCATCAGGTAATATTACCGCAGCCGCAACCGCCAAAATCACCGCAACCGCAACCGCAAGAGCCGCTATTGTTATCGTCACCGCATAGGCAAAGCAAGCAAAGACACATAGCAAGCGCATTTTTGTCACAGCATCTATCATTATTGTTGTTACCATTACAACCGTTGCCGCTCAAAAGCAACAATAGTAATATAGGAAGTGAATTATTTCCAAACATAATAGTTCTCCTAAATTCAATGATATACTACAATATGCAACAGTATTCGCAAATGTGACTTGGTATACTGAAATAAATAGAGGTATTTTGTATATGAGAATTGAAGAGATAGTAGAGCAATATTTGCCTTGTGAAAAAGTGCTTACTGACATGACAAGTTTTTTTCGCATATTTGGCGACAATACTAGGCTAAAAATTATAAGTCTGCTCTCTGTTTGTGAAGTATGCGTAAGTGATATTAGCAAGCTTCTTAAGCTAAATCAAACTACGGTAAGCCACCAGTTATCTGTACTAAAAAAAGGCAATATCGTAAACTGCCGAAGAGTAGGAAAAACTATTTATTATTTTATTTGCAATGATTTTGTGGAAAATATGATGGAAGTTGGCGTAAGGCAAGCTCAAGATATCATATAGCTTACTTCTTGCTCACTTTACCTAATAAACTTTTTATGTACTGATAGGTTTGTATTATCAAAAAATCATAAACTACAAAGGCAAGCGTAAATACAATATTAAATAAAATATATAGTACTGCAGGGTTTAAGGCATTCAATTTTGAAAGTCTATCAAAATCTATGATAATTAGGCTAGCTACTTTATAAAGCACAAAAAACACTAAAAACGAATAGAGTATTTTTATTAAAATTCCCATTATTTTATTAAAATTAGAATTATGCCAAAAGATTGTAAATACCACATAAAAACTGCTGGCTAAAACAAATGGTATAACATTTATATTGGCTATAAAAAAGCCAATAACGCCTGACGCTATGCAAGTCAAAAGCCCTTCTTTATAATAATTCTTTGTCAAGGGCAACATAACTCCTACCGATGCCATAACTGTAAAAGAAAGGCTTAAATTTTTAACAAAATATGACAGAGTTATAAATATTATGGACAAAGCCGCGCCCACTCCCGCAAGAGCAAATCTTATACCTATATCTCTTTTCATTTCTTAACAACAACTGATAAGATCGCCGCCCATGCACTCACAACAGCAGTCAGCGCAAATTAGTGATGAACAGCAATCACAAGCTGTAAAACCTCTTTGATAGCGCTGGCCTGGCTCTCTTGAATAAGACCTGTTTGAATCATGATTATCGTTGCGATAATAAGATGTATTTTGCTTTGCGGTATTCTCATTCATCTTGTTAAGCATATTGCGCCTAGCCTCAGCAAACTTTTGATTGTTAGGCTCTAAGTTGCAAGCAAAATCTAATTGCTTAAGCGCATCTGACAGCCAATTTTTCTTGTAGAAAATTACAGATTGCAAATAGTGCCATTGCCCTGAACGCTCATGGCAATTATCAAGTATGCTTTGAGCCTCTTCCATATTGCCTGCCTTTATGGCATTTTCCACATCGGTCAAATTGCTGCCTGTATACTTTACATTATATCTGTTGCGCAAAATATCGCTAGCTTCTCTATAAGCTAGTTCTATTTCTTCTAGCTTAGCGCAAGCGTCTGTGCCCTCCTGACCTTCGGCAAATCTCAAGTCAGCGTATTTGTTTCTTAGCTCTCTATATGCATCAAACAATTCATTTTGAGTGCAATTTTCACTAACTCCTAAAACTACAAACGGATTTTTTGACATTTTTTACCTCTCTTATTTAAAACGAATTCTGTTCGGGCAGGTAATCCCTTATAGATTATATTACTTAATGTCCCTTCGCTAACATTTATTTGCATCATCTCATAAACACTAATAATTTTGTCTATGCATTCATTAGTTATCCAAGTAAACCTGGTTGCAACATTTTCAAAAATCCTATCATCCCATTTTGTAACATCTCTCAAAAAAGGATTATAATTATTTTTTTCAAAGTCTTTTTGTAAGTCGTCAAACGCATCTATGACATATACCCATTTGCCTAAATAAAAACACATTTCACGCAAATGATTGTCGCATTTTTCAGTTAAACACTCACCTACTTTTATCATCAAGCTTCCAAAGCAATCGCTAAGAACATTTTCATCAGCTTTTTGCTTTTCATACGCTCTTAGCTTGTCATAAATTTCGCCAACCTGCTTACTAAGCTCAGGCAAACGCTTTCTTGCCTTTTTAAAGTATGGCGTAAGCGCGGTTTTTAATAATTTATGCTTGCCTTCATCCACCACATCGTCATAAATTTTATAATACCCAAGTATAGTGTTTATATCCGCAATTTTTGCTAAAATATTATTATGTTTTACATAAGATATGCCTCTTAGCGGGTGAACAAAGCATCTGCCTTTGCTAAATTCCGGCGTCTTATTTTCATAGTTATGGGCAATTAGCGCAAGCACAACTATATCATAATTTAGCGTAAGGCGCATAGCTTGGCCAGAGCGCTTTCCAATTGACTTACACAGTCCGCAATAATAAGAGCGATATGTTTGATAATCCTTTATCAAAATATTAGGTTTATCTATTATCACATATCCAAACATTATAGCTGCACCAAACCAATTTTTTTATAAACTTTTGATAAAGTGCGACGCGCTATTGCTTGCGCTTTCTCCGCTCCGTCTTTCGCTACGCTCATAAGGTACGCCTTATCAGCTATCAGCCTATTATACTCACTTTGAATAGGTTGCAAAAACTCAACAACAGCTTCGCCAACTACTTTTTTAAGTTCGGCATATCCTTTGCCTGCAAAATCTTTTTCTATATCGGCAATTCCTTTATCAGTAACTGCACTAAGTATTGTTAAAAGATTGCTTACGCCAGGTTTATCTTCGCTAAACTTAATAACTCCGTCACTATCGGTAACGGCTCTTTTAAATTTACGCATAACAGCGTCTGGCTCATCAAGCAAGCTAATAGTAGCATTTGGATTTGGGTCTGACTTACTCATTTTTTCTGTAGGGCTTTGCAAAGAGAATATTTTTGCGCCCTGTTTTCCTATATAAGGCTCTGGCACAGTAAAAGTAGGACTATAAAGGTTATTAAATCGAATAGCTAAATCTCTAGTAAGCTCTAAGTGTTGTTTTTGGTCTATTCCCACTGGCACTAAATCGGCTTGATAAAGCAAGATATCGCTAGCCATAAGCACTGGATAGTCCATAAGCCCCATATTGATATTGTCATTATGCTTTGAAGACTTTTCCTTAAACTGCGTCATACGCCCCGTTTCGCCAATATAGGTAAAGCAATTAAGAATCCAAGTCAGCTCTGCGTGTTGTGGCACATGACTTTGAAAATACAAAATGTTTTTTTCTGGGTCTAGTCCTAAAGCTATATATTGTGCAAAAAAGCTTAACGCTCTTTTTCTAAAATCGGCAGGAACTTGCCTTACAGTCAAGGCGTGCAAGTCTGCTATTGCAAATATAGTAAAATACTCTTGATTTAATTTAAGCCAATTTTTTATTGCTCCAATATAATTGCCAAGTGTAATGCTTCCAGTTGGCTGCGTTGCGCTATATACTACTTTCTTTCCTTGTATCATTTATTTCCCTTCTAAAAGTATATTTAGTACTGCTAATTCTATATCTTCTTTTGCAATGCTGGTTGTATGCAAAACTTCTTTTGTCTTTAACTCACTTATTTGCTTTGGAATTTCCAATCCTGTTGCTAAAAATAGTTTCTTGACGGCTTTTTGTGCATCTTGTTCTTCACTTTTACTCACAGCTTTATATACATCTTGCGGAAACTTATAGGGGTTTGCTGTGCTTACTATAACAGTAGGCGTATCATCGTCTAAAGTATCGTTAAGGTACTTTAGATAAGCGCTTACAGCGACTGCGGTATGGGTGTCTAAAAGATAGCCATATTCATCAAAAAAGTTATCTATGCACAGCAAAGTTTCTTTTTCTGTGGTAAAATAAGCTAAAAATTCTGAATAGTCATTATTTAGTATTTCCTCATCTATGGTATAATAGCCGCTTTCTTTAAGTTCTGTCATAAGTTCTTTTATTTTTTGAGGATTTCTATCCATAATTTCGTACAGCAATCTTTCTAAATTACTGCTTATTAGAATGTCCATACTAGGACTCATAGTTTTGTAAAAATCACGATTACTATCATAAATACCTGTAGAGAAAAACTCTGTAAGCACATTGTTTTTATTGGAGGCAACTATCAACTGTTTAACAGGAATGCCCATTCGCTTTGCATAATAAGCCGCCAATATATTGCCAAAATTACCACAAGGCACTACAAAATTTATTTCATCGCCATTTTCAATTTCGCCATTGGCTACCAAATCCACATAGGAAGAAATATAATAAACAACCTGAGGTACAAGCCTGCCAAAATTAATACTGTTAGCTGAACTTAATTCATAGCCCTTTTCATTTAGTTTTGCAATTATTTCTTTATTGTTAAAAACGCTTTTTACAGCTGTTTGCGCATCGTCAAAATTACCGTCAATGCCAATGACATTGACATTATTGCCTTCTGTCGTTTGCATTTGCAGCTTTTGCATATCGCTAACGCCATTTTGGGGGTAAAAGACAATTATCTCTGTTCCCTCCACATCTTTAAAACCTTCAAGAGCGGCTTTACCTGTATCTCCGCTAGTTGCCACTAAAATTAAGGTTTTGGAGTTATTACCTTTTTTTTGCTTACTTCCAATAAGCAGATAAGGCAACACTGTAAGCGCCACATCTTTAAATGCCAATGTCGGACCGTGCCACAATTCCATTATATAAGTTTTTTCGTCTACTTTAGTTATGGGCGACGGGTCTTGGTCTTCAAATTTTGCGTATGCTTTTTTTGTATATTCTAGCAACTCTTCATAAGTAAAATCAGTTAGGTACAAACTCATAATATAAGCAGACCTTTCTTGATAATCAAGGTCTATCATATCTTCTATATCTTCTTTACTTATTGGGGGGAATGACGACGGTACATAAAGTCCGCCGTCTTTTGCTATTCCGTTAATCACTGCTTGAGCGCCGCTAATTGGGCCATCTCCTCTAGTGCTATAAAAATCCATTAAGAATCTCCCTTAGTCTTTAATGTATTTTGCAATGAATGCAGGCAACTTCTCTTTGCTGCAAGATATTGTTATGATAAATTTTATTCCATGGTTTGACAAGCTGTCCAAAGCCATCATAAGTTCTGCCATCTCTTCCGAATCAATAGTAGTGCGCGCCATTTTATAAATGCCATCAATGTACACTGTTTCTATGTCATAGTTACCGTTTAGTAGACCTTTAACAAATCCAATTAGTCCATCTTTTGACGCTATACCGATATCTAAAACATCAATAAATCGTATCCTTGAAGATATTTCCATTCTGTAACGGCTAGTTGCCGCTAAAAACACTACATCGCCTTTTTGATTGTTAATATTCTCATTGGCTAAATTTATAATTTTTTTGGTTTTACCTGTGCCTTTATCACCATAAATAATTGTTATCATAGAATTCTCCTTTAATTATACTAATCTAATTGTAACACATTAGATACCACCATTCAATATCTAATTCCCTTTAGAAGCGGAAATTTAACTGTTGGATATACCAGCAGATATTGCTTTTAGCTTTCTATAAAAATTGACATCTATTTGTTTCATTATTTCTTTTAATTCGTAATCGCTCATAACAGTGGTTCTGCCATTGGCGTATTCTTGGTCTACTTTCTCTTTCATAGCAACCACTATATCGTCTTTTTTATCAATAATATCTTCATCAGTTAGTTGAAAATATCCATTTATCCAATAAGCAATGCCAGCAAGCCCGCTGTGACTATCAACCGAAACTCTTGCCTTTCTCTTTAACAAAGTTTCTGTGTCAAAAATATTATATATCTCTTCATCTTTTAGCAAACCATCTGCATGAATACCTGCTCTTGTAGTGTTAAAGTTTTTACCCACAAATGGTGTGTTAGCAGGTATCTTATAACCCATTTCTTTTTCAAAATATTGAGCAAGTTCGGTAATAACAGTAAAGTCCATACCGTCGGTAGTGCCTTTTATAGATGCATATTCTATGCACATAGCTTCTAAGGGACAATTACCTGTTCTTTCTCCAATTCCGAGCACTGAACAGTTGACACCGCTTGCGCCATAGAGCCATGCCGTCGTTCCATTTACTACTGCCTTATAAAAATCATTGTGCCCGTGCCATTCAAGTAGAGCGCTTGGTATACCAGAATAGTGTTTTAGTCCATAGATTATGCCTTGAACACTTCTTGGCAAGCTAGCTCCTGGATATGTGATTCCATACCCTAAAGTATCACAGCAGCGTATTTTTATAGGCATACCGCTTTCGTCCATAATTTTTTTAAGTTCGTTAGCAAAAGGTACTACAAAGCCATAAAAATCAGCTCTTGTTATGTCTTCAAAATGGCATCTTGGCCTAATGCCAGCATCTAGCGCCGCTTTTACTATTGCAAGATATTTTTCCATTGCTTTAGCGCGTGTTAAATTCATTTTCTTAAAGATATGATAGTCGCTGCAACTTACCAAAATTCCTGTTTCTGCAACACCCATTTCTTTAACTAGCTGAAAATCTTTTTCATTGGCCCTTATCCAGCTAGTAACTTCGGGAAATTTGTATCCTAGCTCTTGACACTTTCTAACTGCCAATCTATCTTTTTCATTGTATAAGAAAAATTCGCTTTGCTTGATTATTCCCTTTTCTCCGCCCAATCTACTTAGCATCTTAAAGATTTCCACTATCTGCTCTACTGTATAAGGTGAGCGTGACTGTTGACCATCTCTAAAAGTAGTGTCCGTTATCCAAATTTCTTTAGGACAATTAAGCGGCACGCTGCGGAAGTTAAATGCAACCTTAGGAATGCTTGTATAGTCAAAAAAGTTACGATAAAGTTGTGGCTTATCGACATCTTGAAGTTCATAATTGTAGCTATGTTCTTCTAATACATGAGACCTTTCACTTAAATATACCTCATTTGTTGTCAGCATAATATGCTCCTTATTTTCATTTATTTATCAGTTATCAAAAGTGCTTAATTTTGCATTTTGGTCAGCTAGCGCCAAAGCTTCTATCATTTGAAAAATATCGCCGTCCATAAACGATGTCAAATTATAAAGCGTCATACCTATTCTGTGGTCAGTTACTCTCCCTTGCGGGAAGTTATAGGTGCGTATTCTTTCGCTTCTGTCTCCCGTTCCTACCTGTATTCTTCTAGATTCAGCGTATTCTGCGTCTTTTTGGCTTTGGTAATAATCATAAAGCCTGCTTTGCATAAGTCTCATTGCTTTTTCTCTATTTTTTAGTTGGCTTCTTTCATCTTGGCAAGCTACTACAATACCAGTTGGTATATGTGTCATACGAATTGCGCTGTCAGTCTTATTTACATGTTGTCCGCCTGCGCCGCTGCTTCTATATGTGTCTATGCGCAAATCTTTATCTAGTATTTCAAAATCCACTTCCACAGCTTCAGGCAATACTGCAACGGTAACAGTTGAAGTATGCACTCTGCCTTGACTTTCAGTTTCTGGCACTCTCTGCACCCTATGCACACCACTCTCATACTTCATCTTGCTATAAGCGCCCTGTCCTTTTATCATAAAAACAGCTTCTCTTATGCCGCCAAGTTCTGTTTCGTTAATATCTATATCCTCAATTTTCCAGCGTGAGCGTTCGGCAAACCTATGGTACAAGCGCATAAGTTGCATAGCAAAAAGTGACGCTTCTTCTCCGCCTGCGCCTGCCCTAATCTCCACAATAACATTTTTGTCGTCCATAGGGTCTTGTGGCAATAATAGCACTTTTAGTTGTTTTAGCGTACCATCTAATTTATCTTTTAACTCATAATATTCAGCTTCCGCCATCTCTGCCATCTCTTTGTCGCTGTCTGCCATAATTTCTTGACAATCTTCCATATCTTGTTCTATCTTAAGATATTTTTGATACTCATCAACAACGGGAGAAAGGGCAGCATGCTCCTTGACAAGCTTTTGCCACTCATCTTGCCTTGCCACCATTTCAGGCAACGCAATAAGTTCGTTAAGCTCTTCTAGGCGTTTTTTCATAAGTTCTAGTCTTTCAAACATTATCCTCTCCCAATTATAAGTTCTAGTCTTTCAAACATTATCCTCTCCCAATTCTTTTAATTTTGCTACCGCCACTCTGGCAATGGGCGGATTATTAAAATCATATACAAGCTCTGCTTCATATCTTTCTTGCAAAAGCTCTGCAACAAATTGGTCTTGCCCCTTTCCTATTTCCATAATCAAAAATCCTTGCTCATTAAGATGTTTGTGGGCTTTGTCTATTATGTCTTTTATAAAGTCCAGTCCATCTTGGCCGCCTTTTAAGGCAAGCATTGGTTCATAATCTCTTACTTGGCTTTCTAGACTTGGTATATCGCCGTCAGGGATATAGGGCGGATTACAAGTAATTACATCAAATTTTTGTCCTTTAACAGGCGCAAATAAACTACCTTGTTTAAATGTAATATCTACCTTATTGCTTAAAGCATTTTGCTTAGCCACTTCCAAAGCATCTTGACTTATGTCAGTTGCCGTCACTTCACACAGGCACTCTTTAGCAACGGTAATAGCAATAGCTCCGCTTCCTGTGCATAAATCAAGCACCTTAGCAGACGGTATATATTTTAATATTTTTATGGCTGTTTGCGCTAATATCTCGGTGTCAAATCTAGGTATAAGCACACGGCTGTCCACGTAAAAATCATAGCCATAAAAGCAAGCGTTGTTCAAAACATATTGAATGGGCGCGCCCTTTTGTCTTCTGCGGGCGAATTTTAAGCACATCTCTTTTTGCGTATTATCTACCCGCCTGCCATCATAAAGCTCTGTTTTTGTCTTTACTCCTAGCACGCTCATAACAATAAGTTCAGCTTCATTTTTATGCTCAATAATTTGCAAAAGGTCTTGAATTATTTTATCTACGGTAGAATAAGTTACAAAAGACTGCAATTGTCTATCCTTATCTTCTTCTAACAACAAAACTTCAGAAAATGCCGCAATTGCCACTTCTACCATATCGTCTTGTGGCTCTTTTGTGGTAAGCTTTTGCAATAACAATCCAGGCTTTTTAAGGATTCTGGTAATAGCGTTGTCGTACTTTGAAAAAAGCTTTAGAAGTTCATAGCTTATTCCAGCTACTATGGGAATAAGAATAATTCGGCTTAACACTCTTACAATAAAGTTAGCAACAGTGCCTGCATTTACCAGCACATCGACGGGAAAAGCCGCAAAAAACAATATGCTTATTACCATGACAATAAACATAAATGTTGTGCCGCACCTATCGTGAACAGTTCTCATTTTTTGCACATTTTCCACAGTTAATTCTAGATTATGTTCATAAGCTGAAATAGTTTTATGCTCAGCACCATGATACATAAACAGCCTTTTTATTTCTTTCATAAGAGAAACTAGCGCAATGTATCCAATAAAAATGCCCATACGCAAAAAACCTGCAAAAAGATTGTATGCAATTCTCATTTTAAAGCTTTGGTATTCCCAACCTGCTAGCTTAAATACCGCTGTGCTAATTAATTGTGGAACGAGCACAAATAAACCAATCCCCATAAATATGCCAAGTATTGCCGCAATAACTACAAAAACGCTCATCATATCTACTTTGAATGTTTTTGCCAACCATTTTTCAAATTTAGACGGTTTTTCTTGCTGCAAATCGCCAAACACTTCGCCAGACCTATTGATAATCTTTATGCCAAGAATAAAAGAGTTAGCAAAACTGATAATCCCTCTTATTATGGGCAAACGATAAATTTTTGGTTTTTGGCTAAGTGGCTTTAGACGAGAGCTTTCAAGCACAATTTCGCCTTGCGGATTGCGAACAGCAGTCACCATAGAAGAAGGCCCTCTCATCATAACGCCTTCTAGCACCGCTTGTCCGCCTATGTTGCAATTATTTTTCTTTTCCATAAATCTTCTCTATGCCTAATTTTATTTTAGGGATTATAATTCTAGCTTGTCAAAATTATATAAATTAAAAAAATGCAAGTCTAAATAACTTGCATTTTGATTATTGGTATGCTTGCTTATTTTAGACCAGCTCCAAACTTTCTTTGGAATCTTTCCACCCTTCCACCGGTATCTACCATCTTCTGTTTACCTGTAAAGAAAGGATGACATTGAGAACAAATTTCCACGCTCAATGTAGGTGTGTTCTTGGTAGTGCCACACATAAATTTCTCACCACAACCGCAAGTTACTTCAACAATTTTGTAATCGGGATGTATATTTTTTTTCATTTTATCACCTCTTAAGCTAAATGCATTACTAATTATATTTATTCTACTAAGAAAAGTCAACTGTTTTTGTCACTTTTTTTAATTATGGAGCATAGTATGCATATATGCTGGATTTTACTAAATTACATAGAGTTCATCTTTTAGGTATAGGCGGTATTAGTATGAGCTCTATTGCCATGCTGCTTACCAAATTTGGTATTAAGGTAAGCGGTCAAGACAAGGTTTTTAGTGAAAAGCTTCTCTCCCTTTCCGACCACGGTATTACAGTATATGTAGGCACAGAGCTATCTGCCCTTGACTGCGTAGACTTAGTAGTCTATTCTTCAGCAATCAAAAAAGATAGTCCCGAACTTATTTATTGCCAAAAAAACAATATTCCAACCATGGAAAGATACTTATTTTTAGGAATAGTATCAAGGCAGTTTGAAAACACCATAGCAATTGCTGGCACTCATGGCAAAACCACCACTACATCAATGCTGACAAGAGTAATAATGGACGCATCAATCCCTTTTTGCGCGCATATAGGCGGAGAAGCTGTCGGCATAGGGAACTTTTTTTATTCTGGCAACAAATACTTTGTAACAGAAGCTTGCGAATATCGCCAAAGCCTACTTGCGTTAAAACCTGATATCGCAATAGTTTTAAATGCCGAAAGCGACCACCCTGACACCTATAAATCGCTAACGGAATTATATGATACCTTTGATAACTTTGTAAGCTCTTCCAAAATTGCAATAATCAATGGAGATAGCAACTACTATAAAAACAGACAGTTTCATAACAAAAATGTCATAACCTTTGGACTAGAAAAAAATAATCACTATGTTATAAGCAATTTAAAAGAAAGAGCAGATGCTTGTTACAGTTACGATTTAGCACACTTTGGGATACCAATTTGTCATGTTGAGTTAAATATTGAAAGTATTCATACTGTCTTTAACAGCGCAGCTGCTATCATTTGCAGCACTTTACTTAAGGTATGTTTACCAGGCGCGGTAAATAGCATATTTAACTTTCAAGGAGTGCAAAGAAGATTTCAAAAATTAGGCTATTGTCAAGGGGCGCAAGTTATTAGTGACTATGCCCACCACCCTACTGAAGTTTATGCAAGCATAGCTACCGCTAAGAAAAAACTCGCAGAAAGAGGACAGCTCTATGCTGTTTTTCAACCCCACACCTTTAGTCGAACTTTTAGTCTTTTTTCTGAATTTTTGCAATGTTTTACCCATTGTGATGCTTTAATTATTTGCAAAGAATATTCAGCAAGAGAAACGCCTAATATGGGTATTTCGGCAAAACAGCTTTTTGATAACATTGAACACAAAAAAAAGCATTATTATGACAATATTCTTGACATTGCTGGTTATTTGATAGAAAGAATAAAACCCAACGATATTATACTTATCCTAGGGGCTGGAGATATCGATAATTTAGGCAAAATTTTACTTATTGACTAATAATTTTAAGGATTGCGTTTCCAATAGTATTTATGATTGTTTTGGAGCTTTGACGCATTCATTTTTGGCAAAGTTACTGTTATACTCTCACCGCTAGTAGCTGATATGTCCTCTGTTTCATACCAGCCTGTCGTATTTTCAAAGGTTACTGTAGCTAAATTGGTACAATTGTAAAATGACTCACGACCTATAATAACTACACTGCTTGGTATTATGACTGAATTTAAGCTCACGCAATTATAAAATTCTCCATTTTCTATGCTTGTTACACCACTAGGAATAGTTATATCAGTGGCTAATTGGTCATTAATGTACAGGTTTTTAGCGAAATATAAGGGATTAGAATAAAGTTCAAACGATATTGCGCACCATGCGGCTAAATCAGTTATGTTTACTTCTCCAAGACTACTGCAGCCATAAAACGCCCATGGGTCTATGTTTTTTACACCCTTTCCTATTGTTATTGAATTTAAACGGTCACAATAATAAAATGCTTGATAACCTATGCTTGTAACATTGTCAGGTATAATAATTGACAATAAGTTACGACAATAATAAAATGCATCTCTGCCTATTGCTATCATTCCATTTGGAATAATGACAGATTCAAGGCTGTTACAATAAGAAAACGCACTATTGCCTATTGCTGTTACACTGCTAGGGATTTCAAAATTTGTTACATCTTTACCTATTGCGTATTGAACTAGCATTGTTGCATCTTTATTATATAAATTGCCATCTATTGATTTATAATTAGGATTATCATTATCTACATCTATTAAAATAAGGCTATTGCATTTATAAAAAACCTTATCACCTATGCTTGTGACATTTGAAGGCATTGAGATTGAGCTTAAATTGCTACATTCTGAAAAAGCGTAAGTTTCTATGGCCGTCACACCTTCTCGAATTATGATTGAACTTAAACTGCTACATTTTGAAAAAGCGTAAGAACTAATTGTATTTACCTCACTAGGAATATTGCATGAAATAAGGCTTGAACAATTATAGAATGCTCTCTCTCCTATGCTTTTTATGCTGTCAGATAATATTATTGATTTTAAGTTTACACAATTATAAAATGCCCCATCCTTTAAATATCCGCCTGCAATTGTTACTGTTTCAAGACTAGTTGGAATATAATATTTATATTTTTTTGTATTGCAAAGTTGCTCTATCTCATCTGAGCCAGGATATGCTGATGTTCCAAATATATAACCAAATAATGCCTTGTCGGAAATTGCCGTTATTTCCTTTCCCACAAAAGGCAATGACATAGAAACAAGTCCGCCACATCCTGAAAAAGCAGATTCGCCTATGGAAGTTACACTATTAGGGATTGTAACAGTGGTTAAGCTGGAACAATTTAAGAATGCACTTTCGCCTACACTTGTCACGCTGTTGGGAATTGTAATTGAGCTTAAATTGTCGCAATTAGCAAACGCAAAAGTGCCTATGCTTTTAACGCTATTTGGAATAGTCAACCTCTCTCCCTTATATCCCTTAAAGGTCTTGTCAACTATTGTTGTTATTGCCGGACTGTCTTCCCAGCATATTTCAGCAGCACAACCCGAAAACACTTCTGTGCCTATGCTAGTCACGCTATTAGGTATTGTAATAGTGGTCAAGCTGATACAAGCGGAAAATGCCAAATTCCCTATGTTTTTTACGCTGTCGGGAATATTTATTGATAATAGATTGCTACAGCTCAAAAAAGAATTAGGACCGATATTGGTCACGCTTTCTGGAATGGTTATGGAAGTAAGATTATTATTATTTACAAATGCTGCTCTTATTTCAGTAACCTTTTTGCCATCAATAACAGGCGGTATATCTATATGAGAAAAATTCTTACTTAAATCTGTTGTATTGGTTATGACATAATTATTGAACTCATTTTTCAATTCAAAATGAGCTATCCATTTTGCATATAACACAATATTGCTATTTACTACATCGCTATCAAAAGACCATTTTTTATCTAGCGTAATGCCATTGTTGGCGCTTGTATACCAGCCATCAAAAGAATATCCAGGGCGTACGCTTTCAGGCATTTCGACATAGCTATTAGGGGCAACGGTACAAGAGTCTACCAAGCTTCCACCTTTAGCATTAAAAGTAACAATATATTCACTAGGTATTGTTGAATCGCCTAATATCCATTTTGCATAAAGCTCCATATCTTCAGCGGGCATTACATTAAAGGTAAACTCATTTTTAAATGTCACATTGTCTACAAACCAACCGCCAAAGGTATAACCTGTCCGTGTTGGCGCAGTGGGCGCTGAAATATTTTCTCCTGCTTCTTTTGTTATGGAATTAACTAAGCTTCCTCCGTTGCTTTCAAAAGAGATGGTAAAAGTATTATTTTCCCACTTGGCATAAACTGACATATTGGAAGAAAGTCTGGTATCTAACAAAGAACTTGCCGTAAAGGGCTTTTCCCACACATCGTTATCCCAATACCAGCCACTAAATATATAACCGTTTAAAGATGGATTAGGCGGCAAAGTTATCTTTTCTTTGCCTTTAGTCGTAATTGTATGATATACTTCTCCCTCAACAATAAAATTTAGGGAAAAATCATCATTCTTGGCAGTACTAAAGCAACCCCAAAATCCAAAACAAAGAACGACAACCCAAATTACAGTTAGCGCCACAAGTAAATATCTCTTTTTCATACCATTTCCTAGTTGCAAGTTAATACTTTCTTCTTTTTTCCATTATATCTAAAAACACTGCATAAAAGCAAGAGCAACAAAAACTAAGGTAGTTTGCTTTCTTAAATATTTTGTTTTGTCCAAAACTTAGGAACTATAAGCATTAGTAAAGGATACATTTCCAGTCTGCCTATAAGCATAAGAAAGGAAAAAACAACTTTGCTTAGCGGTGAAAATTGAGCAAAATTGCCAGCAGGTCCAGCTGCTCCCAAACTAGGGCCTATATTGTTTATGGTAGATATAACTGAACTTAGTGTTGTTAAAAAATCTTTATTGTCAAGAGAGATTATAAATACACCTAATAACAAAATTATGGCATAGACCGCCAAGTATACTAAAATACTGTATACATCTTTTTCTTCTACTTTTTTGCCGTTAAGGGTAATAACGCTTACTGCTCTTGGGTGTATTCTCTTTGATATTTCTCTTCTAGCAATCTTAAACAGCATTAATATGCGGATACATTTTAAGCCTCCGCTTGTAGAGCCAGAGCAAGCGCCTGTAAACATCAATATAATCAGTATTGTTTGGCTAAACAAGGGCCATAGGTTATAGTCAAAGGTGCTAAAACCTGTGGTTGTTATGATTGAACATACTTGAAAAGAGGAATATCTCAAAGCTTGACCAAAGGAATTATAAATTCTTCCAAAAGTGTTAAGTGAGATTAGTGCAACTGAAAATATAATAACAATTGTGTAAAATTGCAACTCTTCATCCTTAAATACATTTTTTAGGTTGCCTTTTAATAGTAAAAAATATAGCGTAAAATTTATACCAAACAAGAACATAAAAATTGTTATAACAATTTCTATATATAGGTTATTAAATGCGCCTATGCTTGCTGTTTTGCTGGAAAAACCGCCAGTGCCTGCTGTGGAAAAACTATGCACCAACGAATCAAATAAGGACATTCCGCCAAAAAGTAGAAAAATAACTTGAATAATTGTTAGCGTAATGTATATTAAGTACAATAATTTTGCAGTATTTTTTATTTTGGGCACAATTTTTTCTGTTGAAGGTCCTGGCGACTCTGCTTTTAGGATAAATAAGTTATTGCCTTTAACTGTTGGCATGACAGCAATGAGCAAAACAAGAACACCCATTCCTCCCATCCAATTGGTAGAACTTCTCCAAAATATTATACTCTTTGGCAAAGATTCTATATCTGTTAAAACTGATGCGCCTGTGGTAGTAAAACCTGAAATTGATTCAAATATGGCATCAAGCGCGTTAGGTATTGATTTAGATAAAATATAGGGCAATGCTCCAAAAAGTGAAACTATTATCCAGCTAAATGACACTATTGCAAACCCTTCTCTAATAAAAACATCTGATGAAGTTGCTTTAATGCTTTGCATAACTATGCCAATAAAAAAGATGACCGCGATAGGAGTAGCAAATGTAATCCAGCCCTTTTCAGAAAATATAATTGATACTATCAAAGAAGGTATCATACAAGCTGATAGAATTAATAGTACTGTGCCTAATCTTTTTATAATAATTCTGAAGTTCATATTTTCTCGTCACTACTTTTAGTTGATATAAAGATTTCATTAAGGTCTGAAAATGTCTTGTCTTTTGCTATCAATATCACACTATCTCTTTCTTTTATCACATCGTTACCATGCGGTATAATGATATTATTTTTTCTCAGTAGCGCTGCAATCATTATGTTTTTTACAAAGTTGATATCCTTTAAGGGTATATCCAAAAATTTTGTGTGAGAATCTGCAACAAACTCTAAGGCTTCTACCTTATCATCAATGAGTTTATAAAGCGTGTTTACTGGATTGTCTATGGCATTTTTAAGACTTCTAGCAAACCTTATTATATGGTTTGCCGTAACTATTTTAGGACTTACTATGCTATCTATTCCTATCTTATTCAGTAAGTTTGTATGGGCTATCTTATTAATCTTTGCAATACATTTTCTTACGCCGTTTTCCTTTGCCACAAGAGCTGTAATAAGGTTGTCTTCATCTCTGCCCGCCAATGCAACAAAAGCATCCATATGCTGAATACTTTCAGAGTGCAACAAAGTTTCTTCTGTACCGTCACCGCAAATTATTAATACATTAGGAAGAAGTTCTGACAATTCATTGCCCCTTTGCTTAGAGATTTCAATAATTTTTACCTTAATGCCTATTTCGTTAAGATTTTTTGCAAGGTAATAAGATAATCTTCCGCCTCCTAATATCATCACACTCTTTATCTTATAGAAATCAACGCCAATTTCTCTACAATATCCATATACCTTTGAATGTTCTCCAATAATGTATAGTAGGTCATTTCCTTCAATAAGAAAGTCGCCATGGGGTATATATATTTCATCTCCTCTTTGCACAGCGCATATCAGCACTGAATGATAAAAATTCCCTTTATGCTCTTTCAATTTCAAATCGCATATAGTGAGATTTTTAGAAACTTTAATCTCCACCATTTCTATTCTACCTTTTGCAAATATCTCTACATTTACAGCTGGTGGAAACTTTATAATCCTTGCGATTTCTGCTGCCGCTTCCCGTTCGGGATTAATAACCATATCAACGCCAATCTCTTCTTTTAAAACCAAAAGTTCATCGGCATATTCTGGGTCTCTTATTCTAGCAACGCAGTGCTTAGCTCCTAACTTCTTGGCAGTAAGGCAACAAACCATATTTACTTCATCGCTGCCAGTAACTGCAATCAGCAAATCGCACTCTTTAACACCGCTTTCTATTAAGGTTGAAGACCTAAGTCCGTTGCCTTTTATGCACATAACATCAAGGAAGTTATAGGCTTTATCTAAAGATTCTTTATCATGGTCTATCATAATGACATCATTGCCTTCTGTCGATAGACTTTGAGCCAAACTATATCCTACCTTTCCACTTCCCACAATAATAATTTTCATATATCACCTTATTAATAGATTGTGTAATTTAATGTATCACTTTCATTAAAAATATGCAACAATAAGATGAAAAAAAAGGTACTTGTATAACAAATACCTTTACATACTACCGTTATTTTTCTGAATCTTTTTCATTAATGCACTTTTCCAGTATTTCCGTAGCTTTTGCTACAATGTGTACGCATGGGCGTTTTTCATAGTATTCTTGCGTGCGTTTATCAGGAACTGGACTATCTGCCCTAGCACTAAGTCCAAGTAATTCTCTACAAATTATTGTGCCAAATTCTTCTTTAAATTCTTGCGCTAACTGTTGAATGAGTTTATAATGAGCGGTTTTTGCAGATATGTCGTGAGGGCTGTGATAACCATAGAGAAGTCCTGCAATAATGCTCATGCCTGATACTGCTCCACAAATTTCTCTAAGTCTGCCTACTCCACCGCCAAATGATGATGCCAATTTAACGGCTATGTCAAAATCAATATTTATTTTATCGCAAAACGCAGCTACCACAGCTTGAGCGCAATTATATCCATCTCTAAAATATACTTTTGCTTTTTCTGAATAATATGACATAACTATTTCTCTTTTGCTGATAATGCCATTATTTTTTTCATTGCTTTATCTAGCCAAGTTCCATCAAAAAGCTCAATCATTCCTTTGTCGCAAGCGGCAGCAAGTTTTGTATCAAAAGGGATAGTGCCAAGTATGTCAAGGCCATAATCTTTAGCTATTTCATTAAGCTTACTCTCTCCAAATATCTTAATTTCTTTTTGGCAGTCAGGGCATATTGCATAACTCATATTTTCAATTACTCCAAGTATGGGAATATTCATATCTCCTGCCATTTTAACTGCTTTTGACACTATCATAGTTACTAGCTCTTGCGGCGAAGTTACTACTACTATGCCATCAACGGGTATAGATTGAAAAACTGTAAGCGGCACATCTCCCGTTCCTGGCGGCATATCAATAAACATTATATCTACATCATCCCATATAACATCTGTCCAAAATTGCTTGACTACACTTACAATAATTGGACCGCGCCAAATGACAGGGTCAGTAGCATTTTCAAGCAACAAATTAATTGACATAACTTTTATGCCTTTATGGCTTTTTGCTGGGAATATGCCTAAGTCACACGCTTCAGCCTTGTTTGTTATTCCAAAAGCTTTTGGAATAGACGGTCCTGTTATATCAGCATCTAAAATGGCTGTTTTTAAGCCCATTCTCTCAGCTAATACAGCAAGCATGGAAGTAACTATGGATTTTCCCACACCGCCTTTACCGCTTACCACGCCCACAACCTTTTTGATCTTGCTAAGTTGATTTGGTTTTTCCCTTAAATCCCTTTCTTTGCAATTTTCTTTACAATCTTTACAATTATGCCCACAATCTTTACTCATTTTTATCTCCTTTGTATTTATTAAATCTTAATTGTTTGCTCTGTGGCTATTAGCCATAAAGAATTTTTCCTTAATCTTTACCTTTTATATGCTTTTTACACCCTTTACCACCGCAACGACCGCCTTGTCCATCGCAAAGCAAATATTCCCCGCCTTGTATAAACAGCATCTTACCTTTAACAAGAGAAGTTGCAATCTTTTTTCTGGCATCTTGATATATCGCTTGAACAGTTGTGCGCGCAACACTCATGCAGGCGGCGCATTCTTCTTGTGTAAAGTTTTCATAATCTATAAGTCGAATAGCTTCATATTCGTCTATTGTCATAACAATAACAGAGTCATTTTTATAACCATTCAAAGGTCCAAACCTATTAATTTGGGGCAATCCGCATACTTTTCTCCATTTTTTAGGTCTTGCCATATAAATAAAACTCCTTTTCAAAATTCTATTTATTATTTATACATAATTTCTGACATTTGTCAATTACTTTTTAAAAATTGCTAAGCAATAAACCGCCACTATGCAATTAGCATAATGGCGGTATTTAATTATTATTAGGTCATAAGTTATTATGTTTATGCCATAAACATAGCTATATCGTCATCGACTGTTCCAATGCTAGCAATGCCAAAATTATCTACCAAAACTTTGGCTACATTAGGCGATAAAAATCCTGGAAGCGTTGGTCCTAAGTGTATATTCTTTATACCTAAGTATAGTAACGCCAATAAAACAATAACAGCTTTTTGCTCATACCAAGCAATATTAAATACAATGGGAAGTTTGTTTATATCGTCAAGTCCAAATGCTTCTTTTAGTTTTAAAGCAATAACAGCTAGTGAGTATGAATCATTGCATTGCCCTGCGTCTAGCACTCTTGGTATGCCGTCGATATCTCCTAAGTTAAGCTTGTTGTATCTATATTTTGCGCAACCTGCTGTTAAAATGACAGTATCTCTTGGAAGTTTGCTAGCAAACTCAGTATAGTACTCTCTTGACTTCATGCGTCCGTCACAGCCAGCCATAACAAAGAATTTCTTGATTGCGCCAGATTTGACAGCTTCCACAACCTTGTCAGCAAGAGCCATAACTTGATTGTGGGCAAAACCGCCTACAATACTGCCTGATTCAATTTCTTTAGGAGCGGGGAGAGTCTTTGCTAGCTCAATTATCTCTGAAAAATCTTTTTTGCCATTTTCATCTGCCACAATATGTTTGCAACCAGGGTAGCCTGTTGAGCCAGTTGTAAAAATTCTGCTTCTTACTTCTTCACTTCTTGGCGGAACTATACAGTTGGTGGTAAAAAGTATAGGGCCGTTAAAGGATACAAATTCATCAACTTGTTTCCACCATGCGTTGCCGTAATTACCCGCAAAGTTATCATATTTCTTAAAAGCGGGATAATAGTGAGCAGGCAACATTTCGCTATGAGTGTATACATCTACACCTGTGCCTTTTGTTTGCTCTAACAGTTGCTCGAGGTCAGTTAAATCATGTCCTGAAATAAGAATGGCAGGATTATTGCGTACGCCTATATTTACATTGGTAATTTCGGGATTTCCAAATTTTGATGTATTTGCTTCATCTAAAAGAGCCATTGCCTTGACGCCATATTCCCCTGTCTTAAGCGTTAGCGCCACAAGGTCATCAACTGTAAGAGAATCATCAAGCGTTGCCGCTAACGCCTTATAAATAAAGGCGTTTATTGCTAAATCTTCTTTGCCTATATTCTTTGCGTGTTCGGTATAGGCGGCCATTCCTTTAAGACCGTATGTAATCATCTCACGAAGAGAGCGCATATCTTGGTTTTCCGTCGCCAAAACGCCCACTGTGGACGCTTTTTCAAGCATAGCTTCTCTAGTATCTACTGTAAATGTTGCTGCGTCATGTAACAATTCTAAATTAATAACTTTTTTCAAATCGTCTCTTAACGCAAGCATTTTTCTAATCTGATTTTCAATATGTTTATCGTCAAAGTTAGCGTTGGTAATGGTCATAAAAAGACTATTTAGCATTTCGAAGTTTATCTTTTCAAGGTTATTTACATCAACATTGCCTTTTATCACAATTTGCGAAATGCCTTTTAGCGTATAGATAAGCAGGTCTTGAAGTTTTGCAACTTCTTCATTTTTGCCGCAAACGCCTCTAATTGTGCAACCTGCATTCCTTGCTGTTTCTTGACACTGAAAACAAAACATACTCATATAGCTACCTCCTTATTCTATAATTGGTTCAAAGTCTTCTTTTCCTACAAAACAAATAGGGCATACCCAATCTTCAGGTAAATCTTCAAACGCTGTGCCCGCAGCGATACCCCCTTCTTGGTCGCCAATTTCGGGGTCGTAAATATATCCGCATGGAATACAAATAAATTTTTTCATAATGCTTCTCCTTTTTTTTAAAATTTTGTTTAACTTTATGTTTATTCTACTACTTTAGATGGAACTTTGTATGTTGTAATTACAACAAAACTCACATAAAAATAATTACCATAATTATTATTAAATACCACTACTAATAAGTATAAAATATTTTTAAGCAGCATGTCAATATCCATTTTAAGCATTATTGCATAAGAATATAGAAATGATATCAAATAACTATTTGTTTCTTTTTTACGCTGTATGTGTTATAATATAAATTAAAGGATGTTAAATAATGAAACTTACCTACGCAATGGAGAATTATTTAGAGACGATATATGAGCTTAGCAAAGAAAAAAGTTTTGCTAGGACATCGGATATTGCCGCGCGCCTTAATGTATCTAAAGCAAGCGTTAATAGCGCTATGCAAACTCTTATGAATAAAGGTCTAATTACTACGGAAAAATATAGAGAAATCTATCTTACTAAGGAAGGCAAACAGCTAGCTGAATCCACTTGGAAAAAGCATAAGACAATAAAGAATTTTTTAATAGATATTTTAGGTGTAGATGAAAAAACCGCTGACCAAGACGCTTGCGCTATAGAACATGTCATCAGCCAAAAGTCCATAAAGGCAATGGACAATTATCTAGAGACAGAATAATAAAAGTTCGGATTTATCCCCGAACTTTTTTTGTTTAATACCTTATTTTTGTCCTTTATCTCTAAATTGACTAGGACAATAGCTACAACTGCTACAATCTCCGCAACAAGAGTTTGCGCCCTTTTTTTTCTTCTTTACTATTGCGCCTACAATAGTTCCCACTACTACAATAGCGCTAAACACTATTAATAAAATCTCTATAGCTCCCATATTATTTCTCCTTTTTGATATTGTATGGACATGAGCGATACTTGTTTTTTTGCATAATCCACACAACAACTACGGCTATGACAGCGGCAAAGACAAAGCTTGTCCACCACCAAGTGCCTATTATATAAATCATACTACTTACAATATAGGATGTTGCTAGCCAAAACAGCACTGTATAGTTGAATTTCTTTTTGCTTGGCAACTCTGCTTTTGCAGTAGCTACTGCAGCAAAACAAGGAATTGTTGTCATATTAAACGCTATAAAGGCAAGCAGCGCAGGAATGGTTATTCCCGTTGCACTTATCATATGAGTAACAGCATCAATGCCGCCCAAAGCTTCATTTGCAATAAAGCCTGATGTTATTGTTGCGGCAAGTGTGCCTAAAGTAGCTATAACATTTTCCTTTGCCGTAAGTCCTGTTATTGCAGCTACTACAAACACCCAGCCAAACTCTTTTAATTGAGAACCAAAACCAAGCGGTGTAAACAATGGCTGTAAAAGCTGGCCAATTCCGCCCAGAATACTATTGTTTATATTCTCATCGCTAAGATATTTCCAATCCCAACTAAAGTGACTGACAAACCAAATTATTATGGTAGACGCAAGTATTATAGTAAATGCTTTTTTTACAAAATGCTTTGCTTTGTCCCATAGGTGTAGCATAAGGTTTCTAAATTGCGGCGCATGATAAGGCGGAAGCTCCATAATAAAGGGCGGTACATCACCTTTCATGGTGGTATTTCTCATAAGCAATACTGACAAAACAGCAACAATCACGCCAAGTAAGTACATACTATATGTAATGACATCGGCATTACCTACTCCAAATTGCATCACAATTCCCCCTGCAATAGCGGTAAGTATAGGCAATTTTGCTCCGCAACTAAAAAAGGGGATTACTCTAATGGTTGCCGTTCTTTCATGTTCGTCAGCTAAAGTTCTTGTATTTATAATAGCAGGTATAGAACAGCCAAAACCCATTATCATAGGCATAAATGCTCTGCCCGACAGTCCGAACTTACGGAAAATTCTGTCTAATATAAATGCTATTCGCGCCATATAACCGCTATCTTCCAGTATAGAAAAGAATAAAAACAACACAAGTATTTGCGGTAAGAATGAAAGTATGGCAAATATGCCACCAAGTATACCGTCGCTAACAAGCCCAACCGCCCACTTTGCTGTGCCATCCATAGCAGAAACTATGGCTTCTATAATACCGCCTGATGACATATCTACAAAGTTAAAAAGAATAACTCCTGGCGAATTAATAGAGCCTAAGCCAAACAATCCCTCATAGAATGTGCCTTGCAAGGACACAAAATCAAACGGAATAATTCCCATTGCTCCAAGGTACAGAAAATCCTCACTAAATGTAAGATGGAAAATAGCAAATAGGATAATCAAAAAGATTGGAATTCCCCATATTCTATGAGTAAGCACCTTGTCTATCTTGTCTGACTTGGTCATCTTTTCTCCTGTTGTTTTTGACTTAGTTATTACCTTAGAGAAGTTCTGCGAAATATATTTATATCTGCTGTCTGCTACCACAGCTTCAAAGTCGTTACCAAAGACATCATCGTTAAATGTCTCTTTAAACTCATCTACTACATTTACTAAGTCTTTGTGCGCTTCCACTTCCAATTCATCCATTTCCACAAGCTTTATTGCGTGAAACAGCGGATTGTCTATCTGTTTTGCGCTAAGAGCAATTCTGACATCGTTTATAAGGTGAGAAAGAGCGCAATGATTTAGCACAGTGCTGCCTTTTCTTTTTTCTTTGCTAGCTTGATAGGCACGTTTCATAAGTTGGTCAATGCCAGTTCCTTTTAACGCTGATATCTCCACAACGGGTACACCAATTTCTTTCTCAAGCGCTTTGCCATCAATTTTAGCGCCGCTTTTTTTGACTTCGTCCATCATATTGAGCGCAACTACCATAGCAACATCTATTTCCATAATTTGCGTGGTTAGATATAAGTTCCTTTCAAGGTTGGTTGCGTCCACTATATTTATTACACAGTCAGGCTTTTCCTGCAAGATATAATTTCTTGTAATTACTTCTTCAGGAGTATAAGGCGATAAACTATAAATACCTGGCAAATCCACAATGAAAATATGTTCATCTAGCTTTTTATAGACGCCTTCTTTTTTATCTACTGTAACTCCTGGCCAGTTGCCCACATGAGCTGTAGAACCTGTCAATATATTAAATAATGTGGTTTTTCCGCTGTTAGGGTTGCCAGCTAATGCAATCTTTAGCATGACTACTTTACCTCCATTGTAACTAAAGCAGCTTCATCTTTGCGAAGAGTAAGCTCATATCCTCTTATAGTAACTTCAATAGGGTCGCCAAGCGGCGCTTTTTTTCTAAGCATAACTTCAGCGCCAGGCGTTACGCCCATATCAAAAAGGCGTCTTCTCACTCTTCCCTCTCCGCTAACACTTTTTATAATGCCTTTTTCTCCAATACTAAATTCTTCCAAACTCTTTAGCATATGTACCACCTTTCCTTTCAGCTTAAGCTACCAGTATCTTTTTTGAGATATCTTTGTCTAGCGCAACTCTACCATCTTTGACAATGCAAATGACATTGCCGCCATTGTGAGATATAACACGAATGACAGAATTTATAGTAACACCTAAGTTTTCTAAGTGCCTTTTAGTCTTTTCTTCCATAAGTATTTTTACAACTCTTAATTCAGTATTTATAGGGGCTATTGCTAGTGGCATAGTATCTCCTTTGTTATACATTTCGTACAATGTTAGACTTCTCTAACATTATATGTCTATCTATATTCAAAGTCAACTATTTTTACATAGTTTTAAAATTATATTTATCTTAAATTTAGCATTGTAGACAAAAAAATTGCCTAGCTAAAGTAATTAGCTAGGCAATTAAAATATCAGTTATAAATTTTAACTAAGCATTGTCAACTTTTGACATATGAGCAATCAGGTCGATAACCTTGCTGCTATATCCCCACTCGTTATCATACCAGCTAACAAGCTTCATGAAGTTGCCGTTAAGAGCAATTCCTGCAGATGCGTCAAAAACAGAAGTTCTAGATTCGCCGATAAAGTCGGTAGAAACAACTGCGTCTTCGGTATAGCCAAGAATACCTGCCATGGTGGTTTTGCTGGCTTCTTTCACAGCAGCCTTAACTTCATCATAGGTAGCTTCTTTTGCTAGTCTGCAAGTTAGGTCCACAACAGATACATTGGTGGTAGGAACACGGAACGCCATACCTGTAAGTTTGCCATCTAATTCTGGAATAACTTTACCAACTGCTTTAGCTGCGCCTGTGGAAGAAGGAATGATGTTAGCGCTTGCTGCGCGACCGCCTCTCCAGTCTTTCTTGGAAGGTCCGTCAACAGTCTTTTGAGTAGCTGTTGTAGCGTGAACGGTGGTCATTAGACCTTCAACGATACCAAAGTTATCGTGTATTACTTTAGCTAAAGGAGCTAAGCAGTTTGTTGTGCAAGAAGCGTTGGAAACAACTTTCATGTTGGAATCATATTTGTCTAGGTTAACGCCGCATACAAACATAGGAGCGTCTTTGCTAGGAGCGGAAATAACAACTTTCTTTGCTCCACCTTTCTCAATGTGAACTTTTGCCAAATCAGTGGTTGTGAAAACACCGGTTGACTCTACAATGTATTCTGCGCCGCAGCTCTTCCAATCGATATTGGCTGGGTCTTTTTCAGCAAATACTTTAATTTCGTTGCCGTTTACAACAAGATTACCGTCCTTAATTTGAACATCGGCGTCAAACTTGCCATGAACGCTATCGTATTTTAGCATATATACCATATACTCTGCATCGATAAATGGGTCATTTATACCCGTAACTATTACATCATTTCTTGCGCAGCTGGCGCGAAAAACCAAACGACCGATACGGCCAAAACCATTGATACCAATTTTTACTTTTGCCATTATATTAAATCCTCCTAATGGAATATTATTCTTGATAATTGTAATATTTTTATCTGTAAAAAGCAAATGTTTTATGGTGTATTTTACTTTTTTTGGATAATATCTTTACAACATCTTAGTTGTTATTATTTTGCAATAATATTGATAATCCTATCCTTAACATATATTACCTTTATTATTGTCTTGTCTTCTAGGGCATTTGTCGTTGTTTTAACAAGCTCTAGCACTCTTTCTTGTGTAGCATCTTTTTCAACAAGTACTTTGCCTTTTAGTTTGCCATTAATTTGCACAGGAATTTCAATCTCTTGCGCAATTAGGTCTTTTTCATCATAGGTAGGCCAAGTAGATTTCTCTATTTTTGCGCCATTGTTTATTTTTTCGTACATTTCACTTGCAATATGCGACGCGACAGGATACAAAAGCTTCAAAAATACATTTAACTCATCTTTAGTTACTGTAGTTCTTTGATAAAACTGATTTAATGTACTCATAAGCTGGGCAATTGCAGTGTTAAACTTATTGCTTTCATAATCGTCAGACACTTTTTTAATTGCAAAAGCAAGATTTATATCGTCAGTTTTAGTTTCTTTAATCATATACATAAGATTCCATACCCGATTTAAGAAACGCCAACAACCTTTAGCGCCGTCTTCCGACCATGGAGCAGGTTTTTCAAAATCACCCATAAACAAGATAAATGTTCTAAGGACATCAGCACCATAATCTCTTATGACATCGTCGGGATTAACAACATTGCCCCTTGACTTGCTCATTTTTTCGCCATCGCTTCCTAGTATCAATCCTTGCGTTGTGCGCTTTAGATATGGCTCTTGATAGGTCACGACACCAATATCATATAAAAACATATTCCAAAAACGCGAATATATAAGGTGGCGTGTGACATGCTCCATACCGCCATTGTACCAGTCTACTTGTCCCCAATATTTATAATCATCTGGGTCTACTAAAGCCGTTTGGCATTTTGGACTTAAATAGCGCAAGAAATACCAGCTGCTGCCTGCCCACTGCGGCATGGTATCAGTTTCTCTTGTGGCGCTCCCTCCGCACTTAGGGCAAGTTGTGTTTACCCAATCGGTGCACTTTGACAACGGGCTAGATGCGTCGTCAGTTGGAGAAAAGTCTTCTAAGTCGGGTAGAACTAGCGGCAATTCTGATTCTGGAACAGGCACTTGACCGCATTTTGCACAATTAATAATAGGTATAGGCTCTCCCCAATACCTTTGACGATTAAATGCCCAGTCTTTCATTTTGTAATCAACTTTTGCCTTACCAATACCTAGTTTTTCTAGGTGCTTTATCATAGTTACAATGGCTTCTTCCACTTCCATACCATTTAAGATACCGCTATTTATCATAGTTCCGCCATCTTTTGCTATATAGGCCTCTTTTTCAATATCTCCGCCCTTGATTACTTCCACAATAGGTAAATTATATTTTTTAGCAAATTGATAATCTCTTGTATCGTGCGCTGGCACAGCCATTATAGCCCCTGTACCATAATCCATCATTACATAATCTGCCATAAATACAGGAATTGGCTCATTTGTGATAGGATTGGTAGCAAAGATGCCTTCTACCTTTAAGCCTGTTTTCTCCTTATTTAATTGCGTCCGCTCAAGCTCTTTTTTCATAAGCGCTTGTTTTTGATATTCGCGCACCTTGTCATAGTTGGTAATGATATCTTCAAATCTTTTTACCATAGGGTGTTCAGGACTAATTACCAAAAATGTTGCACCATAAAGTGTGTCTGGTCTTGTTGTATATACATTTAGCGGATAGGTAATATCCCCGCCAGTGACAGTAAATGTTAGTTCTGCGCCTTCGCTTCTGCCTATCCAGTTAGACTGCTCTATCTTAATTCTGTCTAAAAAATCTACTTTTTCCAATCCTTGCAACAATCTTTCGGCATAGTTTCTTATACGCAAAAACCATACATCTTTTTCTTTTTGCACAACTGCGCTACCGCAACGGTCACAAACTCCGTCTTGACTCTCTTCATTTGCAAGCACCACTTTACAGTCTGGGCAGAAGTTTACCAAAGTCTTAGACTTATAAGCAAGTCCGTTTTTAAATAGCTGAATAAAAATCCATTGCGTCCAGCGATAATAATCAGGGTCAGTTGTGTCAATTACTCTATCAAAGTCAAAGCTAAATCCAACAGAGCGCAATTGCTCATTAAATCTTTTGATATTTCTATCTGTGACAATGCGCGGATGGGTTTTGATGCTCATTGCATAGTTTTCAGTAGGCAGTCCAAATGCGTCATAACCTATGGGGAAAAGCACATTATAGCCTTCCAGTCTTTTCTTTCTAGCTAGCACTTCCATGCCAGAGTATGCTCTAATGTGCCCAACATGCATTCCTGCTCCGCTTGGATAGGGAAATTCAATAAGCCCATAAAACTTCTTTTTATTTTGGTCTACTTGTGCGCTAAAAACTTTGCTATCATACCAATATTTTTGCCACTTTGATTCAATTTCTTTAGGATTGTAACCTTTATTCATAGTTCCTCTCACTCTAAATTAGTTAATAATTAATAATTTTATCATATAAGTTTTCAAAAGTAAAACAATGTACGCTCTACGACATTTATTTACTTTATCATAATATTTTGCGATTTTATAGCACTGACTTTTTCTAAAGACTTAGTTATTTCTTGCAAATCTTTTACCATCATTTCATTACTTAGCTTGTGTTTATTACCTATATCATAATGGTGTTTAATGTCATTAATCTGAGCTAAATCCGCCCCTAGTTCGTACAAATCAAACTTATCTACAACATTTTTTAAATATACTTCAGCATTGTTTAATTGGTTTTTTATACTGAGCAGTCTTACATAATTAATTTTGCGAATATCTTTTGATTTGATTAGGTTAAGCGTCTTAGATGCACGGCGTAAACACGCTACGCCCTCGGTATAATCAGTAAATTTATTGAAAGCTTGACTTAATCCTATAAATAAAAGCAATAAACTTAAAAGAAGCAAATATTTTATGGGTAAAGAGTTAAATTTCAAAATATCTAAAAGGCTAAGGGCAAGCAGCAAACTAAAGGCAACAAGCCCAATGAGTGCCAGCGTATTAAAAAATCTTTTTTTCATAATTAGCGCACCTCCTCTTCGTTAGGCAGTACCTTAACTTTCTTAAAGGGCACAAGCACACCTTTATCTTGAAAGGCTTTATAAACGCTTTCTTGAATATCATAATAAGTGTCCCAGTAATCAGATGATTTTGTCCATGCTCTAAAACGAACAATAAGAGCGTTTTCGCCATGTTCTAATAACCTTACAAGCGGTTCAGGCACTTCCAGCACTTTAGGGTGGTTTTTAGCAATATCTATCAAAATCTCTTTAACCTTATCTATGTCAGCGCCATATCCCACACCAAAGGTAAAATCAAGGCGTCTTGTCATCTTTGCTGAATAGTTGGTTATAGTGCTATTCATAACATTACTATTTCCAATCACTATTTTTTGATTGTTGATAGAAAGTATTTCTGTATGCAACAATCCTATGGATTTTATAATTCCTGACGCGTGCGAACCTATTTCTACATAGTCACCTTCCTTAAATGGCTTAGTAAAAATAATGATTATTCCACTGGCAAAGTTTGACAAACTGCCTTGCAATGCTAAGCCTATTGCTAAAGCTGCAGTTCCTAGAATTGCTATAAGCTGTGTTGATGCCTTAGGGAAAATAATACTAATGCAAGCAAAAACAATAACTAGGTATAAAGTAAAGTTTATTATGGATATCACAAAAGAAATTGTGGTACTTTCCATAGGTGTTTTTTGCAAATAAACTCTGCTTATCCTAGAAATCAGCTTGGCTATTGTCAGACCTGCAAATAATGCGACTAAAGCAGTAACAATGTTTAATCCTGTGTTTTCCAAAAAGGAGTTTAACCATGCCCTAACTTCTTCCATTTACCTTCTCCTTTATAATTTTAGTATCCTTATAGTATTGCTGAAATAAAACTTTCTGCATCAAATGGCAATAGGTCATCTATCTGCTCTCCTACTCCCACATATACAACAGGCATCTCATATTCAGCGCTAATTGCCATAACAACTCCGCCTTTTGCCGTTCCATCAAGCTTAGTTAGAATTATGCCGTCAATATCTACTGCTTGGTTAAAGATATCAACTTGACTTACAGCATTTTGTCCCGTCGTTGCATCCAAAACAATATAGTTACGACAATCAGCGTCAGGCAATTCTCTTGTAATAACTCTATTTATTTTTTTAAGCTCTTCCATAAGGTTTTTCTTATTGTGAAGTCTGCCAGCGGTATCTACAAGCACAACATCGGTATTTTTTGCTTTTTGACTGCCGATTGCGTCAAATACAACGGCGGCTGGGTCGCTTCCTTCTGTATGGGATATTATCCTAACCCCGGCGCGCTCAGCCCAAATCTCTAGTTGTTCGCTTGCCGCTGCTCTAAATGTGTCTGCGGCAGCAATGACTACGCTTTTACCAATGGATTTAAAATAGTGCGCAAGCTTTCCTATTGCAGTAGTTTTTCCTACACCGTTCACTCCCGCCACCATTATAACAAGCGGATAAGAATACTCAGGAACAATATAATCAATACTGTCTAACAAAATTTGTCTTAGTAGCTCTTTTGCTTCTAAAGGATTAGTTATTCTATTTTTGTATACTTCTTCTTTTAAGCAATCAATAACTTCCATAGTAGCTTTTATGCCCATATCGGAAGAGATAAGCGCATTCTCTAAATTTTCATAAAAATCGTCATTTAATTCTTTTGCCTTAAAAACTTCAAAAAACTTTTTGGAAAAACTCTCTTTAGTTTTTAGCAAGCCTTGCTTAATCTTATCAAAAAATCCCATTTATTCCTCCGCTTTTACATATTGCAATAAATCGGCTATATTAGCTTCAAAAAACTTGCTCACACCCTTTTCTTGCATAGTTATTCCATAAAGTGCGTCGGCAAGCTCCATTGTAGGTTTTCTATGAGTAACAATAATAAATTGCGTATCTGTGGAGAATTTACGCAAATATCTAGCATATCTGTTGGCATTGGTTTCATCTAACGGCGCGTCAACTTCGTCCAGTACACAAAAAGGCATAGGCTGTAACTTTATTATGGCAAAAATTACAGCAATTGCCGTTAAAGCCTTTTCTCCGCCGCTAAGCAAGTCAAGATTCTTTAAGTTCTTGCCAGGCGGTTGAGCGCTTATTTCTATACCTGCTTCCAGCACACTTTGCCCTTTTTCAATGTTTAGCGCAAGTTTTCCAACTCCGCCTCCAAAAAGCTCTGTAAAAACTTGACTAAAGTTTTCCTTAATCTTTTCAAAGCTTTCTGTAAACTTATACTCCATCTTGCTAGTCAAATCTCTTATAGTCTCTTCTAGGTCAGCTTTACCTTTTAGCACATCTTCATAATTTTTCTTAAGCTCTGTGTACTCTGCGCTCATTGTAGCCAGGTCTTCTACCGCTCTTTCATTAATTTCGCCAAGTGAAGCCAATTCTCTTTTTATGGCTCTAGCTCTCTCTGTCGCTTTTGAATTGTCAAAATCGTGGTCCTTGTACTCTTGTGCGCTCTCATAATCAAGCCCGTACTCTTCTCTTACCTTTTCCGTCACTGCGCTAAGCTCTGAATCTATTTTTTCAAGGCTAACTTCCAATCTGCCTTGCTTGGCTTTTAATGCGCCTATTATATCGGCATACTTTTGCTCTTCTTTGCGTAAAGATTCTTGTTCTTTATTTATTTTTATTCTTTTTTCATGGTTTTCATCAATGAGTTGTTGCAGTTTGACAAGTTCTTCACTGTTTGCATCGTCAACATTCATTTTTTCAATTTCTTTGGTTATTTTTTCAAACTCTGCCGTTAATATTGCTTTCCTAGAGCGTGTTTCCAATATCTCTCTTTCTAGCCTAGCTATGCTTTGATTATTGGTTGATATGCTCCTTTCTATATCGTCTAATTTTCTCTCTAGATTGTTTACCTTAAACTGAACCTCGGTAAAATCAGCATTCTTTTTGTTTCTTGCTATCTCTCTAATTTCTAGTTCTTTTGTAAGAGCGTTTCTAAGTTCATCTGCCCCCGTTCTTTTGGAGCTGGTATCACTGCCTTTAGTTAATTCTATTTCATACAAATTTTTCTTTAAGGCAATTTCTTTATCTGCTTCTTTAATGCTAGCATTAAGTTTGGCAATTTCATTTTCTAGTTTTTGGCATAACTCTTTACTATAAACCTTTCTTTGCTCCATTACCCCAAGCTCTTTATCCAGCTTTTGAATAATGCCTTGCAACACTCCGCTAGCTGACTCCATGTCGCGCATTTCTTTTTTGCCTTCGTCAACTTCATTGGAGATAACTTCATAAGCCTTTGCCATTTTTTTAAGTTGGTTTTCACACTCTGCAATGTCTGCGTCCATGCTAAGCAGTCTTGTGCCTTTATCTCTAGTGCCGCCGCTAATACTACCATTATTTGCATAAAATTCGCCATCTAAAGTTACAATACGAAAAGCGTTAGCATACATCTTTGCTAAGTTATTTGCCGTATATGTATCTCGGGTAACAACTACTCTCCCTAGTAAATTCTCTATAACACGCCTATATCTTCTGTCATACTTAACTAGGTCAGCAGCTATTCCCAAACACCTTTCTTGCTCAAGTGCGGGCATAAATTTCTCATCAAAAGGTCTAGGACGCATAGCTTCGATAGGAAGAATAGTTACTCTGCCTTTTACTCCGCTATTTTTTAGCGTATTTATAAGCATTGCCGCATCTTCTCTTGTCTCAACTACGATATTGTTTATGCTAGCGCCTAAAGCTACTTCAACGCAAGTGGCATATTGGGGCGATACCGTTATCATATTGCCCAAAACACCATGTATTTTGCCTTTTACCGCAGGGTCTGGATGATTTACCAAAAACCTTAAACAATCATCCATACCGCCATATTGATTTTTAAAGTTGCTCAGTGTATCAAGTCTTGCTTTTACTTTTGCAATGGTATCTCTAAGCTCAGCTTGTTTATCTTGATTATCCTCTAAAAGCGTCAGCCTTTGAGCATACTTTGTATCAATCTCATCCTTAATATCGGATTTTTCCTTTCTATCGGAAGAAATTGTCTCTATTTCTTGCTCTATTTCACGCAAAAGTTTGGAATTTTCCTGCAACTCTCTTGCTTTTTCTTCTTTTTCCGCTTTGTTGTTTTGAATAGAATTATCTAAATTGTCGATTTCCGTTTTTAACTTTATTATTCCGCTGTTTATTTCTCCTAACATATCAGCAGAATTTAACAACATAGAATTTGCTGTATCTATTTCTCTTTTTTGCTCTTCTACGCTCTTTACAAGAATCTCTAATTCTTCCCTTAATGCTTTTTCTTCCGTCTTAGCGTCAAAAAGCTCTTTCATAACCGTTTGTTGCTCTAAGTTAGCGCTTTCAACGGACGCAACATAGTTAGCAATGGCAGAAGACTTATCTTTTATATCGCGCTGACAATTATCGATATCTTCTTTAATGTTTTTGTATCTTTCGCTAAGCAACTTTTTTTCGCCTTTAATATCGGAAATTGCCACGCTTAAATCAACTTTGCGTTGATTTAGTTCTATGCCAAGATTTTCCATTTGATTAAGCTCATTGGCATTAGCTTGGAATTTTAATTCTGTTTCATCTCTATGTCTAAGATTTGTAGCTATCTTTTTGTTGACATCGTCTAGTTGCTCTGTTAGCTTTGCTTTTTCTTTGGCTGTGTGATTGCTTAGATAAATAAAATTGTTGATTTCTATATTTTTTAGTTGCGCGCGCAAATCTCTTGCTTTTAGGGTATCTTTAGATTGTTTTTCTAGTGGCGCTATCTGCTTTTCATAGACTTCTATCTTGTCCATTACCCTTAGCAAATAGTCTTGGGTTCTATTAAGTTTCCTTTCAGCTTCTCGCCTTTTTTCACGATACTTGCTAATTCCTGCCGCTTCTTCAAAAATAGCCCGTCTATCTTCGGGCTTAGCGTTAATAAAAGAATCCACCCTACCTTGACCTACCACTGAATAACCGTCTTTGCCTATTCCAGTATCTCTAAACAAATCGACTATATCTCTAAGCCTGCATCTTTCTTTGTTAATAAAATATTCACTCTCACCGCTTTTGTAAAGCTTACGCGTTATGGTAATTTCATCGATATCGATAGCATAAGTTCTTGTTGTGTTGTCAAAAATAAGGCTAACTTCGCAGTACCCCATTGCTTTACGGCTTTCTGTACCGCTAAAAATAACATCTTGCATACTTTTGCCACGCAAATTTTTACTGCTTTGCTCACCAAGCACCCACCTTATTGCATCGCTAACATTGCTCTTGCCACAACCATTTGGACCGACAATACAAGTAACGCCAGTATTAAAATCTAATACCATCTTGTCGGCAAATGACTTAAAACCGTATGCTTCAATTCTTTTGAGATTCATTAATTATTCCTTTGGAAAAAAAATTCTAAGTATAATTATATTAAAATTTTAATCTAAAGTAAAGGATAAATGCAGAAAATCAAACAGTACGGGCACAAAAATTTATTTCGGGTCTAACTCTTCATCAATATCTTGATTATACATTAGTTTTGTAGTGTCGGCAGACTCTTTCAAACTCATTTCCATATTGCTAATATCAACAGGTCTAGCCTTAACCTTTTTGGTAGAAGTTTTTCTCATATTCTCACCCCATTTACATTAAGTATGTGAATATTTAATAAAAACTTAGCTAATATAATGAAGATTTGCTCATTTATATAATAATATCAAACTCATTTTGGCATAACTCCAATTAAACTTAAGCTATCAGCACTTTAGTGCAATTTTTAGTACCCATTTTTAGTACCCATTTTTTATTGAAAAGTTATATTTAATCGCTTGCCAACTGTTAAAAATAGTGCTAAAATATATAAAACCATTTGACAAAAGGGTATGTGCCTTTAGCTCAGTTGGTAGAGCAATTGACTCTTAATCAA
>JAAYOD010000043.1 GCA_012520515.1 Clostridiales bacterium
ACATTTATTCCTTTATGTTCGCCACTCACTCTGCAATTTTAGGAGTTTATGGTTTGAACTGATGGGCAGCTTTCCTTTTTGTTTTGTGTTAAATTTGAAATAAATCGGTTTCTGTTTATTTAATTTTTATTTTAAGTTTAATCATCAAAAAAGAAAACTTCTTCTATGTTTTTATCAAAGATTTTTGCTATGTCGTATGCCAGTTTTAAAGAAGGCATATATTTGTTGCTCTCTAAATGACCGATAGTTTCTCTGCGGACACCGACTTTATTAGCTAAATCTTCTTGGGATAAGCTGTATTCCGCTCTAAAGACTCTAATTTTATTGCTTAGTCTCATTTTTACACTCGCCTTTTTTGTTAATATAGTAGTAATACGAAACAAACATAGCAGAGCCTATTAGTTGCACTATCGCAATAACGCCTAATATAACTTTTACATTGAGAAAACTTTCTAAATTAACAGCGCTACGGTTTAGCAGCATAAAAACATTCACAACTATAAACAGCATACTTATTAAGAAAGCAACGGTTATATAGGTGTAATAACCTGCTCTATGCAACAAAGCAGTGGTGTATTCATCGGCTTGCCTTGCTTTACTTTCACGCGTATATTTTATTACAAAAACCAGTTTTATTATTAAACATATTAAACTTAAGACAAGCAACGCAATAGACCAAAAACTTAAACTCTTTTCGAAATTCACTGCGGAGGCACTATATAGGAGAGAAAGCATCGAAAAGGTAAATAATGATATAAAGACTTGATTTGGCGCAATGTGTTTTTTCATTTTAATACTCCCGTGTTATATACTTATAATATTATGTTATAATTTTATAACATATTCTCACTTTTGTCAAATCATTATTCAAATATTCTTTTCACCTCCGTCCCATCTTTCATTACAAATACTATCTTTTCCCTGCCCTTTATGCAAATCTTATCAACCAACCTTGTAAATATGTCCTTATCGAACTCTGCTTGCTCGCCTGCCTTGCTTATAAATTCAGCGACCACCGCTTGAAAGGCTTTGCTCAGCGTCGCTGTCTTTTGCTCTGAGAGTATCTTATCGCGCTCTACAAACAGTTTATCGAGTTTTGACATAACCTTTCTACTGTCATTGTTATACTTCTCTTGTTCAATTTCCCGCCTGACGCGCTGTTTATTAATTTCTAATATCTGCTCTTGCAGCGTTTCTATTGTACCGTCAATCTTGCGGAGTTCCTCGCTTTTATCTATATCCTCGCCCGTTTCCGCTAAGGCACGATTTACCGATTCGCCTACCACTTTAACAACTTCATCGCGATTTTTCACTAAGCCGTTAAGCGCTTTTACGAACTCTTCTTCAATCACTTTCTCTCTTACAGGCATCGCAGGGCAGAGCGCCGCTTTCTTAATATGTTGTTTGCAAGTCCACGCCCTGTCGCCGCTTATGTGATGACGGCGATAGACAGACCCGCAAATCATACACTCAATTTTACCGCTAAATGCGTACATCCCTGAGTATCTGCCCTTGCCTGTTTCCTCTGTGCTTCTAAGCGTTATTCTGCGCTCTTTCTCTGCCTGTACAGCGTTCCACGTAGTCCTATCTATGATAGCAGGGTGGTTATTCTCAATATACTTTTGCGGCGCTTGTCTAACAATAAGCCTATTGTCAAGATAAGTACTTTGATTGATTTAGTCTTAAATGTTTTCATAAAAATTACTCCTCCTTATTTCACTTATGTTTTAAATTTTATAAGTCTATTTTTCTTTAAAAACTATTATGCTGTTACTGTTACTATAACGGAATAACACTCCGGCAATTGTAACTTCTCTCAATGCATCGGTATAATCATGGTAAACATCGTCCATCATTAATGCGACGCAATTATTATAAGTGCCGTGATAGCTAAGTATTGTAACATCTTTTGCTTTTGCCTTTGAAATCGGATTGGAACTTCGGGTACGCAAATTATAAGCCCTTGTTTCTTTTATGGCTTTTTCTGTTTTCTTACTTAAAATCTCCGGCGTTTTAGGAATTGATTCAAAACTCTCGTCCTCGCTTGCGCCATTATGATAATATGCGATGCTTTTCAAGTCCTCTTGTGTCAACAATTCCTGGTCGTATGCTTCT
>JAAYOD010000044.1 GCA_012520515.1 Clostridiales bacterium
AACTTAAAATTTTCATTTTCAGCCTTACACTTTATCTTATTATGTTACAATAAAAAACAAAATCCTATTCTTTAATTTTGCTACAATTACATTTACTGGATAAGGATTTAGTAATGAAAAAAGTAATATTGATTGTAATGATAATCTTTATAAATCTTATTGCCATGTTCTTTCCACAGCAAGAAGCCTTTGCTTTAGACTTTCCTTACATCGTGGTACAAGGGGAAGTCTGGCTGTTGGATAAAGAATCGGGTAACAGAATTTTTTTGCTGCCCGAAACTTATTATGCCAAAATAGAAAACTTAGACGATAATTATTACTATGTCAGCTTTAACGGCGTAAACGGCAAGGTGGACAAAACTAAAGTGTCGTCAGTTGGCTATCACGCCACACCCACTGGCACTATTCAGGATATACAGATTGCGGAAAAGTATCGCATTTTTACAGGAATTAAGTTAAAAAGCACTATGGATAGCGGTGGCGAAGATATTGAAGTGCCTACAAGCGAAAGCTTGATATTCTTAGGAAAATATCCATCGGGTGAGATGTGGTACTATGTAAAGTATAACGAAACTTGCGGCTATATAAGGGCAGAGTTTACCAATCAACCCAATTTAGTTATACCTAGCTTTGTGCCAGAGCAAAAACCGCAAGCAGATGTAGAGCCAGGGCCAGATAATTCAGACAGCAAAGTAAAGGTGACGCCCAACCTTGTAAAGATATTGGTAATATCGGGGCTTTGCGTAGGGCTTGCCATTATTATTATACTTATCTTTAGACCATACAAAAATAAAAACAACCGCTACTACTATGAAGAATAAATAGTTTTAGGATAAAATTACCTAGACTTTTTTGCCTTGTTTTAGGCGCATTTTATATACAGTAATATAAAACTATGTTATAATACCAATATGAAAACTAAGCGTATTGTGTTTCTTTTTGCAATAATACTGGTTTTGCTAACTGTCTTAGCTGGCTGTGACAATGTGCGCAAGCTATCTTTTTCCCATGACGAATACACTGTGATAAGCGGTATTGAGTTTATACCGCAAGTAAAAATCAGACCAAAAAAAGCAGAGTATGAACTATCCACAAGCAACATAACCATAGCAAAAGTAAAGGACAAAACTACCATAATCACTTTGCGCGAAGGTATAGTGGATATAACAGTTACAAGCGGCGAAAAGTCAGCTACTTGTACGCTTTATGTTGACGACAATATAGAGTACGACTCCGACAATGTTAAGTTTGCCGACACAGTTACGGTAAATTTTATAATTACTAACTATGAACTTGCCAACCTTAATTCCCAATCTTACGGCACGCCAATTTTGGTAATTAAGGGCGGATATCTAAACTTGCCCACAGAGCCTTATATAAAAGGCTATATTGTGCATCACTGGTACACCGATAGAGAATGTACCAAAAAGTTTGACCAAAGCAGTGAAATAAATAGCAATTTAACACTTTTTGCCTACCTAGAGCAAAGGGAAACAAGTTTTGTCATAAAAGACGGGCTTATTGCTGGACTAACTTATGACAACTTGCCCCATAGTGTGTTGGATTTGCCCCAATTTACCCCTAACGGCACAGAAATTATTGGCATTGCCGATAACGCCTTTTATAACGACCACCAAATTGTTACGGTAAACATTCCTTATACCTACAAAACTATTGGCGATAGCGCATTTGCAGGGTGTAAAAACTTAACTGATGTTAATTTTGTAGGCGGTCAAAGCCAGCTTGAAGTGGTGGGCATAAACGCATTTGGGGTGGTAAAAAATGAGCTTGGAAAAGAAATAGCGTGGGTAGAAAAATTATCGTCGCTTAGCTTGCCGTCTAGCGTTTATGAAGTGGGTGCATATGCATTTTATAAGTGCCAAAACTTAGCCTTGAACGGCATACCTAGCGCCATTGATAAAGTGCGACAATACGCTTTTGCCTACACCAAGATAAACAATGTGGATTTTGATAGTGTCACTGAAATTTTAGAAGGGGCGTTTTTTGGCTGTAAAGAACTAGATAGCGTCTATAATACGCATAATGTAACACAATGCTACCAATACGCATTTGACGACACAAAGCTATATTCAGATGCCAACTCTAAGTACCTTAATTCAATTCCAAGAAAAGACCAATATGCTGTATTTTATGCCGATACCATTGCTTTTGGTATAAACAACCGATATAGCAATTTGTACGGAACGGGCGATATTATTCTTAAAGAAAGCTGTACCCTTATAGCCGATAAAGCATTTTTTGGAAGCTATTTAAAAAATCTTACCCTTTACCTTGATACACAAAAAGCAAATCAAGTGTTAGACCAAAAAAGCTATGACTTTTTAGGTTTTGACATTATGGAAATAACGCTAGGCAACAAAATCGTTGTACCTCAAAGTAAAGTAAACGAATACAAATCAAGGTACTTAGAGTATGTAGACATCATTTGTTATCAAGACATTAAGGAGTTTTTAATTGAAGAGGCTGTAAACTTTGGAGAGCATAAAGTGCTAGTTTTTGAAAATGAAAATGGCGCAAAAAGCTACCACTATCACAGGTATACAGGCGACGCAAAAATTGTCAGTCTAGAGAGTTTAGGGTACGCTGGCGCAACCTTTACAAGAATATCACAATTTGCCTTTAGTAATTTAGATACCTTAGAAGAACTAAACTTTTCCAATGTGGAAAATATAGCGCCGCTTGCCATAACTTCAAGCTGTGTAAACCTTAAAAAAATTGATTTAACAAACTGCGTAACTGTGCCAACAGTTTCACGCGATAGCTTTCAAATAAGCGCACTTGACAATTGCAAAATCTATGTTAAAAGTGCCGACTTAATAAGTTATCAAAACGCGTGGCAAAGCTTTGCTACAATGGTAAGTAAGCTAGTTGGAGTTTAATATAAAATGTTAGTTAATAAAAAAGGCTTCTAAATTTTAGAAGCCTTTTCATTTTTTTGGTAATTTAGGAATTAGTACATATCTCCGCCCATTCCTGCTGGCATAGCTTGCGCTGCTGGCTCTGGAATGTCTGCTACAAGCGCTTCTGTGGTAAGCAGTGTAGCTGCTACGCTTGCTGCGTTTTGCAATGCTGAGCGTGTGACTTTGGTGGGGTCTAGTATTCCTGATTTCATCATATCTACATATTGGTCTTTTGTAGCGTCATAGCCATAGTTTTTCTTGTTTGCGTTTACTATGTTATTTACTACCACGCCACCGTCAACGCCTGCATTTTCAGCTATTTGTCTAACGGGAGCTTCAAGCGCCTTTAGTATGATGTTACCACCTGTTTTTTCGTCGCTTTCTAGCTTTTCTACAAATTCCTTGACGCTACTAATTATGGTCAATAAAGCAATTCCGCCACCAGCTACTATGCCTTCTTCTACTGCTGCTCTTGTAGCAGAAAGGGCATCTTCTATGCGTAGTTTGGTATCCTTCATTTCTACTTCGGTGGCTGCGCCTACATTTATAACAGCAACTCCGCCTGATAGTTTTGCTAGACGCTCTTGTAGTTTTTCTTTGTCATAATCGCTAGTTGTAGTAGCAATTTGTTGCTTGATGGACTTAATGCGTGCTGCAATTAAATCTGGTGAGCCAAGACCGTCAATAATGGTGGTGTCTTCTTTGTCCACTCTTACCATCTTAGCGCGTCCAAGCTGGTCTAGCGTGGTGTCTTTAAGCTCTAGTCCCATCTCTTCGCTAATTACAGTGCCGCCTGTAAGAATGGCTATGTCTTGAAGTAATGCTTTTCTTCTGTCGCCAAAGCCTGGCGCTTTAACAGCAACGCAGTTAAACACGCCTTTTAGCTTGTTAACAACGATAGTAGCTAGCGCTTCTGTTTCATAGTCTTCAGCAATGATAAGCAGTTTTAGTCCGCTCTTTAACACTTGCTCTAATACAGGCACAATTTCTTGTATAGATGATATCTTCTTATCGGTGATAAGTATAACGGGATTTTCAAGTTCTGCTATCATCTTGTCAGGGTTGGTTACAAGGTATGGGCTTGCATATCCGCGGTCAAACTGCATACCTTCCACAACGGTAAGGTCAGTTTTCATAGTTTTGCTTTCGGCTACTGTAATAACGCCATCTTTACCCACTTTGTCCATAGCGTCGCTAATTAATTCGCCAATGGTATCGTCGCCTGCGGAAATGGACGCAACGCTTGCAATTTCGTTTTTCTCACTTATTCCCTTAGAGATATCTTTAAGAGCGTTTACTGCCTTTTCTGTAGCTTTCATAATGCCTCTTCTGATAGCTACTGGGTTTGCGCCTGCAGCTACATTTTTTAGGCCTTCTTTTATGATAGCTTGAGCAAGCACAGCAGCTGTCGTTGTGCCGTCGCCCGCTACATCGTTTGTCTTGGTGCTTACTTCTTTAATAAGTTGAGCGCCCATATTTTCAAAAGCGTCTTCAAGCTCTATTTCCTTCGCTATGGTAACTCCGTCATTGGTAATTAGCGGAGAACCGAATTTTCTCTCTAAAACTACATTTCTACCCTTGGGCCCCAAGGTAAGTTTTACTGTGTTGGCAAGAGTGTCAACGCCTTTTTCTAGCGCCTTTCTTGCTTCATCTGCATATTTGAATTGTTTTGCCATATATTTTACCTCCCAAATCTTATTCTACTATTGCTAAAATATCACTTTGACGAATGATGGTGACTTCTTCTCCGTCTAGCTTAAAGTCAGTGCCTGCATACTTGCTGTAAAGTATTTTGTCGCCCACCTTAACTTGCATAACGATTTCTTTTCCGTCAACCATTCCGCCATCGCCTACGGCGATAACTGTTGCCACTTGTGGCTTTTCTTTGGCAGAGCCTGTCAAAATAATACCGCTGGAAGTAGCTTCTTTTACTTCATCTTGCTTAATGACAACTTTGTCAAATAATGGTTTAATATTCATATCTCCTCCTTGAAGTAATAAATTTTTTATGAATTAGCAGTCAAGCCATCTGATTGCTAAAATGTATTATAACACCAACATTTTGTATTGACAAGCAAAATTTACAATAAATTTCCAAATTCATCTTTTATAGCGCTCAAATTGAGGTTGATAAAGGCAGTAAAAATCACTTTGTTTGACCTTAATTTTTGCTTTCTAGGCTGTTGACATCGGCACATATATATAGTAATATATATTTGTAACTTTATAAGGAGTAATTAGGTATGCCTAAGACTTGTTGCAACAAATTCAGATTAAGATATGTCTTTATAGCCCCGTTGTTGTTGGCGTTTATAATTATAGGCATTATTTTATCGGGATATACGGCGCAAAATGGCATTAATTTGACTGCCAACGCTGCAGTTCCTTCCCAGTACACCAATTTACTTACCAATCGCGGACTAAACATCTATGACACCGTGCCTTTCCGCGGCACTCACACTTACGACAACTTGCTTACAAGCCATGACCACTCTTACACTGATGACACTAGTTATGGTGATTTTATCTTTAACAACATTAACAATATTCATGTGTCTACCCAAGTTACTGACCAAGGTTTTCCTGCGCTGAAATATGCCAATGTGCCAAAAGGGCAAAACCGCTCTTATGACTCAAGCAATCCAAGCACCTATGACACTTATGAGCATATGGGCTTTATGTATAACAATCCAGACGAAGTGCCAGAAAACGCTAGCATTGTTGTAAATGTGCCAATTTTGTCTGGCTCTAACTTATTTAAGGCAATTAATGACCCTATGCTAAATGTTAGGATTCACGCTTACGCCAATATGCTTAATATGGGCACAGGAGACGGCACAGACTATGCAAGCGCCACCATTACTTATAACAATGGCACGCAGTCTACACCCGTTAGCAAGTCCAGAACAGTAAGTTTTCCAGAATCGCCTTACTCTGATAGAGATTATGAGTATACTATGAGCGAATCAATAACGCTGTCAGAATGCCATGACGGCGCATACATACAGTACACTTTAGACAATTTTGACAAACGGGGCGCAAACTATGTAATGAATATTTCTAAGTTTGCTTTCCGCATTACGATATCTGTCACCAACTTTACTTTTAAAGACCCGCAACCTAGCGACATAAAGGTAATAGACGCTGACGGCACGCGCGACAGCATGGCAACTGCCGATATGGTAAAAAGGGGAGATATCATATTTATAAGCACTCAGCTACAAATAAACGACAGCTATTTGTCGGTAAATACCGGAGTTGCAGGAGATACTAACGACGCAGGCAGATTTTATAGAAACCTAATGCTTAATGCTGAACTAGGCACAGCAAGGACAAGCACTAAGTATCTTCCTGGCACTGATTACTTGATGGAAGGCGTTCCTACCTACACTAATAATGATATGGTGACATGGCAGTATGACAAGGTGGCGCTGACTAGAATTTATAGTTTTACAGACGAAAACGGTGTTTATCATGACCTAACTAGCGGATATGACGCTTTGCAAGCTGCCTTTTATGTGAATGACTCCACTAGGGATACTGTTCACATAAAATGCAGTATGAGAGATGCCTACGGCACTGTTATACTTGGCGAAAACGACATACAAGGCACTAACTCTGGGCGGCTTTTTTCCTATGTCATAGACAGCCAGCTTCCAAATGCGCCCTACCTTGACACTTCGTCAGTTTTTTATCAAAAATATATCACCAATAAAGATTACTATACCAAAATTTCTGGCTACAACCGCGTATTAGACTCTTATGGCAGCAGCCAGATAGAAAGCGTAACTATTGGCACGCCCCAAGAAGGCAGCGATGCCACTGTAAGTTCGCAAACAACTTCACTGCAAGGACTAAGCGGAGAGATAGTCTATTATAGAGTTACTAGGCTAGAGAGAGAGCCGAACCACTATACAGCAGAGCCATTTACCAAAGAGCAAGCAACAGGTATTTATTGCTTAACCCAGCCTACGCTTAGCCTTGTTAATGACAGGTATGTAATAACGGGACAAAATACCATTTATCAAGGTATGACTCTTATGCTAAGGCAAGGCGATTCGCCAGAAAACTACACCTATCCAAAGCAAGGCATTTATAAGGTGGAGTTTATTACATACGACTATGTGGGCAACATTTCGCCCAATAGTTCAGCTGTTATTATAAGGGTGGATGTATCCGATTATCAGTTTGAAGTGGTTACACAAATTGGCTCTACCGTAACGACGCTGGAAGATAACTCTTTTAACCTTGTCTACTATGCGCTAAACGACAACAATGTTTTAGAGCCTAGAAGCAACGCCACCTTTAAGCGTGGGGACAGAATTGTGTTACAGCTAGATTTTACCACCACAGGATATACAAAATATATCTTGACAATGTTCCGCACGCCAGCAGGGTATGAGCTAAACACATCGGAATTTCCTTATGATAATAACTTTGCGGTGTTTTTAACTAACACAGCGCAAAGTACGGCAATACCTACCTTTACTTTATCCAATAACTACGCAGGCGACGAAAAAGCGCATAACCGAAAACTTATTTTGACATTTAAAAGGCGGGCGCAAATAGCGGTGTCTAACGACATGCCTATCTATGAGCCAGGTGTGCCAAAGACGGTAAATACAATAGCGTCTATTGACGGCAAGCGCGTAACTAATATAACTATTGAAACTACTTATTCAGAAACAAAGGACGGACCATACAGGGGCGTTTCGGAAAATTTCCCGGTAAACGCTGGCGAATACTATTATAGGTGCGTTATAAACAGCAGTGACTACTATGGCTTTGTAAGCGGCACGATGACCATAGTAAAAGCAACGCCAGTAATTTCGGAGCTTAGAATTTCGCCTATTGAGTATGGCGACAGTTTAGCTATAAGAGATACTGTCTTTAATACTTCGCTAAATCGCTTTGTTATGAGCGATACTATCTTTTGTAGTTATACTTATTTTGACGAAATATCGGGCACAAACAAAAAGATAAGCGTAAGTAACCGTTCTAGCGACGGTGTCTATGGATATTTTTCAATCGCCGACCCGTTAAGCGGCAGCAATAACTACTTAAAGCCGTCAGCTGGCACTATGAAAGTAAGAATAGTCTTTACTCCCATTATTATGGAAGACCAGTATACGCCAAAGTATGGCCCAGAAGGCAATTTTATTATAAACAATAACTACCGTTCTGTTACAGTATCCGATGTTAATTTGATAGTAAACCACTCTACCAATGTGCAAATGATGGTGTCTGGCATTAATGAAGAAGGGCAAGTAATTACCGAATACACAGGCAGTCCGCAAAACATATCGGTAGACATAAGAGCAAATGATGATGGCAGAACGCTAATACTAAATGATTATATTATCTATACCTTTACCAATTTAGATACCGGCATTACTAATGCTGTTGTGCCTACATCGGCTGGCAGGTATGCAGTTAATTATAGCCTTAATAAAAACCTATGCAACTATACAGGCAACTGGACGCAAGAGTTTATAATAGATAAGCGCAAGCTTTTGGTGATTTGCGACGATATCACTTCGGAATTCCAAAGAGAAGTACGCCCGTCGGCAACGGCAAAATACTATTATTCGGGCGGTTCTACTGATTATTATGGCTTAAACTATGACATTTCATATTATTTTTATAATGATATAACAAAGACTAAAGCTGAAATTGCAGTAGAGCAAAATTTAGTGCCAAACACCCAAGAATTTATGTTTAATAATATACCGTGGGTGGCAGGCAGGTATGTGGCAAGAATAACTATTAATGAAACCAATTTTACCAATGAAAACGACTGCTTAATTGTATACACCATAAATAAGGTGACAGCTTTAGATAATCCTTACTTAACGGCGGAATATCCCCACCTTAACTGGACTACATCGACATCGGGCTACCATATAGATTATTTGCAACCGTTAAAGGCAATTTCTATTGCTACCAATCAAAATACCTACTTGCAATATAGCTATCACTATATGGACCTTGGCAAAGTTAAATATAGCTGGCAAAAAATTCAAGGTAAGTTTATTGTGGCAAAAGAGCGTTATATAGGCGATTATAGTCCGCAATCGGTAGATGACTTTGTGGAAACGCAAAGAGAGTACGCTGGCTTGAATGCTGGGCAACATTCTCTTTATCTATACTTTGTGCCCGACCATGAAAACCTGCCCAACTTTAACTTGCTTGACATTTCTTGCACCATAAATGTAGGCAAGGCAAAACCTATTTTTTCCGACATAGAAGCAAGCGCAATTACTTATGGCACAAGAGTGCAAAGCATAGACGATATTACCTTATCAAAAGATGCGGCAAACAAAAAAGCTGTCAAGTTTAAGCTGTATAATGACCCTGAGCTGGGTATGCAATATTACTACTTGCCAGAGGACCAGTATACATTTAGCTTATTTACCACTTCTACCCCTGTGCTTCCTGCTGGCAATAATAATGTTATTATTACCTTTAATCCTCTAGATACCAACAACTTTATGAAAGATAACGGCACAGTATCAGTTACGGTAAACAAAAAGACTTTGGATATAGATTTTGCGCAAAACGCAAACTATGACGAACAATCTAATTGTTATATTTATCCATATAAAGCCTATCAAAATTCTCAAAGAGTATTAAAAACCTCTCAGCTTGTAAACGCTAGCGACAATCCGCAAGGCGCATATACTTATTATATATTTGATTTAAATAATGAAGATAACAATTATAAAGGGGAAAGATACTTAGACTCTACGCTTATTGTGGGCAAGTATATAGTAGAGTACACCATAAATGACAACAACTATCAAGGCAGTAACTACTATACGGTAGAGATTATTAAAGATAGCGTAAGAAGAACAGCAGACCCAATAATTAGCTTGGCGGCAACGGCGGTAAGCTATGGCAAGCTTATGAGCGCAGTTAGCTTTAGCGGCGGCTCTATGCTGTCTATTGCCACAGGACAAAAGATAGAAGGCGCTTACCACTTTAACTATGAACCTGGCACTGTTTTTGATAAAATGGGCACTCAAAGCCTTAAGCTAAGGTTTGTGCCCCACGATACCCATAACTATAATATCTATGAGGGCAATGAAAGCGGAGATTATAGAATAACAGTTAATGTATCAAGAGCCGACATTTCAGCAGACCTTACTCTTGATGTGCCTGAAAACTTAGTGTATGGCGATGTCGCGCACGACTGGGACTTTGAAGGCGTTAGTTATACTGCGCCCATTTATACCAATGGCGAAGTTTTTGCTACCAGCAAAATTGACGAAACATATAGATTTATAGATGGCGTATTTTCCATAAATAATAGACCAATGACTGGCTACTTTAATGCAGGGGTATATGATGTTACCTTTACAGTGAAAGAAGATAGCCAAGTACAAATTTATTATAAAGGAAGCGTAACGGTTTCTATGCGCATTGCCAAACAAAAGGCTGTTATGGTGGTGGAAGAAAACCAAAAGACCTTTGATAACAAACGACAAGGCGCAACGGTGGGAGTTTTCTTAGCAATTGTAGAGGGCGAAACAGTAACTCAAGGCCCAAGGCTGTCAGAGTCTGTCACGCAGGTATTTTATAAAAATGGCATACGCCTTGCCAATATGCCATTGGAAATTGGCGAATATACAGTAGAGATATTTTTGCAAAGCCTTAACTATGAATATGTCTATGGGCAAACGCTAACAAGTTCTTTTACCATCAAAGTAGACGAGAAGCAAATTATTATTAATAACCTTAATCAAGTGTATTCCTTGCCAAGACCGCTAGGGGTGTCTTTAGGTATAAATAATGCCGTTTATACTTTGCGTTACTATGATAGCATAACTGAAACAGAGTATAGCGTGATGCCTATAAATGCAGGCAGTTATGATGTGCATTTGGTGTTTGACGCAGCTAGCAACAACGGCTATCAGGCAACTGTTGTGTACAAAGACAAGCTTGTTATAGAAAAATATACCGCGCAAATATTGACTAGCGAAGTAATAAGCACCGTTTATACAGGCAAGCCTTACCTAATTAGCGTAAGGACAGAGCCTTACAACTTGCCTTTTAGCGTGACATACCGTAAGCAAGGGGAAGAAGAGTTTACACCAGTTGAAACTCTAGAGGCAAACACAGGCGACGGCTATCATGAAGTAAAGTTTTTTATAAACAGCGCAAACTATAAGGGCGAAAAGATAATTAAGTACTACATAATCCCAGCACAGCTTACAATTGGCAGTCACCCTGTATTTGACAGCTATACCTATAATACCGACATTCAGCCTAGTGTTTTAGCGCAAGGCGAAGTTAGGTTTGGCTATGACAAAATTATAGAAAATGGCCTTTATGAAATTCCTTTAGAGAGTATAAAGTATCTTGACACAGGCACTTATATAGTAAATTATAACTTTACCGCCTATAATGAACTAGGACAGGTGGACACTAACTATAAGGTAGCCACAGGCAGAACAACGATTAATATTGTAAAACAAGAAATTGACGGGCAAAACATCATTATTCCTGACGATGTGCCTTTAAGTGTGCAGTTTAATAACAGTTATCACTATGTGTATGCTGTATTTTGCAAAAATGACGGACTATGCGACTGCCATAGCTATTATGACGCCTCCAATATAGATAAAGATGGACTTATCTATAATATAAATTCCAACAATAAAGACTTGCGCATAAGGATAAGATACAACGGTATATCAGACCCAGCGCTTAGCAGGGGCGAATACATAATAAGCGCTTATATTGAGTCCAAAAACTACACTGGAAGCGTAGTATTTGACAAAAAACTTGTGGTGGAAAAAGGAGTGCCAGAAGTTAGAGTTAAGCCAAGTGTAGCTACCAATGTGGACTTAGAGATAAAAAAGGCGGGCGACAGCTATGTTTATCCCACGCTAACTAGCGATGATATCATAGGCGGAGAAGCCTTTATTAAAAACACTAGCATTAGAATTGGCGGTTTCTTTACTATTATAGCAGGACAACAGCTTAATAAAGCCAATATAAATCTAGTGCGTATATTATTTACCCCAGATGACAGTCAAAACTTTAACGCGGTAGAAGTTACCATAGTGGTAAATGTAGTGGGCATTAATCCAATCAAAAATTCTGATGGTCAGCCTGTTGCAAAAGATGCCGATTGGACAGATTTAGTATTTGCTTGCAATGTAGACGGGCAAAGCTTTGCCAATGTAAAAATTGTAGCTGAGGCAAGCGGGGCAAGCTGTTATGGCGCAAAACTTAGCGACTTTGAGTTAAGGTTTATAAATGAACATAACGGCGCGCAAAATAACGATTATGCCCAAATAGGTCATTTAGTGTTTGTACAGCCTAATTATGTACCCGATGTAGGCGAACTTGTGGCAGTTAAATTTATTCCATTTGAAGAAAGCTATGGAAAGTGGTATAACGAAATGTACGGTATGTTAAGAGTGTCTGTAGAAAAAGCCGACGCGCCCCAGTCTTTTAGCTATAACTTGATTGCCTTTGACTCTAAATCGCTAAATGAAGATATGGTGTTTGAAATTTTAGACGACGGCAAAAAGATAGATTTAAAGGGCGGAAGCTTGACAATTTACACCGATGAAAGCAAAACTGTTTTGTTTGACCTAAGTAGTAAAATTGAATACAAACAAGGACAGGATACCGTAGTATATATTGTTTATAAGTCCACTAATTATTGCGATATTGAAGGCTATGCTAAAGTCAATATCTATAATAGGATAATGGAAGTAGAAATAAATGTAGAATTCTTTACCAAAGAGTATACAGAAGAGCATGGCATAACAGTAAGCGATTTAGCGCCCACAACTAATGTTATTGGAATAGATTATGAGGACATAAAGCTGGAGATTAGGGACAGTCAAGGCAATATCTCTGATGGCAAAAATATAGGCACATATAGCATTGTGCTTACCATTGACACTGGAGAATACTATGGGCAAAAAGAGATAGCGGAATTTACCGTTGTTAAAAAAGATATATCTAGCGAAATTTCCTTAGATAGATACTCATCTACCTATAATAATGTGATTTTGCCAACGGTTATGTATAAAGGAAGCGCATTAAATGCTAGCTACTATACGCTTTTATATAAGCAAGCCAACTTGTCAGACGGTGACTATTTGCAAACCATTGGCGAAGACGCGCAATCATACCATGTAAAAGTTAGCGTAAATTCTGAAAATTATTATGGCGACAAGGTGTTTACTTATGTAATTGAACCAATTAAGGTAAGGATAATAGCTTACAATAGAGAAGTGGTGTTTGGCTCTGTTGAATCAATGAGCGCGCCACCAGTTGAGTTTAGGTCGGCTACAAGTGAAGATACGCTTACCTTTGCCTATACCTTATATTATTATAATGATAACTACACCATGACCACAGTTAAGCCGTCAGATGCTGGCGTGTATACTGTAAGATGTGTAATTAATGATACAAACTATATAGGAAACGGGACATATCCCTATCATGAATTTACCTATACCATAACAAGTGCGCCTGTTATGATTTTTACTGCGCCCATTATATTGTCAGAAACGCAAAACAATGTCACCTACAATATAAAATACGGGCAAGCTTTGTCTGATATAAAAATGCAAGGCGGAGAGGCAAGACGAAATAATGTGCCTGTGGCTGGCGCTTTTAGCATAATAAACGCAAGTTATAGACCAGACGCTGGCAACTACACAATAAGCATATTGTTTACTCCTTATAATTCAAACTATGCAAGTGCGCAAACGACGGCGCAAATTGTGGTAGCAAAAGGGCAAGCGCAAGTAATTGTGGATAACTTACACGCCAAATACAATGGTATATCCAAAAAAGATTGGATAAATGTAAGCGTTCAGCCATCAGGTGTGCAAGTTAGGATAGTTTATACTAATAGTAAAGGCGATATAATACCAGAGCCTACAAACGCTGGCACATATTTTATACACGCTGTCAGCTTAAACGATAACTACAATGTAGCAATTAGCACAAGCGAAGACGGCTCTATGACGCCAAGGCTAGTAATAGCAAAAGCCAAAGTGCAAATGATAAATGGCGTCTATAATGTGCGTCCGCCTGAAGCTCTTAGCATTTCTGCTGGCGACAGCTTGGCAAAGTCAAGTCTTACTCAAAAGCCAGGATATGGCGAAGTGTATTATGAAGGTTTTTCACAGCCTATTAATGGCTCATTTAGCTATTTGCAAAGCGGACTTATCTTTAATAATGCAGGCGTGTATGAAACAGGATATATCTTTACGCCTAGCGACATCAATAATTTTGACACATACACAGGTATAGTAACTATTATGGTAAATAAAGCATTTGCTACCATTTCTGTAACCAATACAAACTTTGTATACGGCGAAGGCTTTAGTATGCCAAAGTTTACTACAAGTCCAGTGGGGCTTTCATATGACTGGGGTTTACAGCCCAATCAGCCTTATGTAGAATTTGTAGAGTATGACCCGTCTTTACCCTATAACCCTAACCATGTAATACCAGCTGGCACTTATCAATGCAGAGTGTGGATAACTAGTCCAAACTATAATCGCGCGGAAAATTATTTAGACTTTACCATTTATGTGGCCAAAAAGAATATAGACCTAAGTTTTGTAGACCAAAATGGTGAGGTGGTAACGCAGTATGTCACAACTTATGGCGTGCCTCTTAATGCCGACATTAAGCTCTATAGCGAAAATAACTCAGAGGGCAAGCGCGGATACTTATTAAAAGATGAAATAGTCAACAATGCTAAAATTGGCGAAACAAGATATACAAGATATGTCAGCACCGAATTGGGCAAGCACTATGACAGCCATGTAGCGCCTAAAGAGCGCGGCACATACGAAGTGTCAGTTAGCATAATAAACGACAACTATACAGCGTCTGGCACTATTATGTATGTAATAAATAGGGGCATTATAGAAGAAGTTATTTTTGATACCGACACGCTGGAAAATCAAATTTATGGTTCAGGCGTAGTTCCGCCACATATCTATACCCGTCCATCTAACATAAGCTATTATATAGTGTATCAAGGCTATAATACCACCATGCCAAAGGACGCTGGCAGCTATAACATTATGGTATACTTTAACGACGATAACTTTGACAAAAAGCAAGTTTCGGCGATGTTTAAGATAAATCCAAAGAAAATAAGCGTAGACAGAATTACGGTAAAAGATAAAGTGTACGATGGCGTCGCTACCGTAGAGATTGACGGCAAGCTAAGAGATGTAGAGCTTGGCGACCAAGTAAGGCTGACTATGAAAGCGGCGACACTAAATAACGATGCGTCTATTGGCAGGCATTCAGTTGTTATAACAGAGTACAGCATATCGGGATTACAAGCAAGCAACTATATTTTGGAAAAGCCTGTAGTGCATGACCAAATTAATATTTTTGCCAAAGTTATTTCTGCTCCTAAGAGTAAGTCTTATGTTACAAGTCCAACTGGCTTTAGGCCGGGAACGACGGTGGAGTTTAATGAACTTGATGTCAAAGAGAATAAGACCAACATATTTACAAAAGCTATGGGTGTAGAATCTACTGTGGTGGGCTTTACCATAAAGGAAAACGGCGCAGAGGCAATAATGAAAGATATGGTTAAGGTCTATGTCGCTATACCCAAGCAGTATTTGGACACAGAGTTTGAAGTAAAACCAGCGGGCAACCTAGCCGGACAAACGCTACTGACTAACAGAGAGGGCAATTATATAACTTTCTATACCACTAACTCTGGCAGTATAGTTTTTGAAAAGAAAGAGTTCCAGTATGGGCTAGTGGTAGCGGTAGTTAGCATAACTATAATTGTTATTGGAATTATTGTGCTATTTGCGCTAAATCCTATGCACAGCCGCGCAAAGACTAGCGACACATCTAGAGAAAAGGCCATAATAAAGAGAATTAGAAGAGGCTACTAAAGTTTAAATGATGAAAAAAAGAATACTTTGTACGGGCATAATCTTGTTTTTTATAGGTTTGCTGTCCACGCTTTTTTTATTCGGCGTTAAAGCTGATAGCATAAGTTATGCCAGTGAACTTGATTTTATTTTTTTGGAAAATGATTTTACTTTTATTGCTGACGACAGAATTGAAAGCCGTTCTTACAGTAACGCAGAAATCGGCTCAAGAATTCGCGTCAATATGACCAAAGAGCAGTATGAAAATATAAGCTTTATAAAGTTTACTCTTGTTAAAATTACCACAATAAATGATGAAATTACTTATTCAGCGGAAAATATCCTTAAAAATGACAAGGAAGTTAGTAGCCAAGATATTATTAAAGCCGATAAAGTATACCAAAGCAGTTTTTTAGAGTATGAAAATCAAAGCTTGTCAAAATACGGCTATATTGATATTGTGGCAAATGAGTTTTGCGCTATTGTGCTTGATGTAGAGTACGACAACGGCGGAGAGAAAGTTCAGACGCATTCTTCTTATATATATAAGGTTACTAATATAGATAACAGCAAGCCAACTGCCTACTATACCACGCTTAGTTATGATGTAGGAAGTTATGTCTTTAGAGTGACAGTAAACGGCAATCAGCCAAAGGCTGTAAGAACGGCAAATTCTGGCATAAGAAAAGTGGAGTTTATAAAAGTAACAGGCTCTGACACTAATCCCACAAGAACGACTCTTGACACCATTGAGGGCATAAATGTTGTGCCTTACTATTATGAACTTAGAATAAATCCCACTGAAAAAGCTCTCTATTATGCCAAAGTTTTAGACGAGGTTGGCAATGAGTCTGAAAATCTAATCGTTGTCTTTGGCACGCACGACGCAAGCTTTGAGTCGGCGGTAAATAACACGCTTGACGAATTAGCGCGCGGTAAAGACATTTATGCGCCCCACCTTATTAAAAACCTTGCAGATGAGTTTGCCTTGTATGGACTTAGAGTGCAGGAATATGTAGATGCGCCCCAAGATAAAAAGACGGATGCTTCAGCAAAGATTGAAAAGCAAAAAAATGTTATTTATAAACTGCTTGGAGAGTTTGCGCACATAAGAACGCTGGCTGAAAACGGTGTAAGAGATTTTGATGTAAAAGTTATAAATCCAGAGTATTTGCAAGGGGAGAGTATTTTAATAGGCAATGTAAATAAGGCATACTCTACACTGCTTTATGGTGAAGTTGCCACCTTTACTGTGGCGCTTGCTGACTTTGATTTGCGCATTATAAATAAAGACGCCGAAATAAAAGCGTCGGGTCTAAAAAATGTAAATAGAGCGCTAGGCATTACGCTAGAAACTACAAATAGCATAAAAGGTGAAGTTGATATAACTTTTGACCAGCCTATTGAAATTAGAATCCCTATAAGCGATTATAAATCGGTGGTGGCCGTTGTTAAGAGAGTGGACGAAAAGGGCAATGAGTGGCATCAAAAGCTAAACATTACCGAATATAAGTCATATTTTTTGGTGCATATGCCTTATTCTAATGGCATAATTACCATAGTATTTGGTAAAAAACCTATAAGCCCGTATTATTGGTTACTTACTTTACTAATAATACCAATAAGCATATCAGCATATTTTATTATAAGACATATTAAGGTAAAGCGTCAAAAAGAAAGAGAAAGACTAAAGCAAGAGCGCTTGCAAAGTAAAGAAAAATATGTTGCCAAAAACAAGAGTAAAAAAGGCAAGAAAAAGAAGAAGTAAACTAAAGTTAAGCTATGCTTTATAAAAGGCAAACGGTTTGACAATGTAAGGTTTATATTATACAATTATACTAGATTTTTGTCAGTGACAATAACAGAAGGGCAAAACCTTGCTGATGACATATAAGCAAAATTCTAAATGCGGCTTTTTACGCCGAAGTCAAAGGAGAGAATATGACTGAAGTTATTGAAAAAAAAGAATCCGAAAAGAAACTTATTATTAATCGTCATACTGTATTTACCATTCCTAATATAATAGTGTTTTTTAGGATATTGTGCGTACCTGTCTATATGACGCTAGTTATTCTTAGCTCAAAAGAGGCATACGCCGCGCAAAAAAACCTATTTTTATTTTTGGGACTTGGCATACTTATTCTTGCCGCTATATCCGATGTAGTGGACGGTAAAATTGCTAGAAAGTATAAGGCAGGCACTAAGATAGGAAAGTATACAGTTAAGCATGACCAAGGTACATATATTGGACAGTGCATTGACCCTATCGCCGATAAGGTTATGCATATTGGCGCGCTAATTGCTCTTTCAGTTGCTGGATACTTGCACTGGATATTTATTGTGCTTTTAGTTGCTAGAGAAGCTTGTATGATAATAATAGGAAGCTTTATGGTAAACGATATAAACATTCAGGCAAATATGCTAGGCAAAGTAGCTAGCGCAACTATTAGCGTAGGCGTTATACTTAGCTTTTTCCACCCTTGGATAAGTCAGCTTTGGGGAGAATTTGGCATAGACTGGATAGTAGTTACTATTGGCCTTGCGCTAAACTGGACAGCGGCTATTGGCTATGCAATTGATGCAGCTAAGCAAGTAAAAGCAAAAAAAGAGCAAGATGCTGAAGCACTTGTTTTAAGCGCTGTGGATACTAAAGATGATAAAGTAGACGATACACAAAAAGATTAAAAAATATAGTAAGGGAAAGAATTGATATAAATGATGAACAAAACCTTTGAGCCAAAGGAATTTGAAAACAAACTGTACCAAAAATGGACAAAAGGCGGTTATTTTACCCCTGAGATTGACAAAGAAAAAACACCTTTTACCATAGTTATACCCCCGCCCAACATCACAGGGCAACTTCATATGGGGCATGCTCTTAACAACACTTTGCAAGACATCGTCATTCGCTTTAAGCGAATGGACGGTTTTGCAACGCTGTGGCTTCCTGGCACAGACCATGCAAGCATTGCTACCGAACTTAAAATAGTAGAGCAGTTGCAGGCAGAAGGACTTAGTAAAGCTAAGGTGGGCAGAGAATCCTTTTTAGAAAGAGCTTTTTTGTGGAAAGAAAAATACGGCGGTAGAATTGTAGAGCAGTTAAAGCGTCTTGGAAGCAGTTGCGACTGGACAAAAGAAGCTTTTACTATGGATGAAAAATGTTCAAAAGCTGTAAGAGAAGTTTTTGTCAGCCTTTATGAAAAGGGGCTTATTTATCGCGGATACCGTATGACAAATTGGTGTACAAGCTGTGGCACTGCCATAAGCGACGCTGAGATTGAGTACGATGAAAAGCCAAGCTTTTTGTGGCATATAAAATATCCTTACACTGACGGCTCTGGATATATGGTGGTAGCAACGACCAGACCTGAAACTATTTTGGGCGATACTGCAGTTGCTGTGAACCCTGACGACCAAAGGTATATTAGCGTGGTGGGCAAAACTATGCTGTTGCCTATCATAAATAAAGAGATACCTGTTATTGCCGACCATTATGTAGAGCTTGGATTTGGCACAGGAGCAGTTAAGATAACGCCTGCGCATGACCCAAATGACTTTGAAGTTGGAGAAAGACATAATTTAGAAATAGTTACCGTCATTGACGAAAACGGCATTATGAATGAAAATGCCGCAAAGTATAAGGGAATGACGGTGTTAGAGTGCCGTAAGGCAGTAGTTGATGACCTTAAAGAGTTGGGGCTTATAGAAAAGATTGAGCCTCATACGCACAATGTAGGCGAATGCTACCGCTGTAAAACAGCCATAGAGCCAAGACCTTGCGAGCAGTGGTTTGTAAAGATAGAGTCTTTAGCAAAACCCGCCATTGATGTGGTTAGAAAAGGTGAAACTAAGTTTATTCCTCAAAGGTTTGAAAAGACATATTTTAACTGGATGGAAAACATCAAAGATTGGTGTATTTCAAGGCAGCTTTGGTGGGGACACCGCATACCTTGTTGGTACTGTGATAAGTGCGGAGAAATGATTGTGTCAAGGACAGACCCTGACTACTGTCCTAAGTGCCAAAATGATAAGTTAAGGCAAGATGAAGATGTGCTAGACACTTGGTTTTCTAGCGCGCTTTGGCCATTTTCTACACTGGGATATCCTGATAAAACAAAGGAGCTTGAGTATTTTTATCCTACATCGCTTCTTGTTACCGCTTATGATATTATTTTCTTCTGGGTAGCCAGAATGATTTTTAGCGGTATAGAGCATATGGGCAAAACGCCTTTCCCTGAAGTGCTTATTCATGGCATTGTTAGAGATGAAAAGGGCAGAAAAATGAGCAAGTCTTTAGGCAATGGTGTAGACCCGCTTATCCTAATAGATAAGTATGGGGCAGACAGTTTGCGCTTTAGCTTAACTACGGGCGTTGCCCCTGGTGGAGATATCCGTTTTTCTGAAGACAAAATGGAGTCAAGCCGTAATTTTATGAACAAGCTATGGAACGCAAGCCGATATGTCATTATGAACTTAGAAGGCAAAGATGTACCGCCCCTTGACAGAGATAATTTAACAAATGCTGACAAGTGGATACTTACCAAACTGCAAATAACCATTGAAGAAGTTAGGAAAAATTTGGAAAAGTATGAGTTTGGACTAAGTCTGGCAAAGCTTTATGACTTTATTTGGAATGATTATTGCGACTGGTTTATTGAACTTACAAAGCCTATGCTTTACAGTCAAGACCACAGTGTTAAATTAAGGGCGCTAAGCGTACTTAAGTTTGTGCTTATAAATATCTTAAAGCTTATGCACCCCTTTGTACCCTTTATCACAGAAGAGATTTGGCAAAACCTTAACATATCGCCAACTATTATGCTAGAAAGTTATCCAAAGTACGATAAAACTTTGGTGGATTTAGACGCATTTGACAGCTTTGAAGCTATAAAAGAAATTATTGTAAAGATAAGAAATATAAGAGCGGAAATGAATGTTCCGCCCACAAGAAAGTGCCGTCTTTTTGTAAAGACAGCTAATGTAGACGCTATAAAGAATGCAAGAGTTTATATAGAAAAGTTGGTGCAGGTTTTGGAAATTAATTTTGTTAGCGACAAAGAGCAAGCTGGTAACAAGGTTTGTCAAGCGGTAACTGCTAGCGCAGAGATTTATATCCCGCTAGGCGAACTTGTGGACTTTGAAAAGGAAAAAGCGCGCATAAATAAAGAAATAGAAAAAGTAACAGCGGAAATAAAACGCAGCCAAAGTATGTTAAATAATGCAGGTTTTGTGGCAAAAGCGCCAAAGAAACTTGTAGACAGCGAAAGAGAAAAGCTAGAAAAGCATACAGCTTTACTAGACAAACTAAACTTACAGCTAAAGGATTTTGACTAGATGTTAAAATATTTGCTCTTTGACTTGGACGGAACCTTAATAGATAGCAGTCGGTGTATATTCAAAGTGTACACCGATATTTTTAGTGAGCTTAATATCCCTAAGCCCGATGACGATACTATGAAAACTTTTATAGGCCCATCTATTGAGCAAACAATAGGACTTTATTATGACGGAGATATAAAAGCTGCCTGTACACGCTTTAGAGAGATATATAAAACGGTAGACCTTAAAGAATATAATTCTCTTTTTCCTGGCGTTAGAAAAATGCTTGCCACATTAAAAGATGACGGCTATATCTTGGCGCTTGCCACATCTAAGTTTTATTATTTTACCAATCAAATACTTGAGATATTTGATATAAAGCAATACTTTAGTTATGTTCAAGGCAGTAATGGACCGCAAGGCATAATAACAAAAGCCGATGTTATAAGAGCGCTGTTTAGTATGGGCGTGCAAAAAGATAAGTGTATGCTAATTGGAGATACTAAGTACGATATTGAAGGAGCAAAGGAAGCAGGTATCCCCGTTGGCATTGTAAAGTATGGATTTGGAGTAGCTAGCGACTTTGAAAACGCCGATGTTTTGTGGTACGCCAATTCCGCTTGCGACATTGTAGATAAAGTAAGGAGTACAAAACTATAACCTATGAGAGATAGACTTATAAAAGGAATAATTTTTGACGGCTTAGCGCGCGTAACAGTCATTGATATAACAGATATTGTCAATAAAGAAATAAAGATGCATAACCTTTCGCCTTTGGCGGCGGCAGCTTTAGGCAGAGCAATGACAGCGGGCGTCTATATAAGCGCCAACTTAAAAAACAAAAAAGACTCATTTAGCATAAGCATAAAGGGCGGTGGAGAGATTGGCAACATTATAGTAGCTGGCGAAAGCGGTAATTTTGTAAGGGGATATGTGGAAAACCCAATTGTTAATCTACCCCTTAAGGAAAATGGGCATTTAGATGTTGGTAAAGCTGTAGGCGCAGACGGATTTATTACTGTTATTAAAGATATGGGATTAAAAGAGCCGTACATTGGTAGAACAGAGCTTGTCAGCGGAGAGATAGCGCAGGATTTTACCAAGTACTTGTATGTTAGCGAAGGCGTAAGAAATGCCGTAGCTTTGGGCGTCAAAATGATAAAAGACGGCTCTATTGGCGCAGGCGGTGTTATTGTTGAAGCGTTGCCCGACTTAAAGAGCGACGAAAAACTATTTATGCTAGAAGATATAATGACAAATTTTACTGAAATTAGCGATATCATTGCAAAAAAGAGCGTAGAAGAGATTTTTGACTTTTTCTTTGGACATTTAGACGCTAAAAAGTTTGAAGTGGAAAAGGTGAATTTAAGGTGCAGTTGTTCAGAGCAAAAGATAGCTGGCATTGTGCAAGGGCTAGGAAAAGCTGAAGCATACGGCATAATAAAGGAGATGGGTAAAATAGAGATTAAATGCCAATTTTGTAACAAGGACTATATTTATACAGAGCAGGATGTGAATAAGCTATGGGCAGAATAGTTGACTTAAAAATAGATGAGCATAAACTTTATAGCTATGCAAAAAACGCATTTAGGCAAGGCAATTATTTGCTATGCGCGCAAAACATAAACGAAGCTTTAACTCTCTATAATATTAGCCCTGAAATGAAATCAGCTTTTTATGAACTGCTTATCTTTATGTACGAAAATACCGATAATTCCGCCGCAAAGACCGATATATTGGTAAAAAACGCGCCCCAAGCTGAAGGCGACTTTGCGCAAATAGACTTTAAGGAATTGGCAATTGCCGACTTTGATTTTTCAGAGATAGAGATAGAAGAAGAGTATGGCGAAATCTACAAATACAGCCAAATAAAAGACGCTTTAATTAGCCGTGACTATACTAAGGCTTTTACAAAGCTGTTAGCTTCTGAGCTTAGTCAAAAGTACTTGCTAAAGCTGACTGAATATATTTGTTTAGCCTATGACGAAGACAAAGACTTTAACTTAAACGATTATTTTGTGCCTGCTATATCTTTGCTTGCCAAGCTAGACGACAAAGCTAAGCTAATTAATGTAATGTTGGCATTCGATGGGGCATTGCGGGACTTAGTTGTAGATGGGGCTAATGTCTTTGCCGATGACGCCGACGACCTTGTAAAGCTACTTAGTCTTGCAGAAGCATACTATCTAAATAGTGAATGGGATGTGGCAAAATCGCTATATAAAAAAGCCTTAAATTATAGTCCATATAATGAAGATGCTCTTTTTCATATGTCGGCTATACTTTATAGCAAAGGCGACAGAGAAGAAGCAGAAAAGGTGTTTGCAAAGTATAAAGTTATGTTTAGAAATACCTTTTTGCCACTAGAAATGTACCAAAGGTACTTTGAGTCTGGATATGTAAAGACAACGCCTGTACTCTATCCTTATTTAGACGCCAATTTTGCCGATGAAATGGCAAGAGAGATTATAGAAAAAGTTGAAAAAGAGGGACTTGACGGAGTAACGCTTAAAGAGATAAACCAAGCTATAAGCATTTGCCAAACAGAAGAAGATTGCCTAATGTTACCGCTTATCTTTAATGTTTTAAGTAAAGACAAGCTACAAGCCGTTATTTTGTTTTCACTACCCAATCCCTCTATAAGTAATGCCATAAAGACAAAACTTCTTGCAAAGCTTTTTGATATAGGCTATCAAGGCAGATACATTGCTTATTATAACAGCAAGCTAGTTTTTGCAAGTATGGTAGCGCTTGACGGAGAATATGATATTTATTATAAAGAGTTATATAGAAAACTTGTGTTAAAAATGCCTTTTAGCGCGCTTTCAATGCCCCTTAAGTGTAATATTCTTAAAACTGTCATTGCAAAGGCGGAAAGCGTTATTCCTGTTGTGGACAAAAGTGATGAAAGTTATGTTGCTTATTTGGTACTAAAAAATTACGCCAAAGCTTGCAAGATATTAGTTGATTGGGAGCATGTGGAACAACTGCTTAGCATAGATAAAGTTTATTTGCCCAAATTTTTATCAAAACATAAGCTTACAAGGTGGATAATAAAATAACCTTATATTGCAAATTGTTACCGTCCGTGATATAATTTTATAAACTGGCTTTTTGGGGGTTTGTATGACTAAAAAATCAATAATTACACTAGTAATTTTGGCAGTGGCTTTTATTGCTATATTGCTTGTAGCTACATTTTTTGACCTTGATATAAATATAGCTTTGGCCAATTCGGAAAGCGTCTTTGGACAGTTTTTTGCGCTGTTTGGCGAAGCTACCGCGTGGCTAATTTTGCCACTTGCTGGCGTCATACTTTTTCAAGCTGTCACCAAAGAAAACCGCTTTAGAGTATACCTAAAAATACTATGGCTTATCTTGACTGTGGTAGGCTGGTATTTGGTGGTTAGTTATTTCTTTAGCCAAATAGTTATAAACATAAAAGCAAAAATGCTTTATGAGATTGTTTTTGCACTTATATTTAGTGTCTTTAGCATACTTGGCACAAATAAAGTTGATAAAAAAATTATGCAAAAGCTTGCCGTCTTTGCCGTCTTTGCTCTAGTAGCTTTAGCTATCGGGCAAGCAGTAACAACATTTCTTAAAAGTTTGTGGGGCAGACAGCGCTTCCGCAATATGCCTGATGGCGACTATTCTGGCTTTGACCCGTGGTACAGCCCAAATTGGTTCAAAAAAGGCAGTGGCGGAGCATTTGTAAGTGACTATGCTGGACACTCTGACGAAGGCGCATTTAAGTCTTTCCCAAGCGGGCATACTATGGCGTCGGCGCTTAGCTTTATTGTCATTATGTTGCCTGATTTGTTTGACAGGCTTAAAAAATATAAACTTTGGTTTTATGTAGTACCTGCCATTTACACTGTTGCAGTTGCCATTTCCAGAATAATAATAAGAGCGCATTTCTTAAGCGATGTTTTGGTGGGCGGAACGATAGGTATTTTGTCGGTATTTTTATCGCGCTACCTTGTCATATTAATAAAGAACAAAATAACAGCTAAGTATTATGGCGATAAAGTTTTGCAAATCACAGGGCAAAAAGCAGAGCTAGTTGATATAAATGAATTGCAAGACAAGGACGATACTCAAGAAGATTAGCCTTAAGATTATAAAAAACATATGGAAAAAAATATGTCGATGTATGCCTACTTAGTAGAGCGCGTACAAGACCTTGACAGAGAAATTATTATTTATCAAAACAACAAAATATCGGCAAGAGAGCTTTTTGCCGATATTAATGCTGTAAGCACCTTTTTGTATGAGCTGGGCATAAGAAAAGGCGATAGCGTGGGCTTGTGCTTGCCCAACATTCCGCAAGCTGTGGTGGCTATTTACGCTATAAATAAGCTAGGCGCTGTGGTAAATGCCATTCATCCAAGACTAAAAGATAAGGCATTATATTCCGCTTTAGAAAAGACCAATACAAAAGTAGTTTTTATGTACGACTTTATGGTGCTAAAGCATAATAAGACGCTTAAAGATAAAGGCATTAAGATAATTAGTTGCGCTTACAGCGACTACCTAAAAGGCATAAAAAAGTTTTATAAATGGGGATTTATCCCATACCTTAGCAAAAATATTTATCCTTATTCAGCTACATTAAAACACACAAAAGAACTTGATATAGAAGTAAATGGACTCTTAGACGCTATCTATTTGCATTCATCTGGGACTTCGGGATACAGCAAGACGGTAAAACTGTCTAGCTATGCTTTTAACGCGCTTAGCGACAACATCTATAACATGATAACAAATAAGGCGAAAGTAGCGCTTAGCGCAAGCGACACTATGCTTATGACGCTTCCAGTTTTTCATGGGTTTGGCTTAGGCGTATGCGTGCATTTTTCTTTAAGTCACTTTAAGGTTTGTCTAGTGCCTTTTTTCCACTCAAAATATGTGAGATACAGCTTTAGAAACAACGATATAAACTTTATAACCGCCGTACCTAATATGCTAAGAAAAATTACAAACGACAAAAAGTTTAGTGCAAGTTATTTGCAAAGCGTAAAGTTGGTATTTTCAGGCGGTGATAAGCTAAGCGACAAGGTAAAAGATGATTTTAACGCTTTACTAAAAAGCGGTGGCGCTAAATGCAAGATTATGGAAGGATATGGACTTAGTGAGCTTGCTAGCGTAGTTAGCATAAACATTTTTCCTGACAAAAATAATTCGCAAGGTTTGCCCTTGCCTAGCGTGGATATAGTTGTTGTGGATGGCGATAAAGTTTTGCCTCCAGATAAAGTAGGGGAGATTTGCGTTTATAGCCAGTCTGTAATGACAGGGTATTTAGATGACGATAGTGCGCCATTTATATTAATTGAGGGCAAAAAGTATTTGCGGACGGGCGACTTAGGCTGTTTAGACTGTGACGGTTTTATTTATATAAAAGATAGGATAAAGCGCATTGCCATAATTGGCGGAATTAACATTTATCCTAAAGAAGTAGAAACGCTAATCTCTAGCATAGAGGGCATAAAGGCGTGCTGTGTAGCAAGATATGAATATCAAGGCAAGGTAATGACAAAAGCTTTTGTAGAGCTTGAGAAAAATTTTAGCCTAAATGCAAAACTGCAAGCTAAAATAAAAGATACCGTAGAAAATGGAATAATGAAGTACGCAGTACCTACAATTATTGAGCAAGTGGACAAGATTAAACTTAATAAAATGGGAAAAGTAGACTATTTGTATTATGAAAACTTACTAAAAAGCAATAATTAATAGCAAATTAGGCTACTTGCTATTTACATTGGCTTTTAGAAGTGTTACAATTATATGACTATACATGAAAATTAAGTGGAGGTTTTTATGAATTGGGAAGACAATATGTTTGTGATTCTGATGATGATAGCGGCCAGCGTGCTTGCGGCGCTGTTTTTAGTAGTTAGAGTTACTTTTGGTAAAAGGAGCTTAAAAGGCGGCATATTTGCTATGTATGCAAAAGCATTAGCTAGCCTTGGCTTTATTATGGTTGGCGTTTTTGGAATATATCAAGGCGTTGACAATATTCAAGCGGCAGTTATAGTATTATTTGGACTTATTATGGGGCTAGTTGGTGACATAGTGCTTGATTTAAAGGTAGTCTATGACGGCAGAGAAGAAGAAGGCACATACCTAACAGGCGGCATAGTAAGCTTTGCAATAGGACATATTATGTTCTTTATCGCCATCTTGTTATTCCTTGCCGATACGCAATTTATTGCTGGCAAACTCATTGGCATTTCCGTTGCAGTAAGCGTTGCTTTTACCGCACTTATTATGCTGGTTGGCAAGTTTGTAATGAAGTTTGACTTTGGCAAGTTTATCATTCACTCTTGCATTTATGCCTTTATGCTTACCTTTATGAGCGCGTTTACCATTGCTTTGCTAATAGTAATGGACACCACCATAATGTTGCCTTTTGCTATTGGTATGATACTGTTTTTACTAAGCGATATTGTGCTTACCCAAATGTATTTTGGCGGTCAAAAGAAAAACAGCATACTTTGCATAATAAACCATGTTCTTTATTATGCCGCACAAATTAGCATAGCATCATTTATTTGTTTAATGTAATATAAGGAGAATATTTAGCTTTATGAATGTATGGCATGACATATCTGGCGACAGAATAAATCCCGAAGATTTTATTGTGGTAATAGAGATATCTAAAGGTAGCAAAAATAAGTACGAACTTGACAAGCAAACAGGACTTCTCATTTTAGACAGAATACTATATACATCTACCCACTACCCCAATAATTATGGGTTTATACCACGGACTTACAGCGAAGATATGGACCCGCTTGATGTGCTTGTTTTGTGCTCCGAAGAGATAAAGCCTATGGCTATATGCCGTTGTTACCCCATCGGAATGATAAAAATGGTGGATGAAGGATACGGCGACGAAAAAATAATAGCTATACCTTTTAAGGACCCAAGTTACAACAGCTATACCGATATAGAGCAGTTGCCACCCCATATAATAGACGAAATCTGTCACTTCTTTACCGTCTATAAAGAATTGGAAGGCAAGCGCACTGCAAATATGTCTGTACTTAACAGAGAAGAAGCCATTGCTACCATAATTAAGGCAAAAGAAGATTATTGTAAGCATTTTTGCCCCGGCAGATAGCTAAAAAATGAAAATCATCAATTACCGCCCCGTAGTTTTTATAACGATAAGCCTGCTTTTAGGCGTTATGGTAGGCGGATTGGTGTATCAAAACGATATTTTTATAATATTAGCGCCCATAGTTTTTACTGCTATGGGCGTTGGTATTTTACTTATATTCAAAAAAAGATTGTTGTTTTTATTGATACTGTTTTTTGTAATAGGGCTGGTGAGCTTTAAGATAGAAAACACCATTATTTTTTCAGGTGAAGTGGAAAAAAGCCAAGCCCTTTGTCAAGGCAGAGTTGCAGAAAATACCGGCAAGGCAGTAATACTAGATACCTTTACAATAGATGGCAAAAGCTACAAAGGCAAGATGGCGCTAAATGTGCCAACTGACGCGCCAAAAGGGTACATAATAGAGTTTACAGCCGATATTGTAACAAACGATGTAGATGTTTTTGACACCTATAAAATGTCAAAGTACTATGACAAGGTGTTTTACAATGCCAATAAGGTGAGAAATGTTAAGGTTAGTTACGGCAGTAAAAAGGCGCTGGAAAAAGTAAAAGATAAGCTAAATGACAGCATGCTTGACAATATGCCCGATGAAGAAGGTGGCGTGGCTGTAAGCCTTGTTTTTGGCGACACAGAGTATATCACAAGAGCCGACAGCCAAACTATGCGCAATACTGGACTTTCTCATATTTTTTCAGTGAGCGGACTGCATGTGGGGTTTTTAGTTGCGTTAATTATTTTTATAGGCAAAAAGCTAAGATTAAGTCCTAGCTTGCGCTTTGTCATAGTTTTTACAACTCTTGTATTATATGGCTTGTTGACTGGGTTTCCGTCAGGTGTAAAAAGGGCGGGCATTATGAGCCTTGTATACCTTTTAGGTATTATGACAGGGCGCAAAAACGACGCTCTAAACACCTTAGCTATGTCTGTATTTATTATTGTTTTGCTTACGCCTAGAGAACTTTTTGATATAAGTTTTTTGATGAGCGTTTCGGCAATATTTGGCATGGTGTGTTTTTATTCGCCCCTTAAAAGATGGATACAAGGTAAAAGCTATAAAAAATTTAGAAAATATATAGCAAGTTCAATTGCAGCTACGATAAGCGCAAATGTCTTTTTAGTGCCTATTTCTTGCAATGTCTTTAATACCTTTGCAACATACCAGCTTATAAGCAACCTAACTTTATTGCCCCTTGTAACCTTTGTTTACACCGCGCTTATGCCCGTACTAGCAATTAGTTACTTTTTTTCAAATTTTGGACGCGTTAATATGCTTTTAAGCTACTTTGTCACTATTTTACGGCTAGTTGCCAGCGCAATAGAAAAACTGCCTTTTGCAACGCTTGAAGTAAGCTCTATGGGAAAACTAACTATTTTATATATAGCGCTTGCGATAGGTTTGTCGCCATTTATAAAAAAATCTGCGCTATTAAAACCGTTGTATAACAAATTGGCGGCAAGTATTAATTTTTTTGTATTTTAATATGCATATTTAATTGATTACTCTACCAATCTAAAGGTGGAGGATTTTATGAAAACAATAGGTATAGTAAGAAGAATTGATGAGCTAGGGCGTGTGGTAATACCAAAAGAGTTGCGTCGCACAATGCACCTTAAAGAAGGAGAAGAGATGGAAGTTTTTGTAGCGCCTGATAACTCACTTGTGCTAAAAAAATATTCCGTTGTCAAAGAACTTGCCGACTTGGCGCAAGATTATGCCGATATAATATACAGCATCACCAATACCAATTGTCTTATATGCGACTTAGATTATTTTGTGGCGGCTAGCATTGATAAAAATGTCTATCTAAATAACCGTATAAGCAAAGCTTTGGAAGGGTTTTTGATGAATAGAAAGGCGGAATATCTAAAAGGGGATAAGGTCATTAATTTGCTTAAAGAGGAAGATAGAGTATATAAGGATATGGCTATTGCGCCTATCATGGTAGGGGGCGATGTGCTAGGCGGTATTATTATGCCAAGTCCAAAGGGGTTTGGAGAGCTTAGCCTAAAGCTTGTAGAAGTTGCCAGCGGATTTATAGCAAAGCATATTTAGATATAGAAATTGAAGAAAAATTCTTTCTTGCGGGGAGCGGGTTTGCTTGCCGCAAGCGTAGTTATAGCCAAAATTATGGGAGCTGTTTACAGAATCCCGCTTACCAACATAATAGGCGCAAACGGAATGGGTATATATCAATTTATATACCCTGTGTTTGGGCTTATTCTTACTTTATCATCGGGCGCAATGCCCACTGCTGTCAGCATAATTATCTCACAAAGCGTTGCAAAGGGCGATACTTCTACCGCGCGCAAAGATTTTGCGGTAACTTTTAAGGTTTGTATACTTATAGGACTTTTAGGCACAATTTTACTTGCACTCTTAGCCTACCCGCTTAGCCTTATACAGTCAAAGAGCGCGTTTTTTGGGTATTTAGCCATTGCGCCAGCTGTCTTTATTGTAACTATAATAAGCGCATTAAGGGGCTGGTTTATAGGGCATAAAAATATGCTTCCTTATTCTATTAGCCAAATTTCAGAAGGTATTGTAAAGCTAGCAGTTGGCATTTTGCTAACATATTTATTACTGCCTTATGGTGTGGAGTTTGCAGTAGTTGGCGCGTTGCTTGGCGTGGGCGCAAGTGAGCTTGTAACTTTAATTATTTTGCTTATAACATACGCAAAACAGCATAAAAGCTTGGAAAAGGTAGCAATAAGAGATAACCTTGACGGCGTAAAAAAGCTAAGGCATCTTATTATTCCCCTTGTCTTAGGGGGTATAATACTGCCACTTAGCCAGTTTATAGACAGCATAATGTTTGTAAACTTGCTTAAACTTGGCGGTAAAGCGCAAGGCGTTGCCGTAGCGCAGTATGGCGTGTACTCTGGCACAGTAACACCGTTAATTAACTTGCCTGTTATGGTGTGCATAACTTTAGGCATTGCCATAACACCGCAAATTGTGGAAGGTAAAGTTAAAAGAAGCGTGGACTTTATTATGGACAAGGTAAACACAGCGACAAAACTTATCTTTGCTTTGTGTGTGCCATTTATTTTGATATTTATCTTTCTTGGCGATACCATAATTAGCGTGCTTTATAGAAATTTGGGCGCGGCAAACATTGCGCTTGGCGGTAAAATGCTGTCCATTAGCGCAATTACTATACTTGCGCTTAGTATTTTTCAAATTTATTCTGCTATGTTGCAAGGACTAGATAAAATATATGTGCCGTTAAAGATTATGGCTGTATGCGTGGCTATAAAGATAGTTTTGAGTATAGTACTTATACCGCTAATAGGTATGGCAGGCGCTGCAATAAGCGCCAGCCTTTCTTTTTCCCTTGCCGCTGTAATAATAATGATTTATTTCTTTAATTATGTCAAAGTGGTGGATAATCTAGCTAAAAACACTAGTCTTATAACGCTTTGCGGTGTTATAATGAGTCTAATAATCGTGGTCAATATAAGGTTGCAAAAAAATGCTATTGCGCTTATACTGACTGCCGCAATAAGCGTTGCCGTATATTTTGTGTTTTTGCTTATCTTGCATGTTTTTTCTCAAGAAGAATTGCAAAGTATGCCATTTGGCAAAGCATTGTCGCGGTTAGATACATTTTTTCACGGGAGAAAATAAAAGGAGAACAAAAGTCTAAAATGAATGTAGAAAAGCTAATTGCAAAGTACCAAGATATCTTAATTCTTTCTGAGCAAAGTTTTCAAAAAAGACAGTTTGATATCTTGCCTGGCAACACCGCATTATACCTTTACAATGTCACAGATAAAGATAGGTGTTTAGAAAAAATTAAAGATATTTTTGGCAATTGTCAAATAGAAAGTGATGCGGAGCAAATTCTTGTTGTGCCAAGTAAGGATTTTACCAAAAAGACAAGATATACGTTTTCTGACCTTGTGGAGATAATTTATAGGCTAAGAGACCCCGATGGCTGTTTGTGGGATAGAGAACAAACCAATATGTCTATAAGGACAAACGCCATTGAAGAAGCTTATGAATTAGTGGAAGCCGTTGAACTTGACGACAATAAAAAGATTTGCGAAGAGTCGGGCGATGTGCTACTTCAAGGTATTTTTAATGCCATAATAGCACAGCAGGAAAACCGCTTTTCTGTAAATGATATGCTAACTAACTTATGCCAAAAGCTAGTTAGCCGACACACTCATATTTTTGGTAAGGACAAGGCGCAAAACAAAGAAGAAGCGTTGCAGTTTTGGGAGCAAGCTAAAGCTAAAGAAAAAAGCCAAAAGAGCGTTTTAGACAAACTAAACGATATTCCCAAAACCTTTAATGCCTTGCTTAAGGCTAACAAAGTACAAAAAATAATAAAGAAAACGGGATTTGACTTTGCCACCATTGATGACGCAGTGCAAAAAATCTATGAAGAATTAAAAGAGTTTACAGAGATGGGCGCTGATAAAGAATGGGAAGGAGGCGACCTTTTGTTTTCCGTAGTCAATGCCTTAAGAATGGCAAATATAGACCCCGAAGTTGCGCTAATGGGTACCACAAACCGCTTTGTAAGGCGTTTTGAGTATGTTGTAAAAAAAGCTGAAGAGATGGACAAAAAGGTAGAAGATATGAGCCTTGAAGAAATGGAAAAGTTGTATCAAGAAAGTAAAAAGGCGCTAGAGACAGCTAAGTTATGACAAAGAATAAATTGATTGACAAACTAAAGCTAGACGGCGACTTATTTTTAGCGCCAATAGCAGGTTATAGCGATATGGGTATGAGATGCCTTTGCTATACATATGGCGCAACCCTTTGCTTTACTGAAATGGTGAGTGCAAAAGGGCTTTATTACGGCAACAAAAACACAGCGGAGATTTTGCACCTTGACGACAAGGAAGTAGGTATAACGGGTGTGCAAATCTTTGGACATGAGCCTGACATAATTGGCGAAGTGGTAGGGTATAAGGAGCTGGAAAATTTTCCCATAATTGATATCAATATGGGCTGTCCAGTGCCTAAAATTGTTAAAAACAACGACGGCGCAAGCCTTATGAAAAATCCTTACCTTGTAAAAGAGATGGTTTCGTCCGCTGTAAAAGGCGCAAAAGGAAAGCTGGTTTCGGCAAAGTTTAGAGCAGGGTTTGGCGAAGTTAAAAATGCGCCTGAAATTGCGCTAGCCTGTCAAGAAGGGGGCGCGTCTTTTGTCACAATTCATGGCCGTACTAGAGAGCAGTATTATGCAGGCGATACCGATTTAGATATCATAAAAAAAGTCAAAGAGAGCGTAAAAATACCCGTTGTGGGCAATGGTTCTGTGGTAGATAGAGATAGCTATCTAAAAATGAAAGAGTATACAGGCGTTGATTTTGTTATGGTGGCAAGAGGGGCGCTTGGAAAGCCTTATGTCTTTAGCCAAATACGCGGTAAAGATTATGATTACAATATAAAAGACCTTATTGAAAAGCACATAGCAAAGCTTAATTTTTTGCCAGAGCGCGTTGCTGTCAACAATATGAAAAAGCATATTGCATACTATGTTAAAGGGCGTCCCAATCAAAAATATATAAAAGAACAAATTTTTAAGTGTACTAGCATAGATGAACTGCTAAGAGTTGACATTGGCAATTTTAAGTAGTAAAATTTATTGAAATAAACCAATGATAACCAAAGGAGAAATATAAAATGAAGATATACAATTTTGCCGCAGGGCCGTCTACACTTTTTGAAGAAGTAAAACAAGAAGCTCAAAGAGATTTGCTTAACTATAAAGGCAGCGGTATGAGCGTTATGGAGATGAGTCACCGAGGCAAATGGTATGAAGATATACATAACGAAGCTATTGCACTACTTAGAGAGCTTATGCAAATAGGCGATGACTATTATGTATTATTGCTGCAAGGCGGAGCATCAACGCAGTTTGACGCAGTGCCCCTTAACTTGTTAAAAAAAGGCAAAGCCGATTACATTGTTACTGGCAACTTTGCAAACAAGGCATTTAAGGTAGCGCAAAAGTATGGCGATATAGCTTGCATAGCTACAAGCAAAGAAACAAACTATTCTTATATCCCCGATGTAGAAAAAGTGCCTTATAGAGATAACATAGACTATGTTCATATCACTACCAACAATACCGTTTTTGGCAGTCAGTACAACAAATTGCCTAATGTAGAAACTCTTGTTGCCGATATGAGCAGTAATATCCTTGGCAAATGGTATGATATAAATAAATTTGGTCTGGTGTATGCAGGAGCGCAAAAAAACATAGGGCCTGCTGGACTTACCGTAGTTATTGTAAGAAAAGACCTTGTGGGTAATGCTATGCCTTACTGCCCTGTAATGCTTGACTATAAGTCACACGCATCTAGCAATAGTTTATTTAATACGCCCCCTTGCTTTGCTATTTATATGGCAATGCTTAACTTAAGGCAAGTTAAGAAAAGGGGCGGAATAAAAGCTATGGAAGAGACAAATATCTATAAGTCAAACTTGCTTTATGACATCATAGATAATAGTGAAATTTATCATAACAATATAGAAAAATCTTGCCGTTCTATTATGAATGTTTCCTTTATTACACGCAGTCCTGAAATGGACGCAAAGTTTGTTAAGGTAGCCCAAGACGCAGGATTGGTTACCCTAAAGGGACATAAGTCAGCGGGCGGAATAAGAGCAAGCATCTATAACGGAATGGAAATAGAGGGCGTAAAAGCGCTAGCTGAATTTATGAAAAAGTTTGAGTTGGAAAATAAATAGGAGTGTAAATAATGTATCAAATACTGAAGCTTAACAAAATTAGCGCCGTAATCGATAATGTTTTTGGCGAAAATTATAATGTAAATGACGATGCGCAAAATCCCGACGGAATAATTTTGCGTAGCTTTAATATGGCAAACTATAAAACGGGCGATAAGCTTTTGGCGGTGGCAAGAGCAGGCGCTGGCGTCAATAATATTCCTGTTCCTGAAATGACGGAAAAAGGCATAGTGGTATTTAATACACCAGGTGCAAACGCAAATGCTGTAAAAGAGCTTGTTATTTGCGCAATGCTTTTAGCTAGCCGTGATATTGTTGGCGGAATAAACTGGGCAAACACACTAACTGACGATGTGGAAAAGGCTACCGAAAAAGGCAAGAGAGCCTTTGGCGGAAGTGAGATACTTGGCAAAACAGTTGGCGTGATTGGACTTGGCGCAATTGGTGCACTGGTGGCAAATGCCTGTGTTGCGCTTGGTATGAAAGTTATAGGTTATGACAAGTTTTTGTGTGAGCAAAGCAAAGCTAAACTAGATAGCGCCGTTCAAATAGTGACGCTAGAGCAAATTTACAAAAATAGCGATATCATAACTATGCATGTTCCGCTTTGCGATTCCACCAAAAAAATGATTAATAAAGACACCTTAGCCCAAATGAAAGAGGGTGTAATTCTTATTAATATGTCTAGGGGCGCGCTTGTGGACACTGATGAACTAAAGGTGGCAATAGACAGCGGAAAGGTAGGCAAATATGTAGTGGACTTCCCGTCAAAAGACATACTAAACTGCAGAAACATAATTGCTGTGCCTCACCTTGGCGCAAGCACAAAAGAAGCAGAGGATAATTGCGCTGTTATGGCAAGCAGTCAGCTTGTGGACTATTTGGAAAACGGCAATATCCTAAACAGCGTAAACTTCCCTGAAATTAATAAAGAATGGAACGCAAAACACCGCACAGTGATACTGTTTAAGCAAGGGTGCAACATTCTTGACCAAGTAGATGGCGACATTAAGATAGCGCAAAATAAAGGGTTGGGCGTGGCTATAATAGATACAGATAGTTTGCTTGACCTGCCCTTGTGCGACGGCGTTTTAAGAATAAGGCACTTAGAAAAATAAACTGCTAGTTACTCTAATATTAAGACGCAAAATAGTTTTGCGTCTTTTTTTTATGTGCTTTTGTTTATTTCTTACAGTTAAACTCATTGACCTAACAACTAGATATAGTATATAATATTTTTATTATGCAAGTACACGCTAAAGATTTACCTGACACAATTTTACCCGGTATTTACCACCTTACAGGCGACGATGAATATTGGCTAGAGCAAAGTGTGCAAAAATTTGTGTCTATTGTGGGTTCTGACAGCTTAAGTTTGCATATATTCCATAAGGAAGATAATTTTTCTGACGCTGTCGGAAGCTTATTTTCTATGTCGTTTGCAGATGATTCCAAAGTAGTTATTGTAAAAGATGACCTTTTAGCAAACGATAAAAAACACCACCAAATGTTGCAAGATATTTTGCAAAGCGGAATAGAGCCAAACTACCTTGTGCTTGTCAATGCGCTTCTTGACGCCAAAGAAAAAAAATTGGTAAATAGCATTAATTGCAACAAACTAAATGAGTATGAGTGTATCTCCTTGGCGCAAAGTTTTTTCCCCTTTGGCATAGAGAGAAATGCGCTTATGACGCTAGTTAGATACACTGATTGTGACTTGCTTAAAATAAAGATAGAAAGCCAAAAACTAACTTCTTATTGTCAAGATAAAAAAGTGACTAATAAAGATGTGGAAAACTTGGTGGTGGAAGAGAGCCAATTGCAGATATATAACTTTGTCAACAGCATAGTTATAGGCGACAATAAAAATGCGCTTAAACAGCTAGACAGGCTAAAAAAGCGGGGAGAATCGCATTCTGCTATGCTTGCAATGTTACTAAATCAGTTTAGGAGAATGTTGCACGCAAATATATCTAAAAAGACAGATGATGAGCTTAGCAAGATATTTAAGGTACATAAATACGCTATTATAAAGGCTAGAGAAAATCGTATGTTTAGTCCGCTTAGGCTAAAAAACATAGTGGATATGATTGTGGACTATGAACTAAAGTTTAAGTCGGGCAAAATGTCGGAACAAGTGGCTTTTGATAGCTTTGTGGCAAGGCTGATAGCCAAGGAGGTTAATTGAAACAGTTATTTAGTGAAAAGGCTATGGAAAAATACAAAAAAACTCCTGCCTTTGTGTGGATACTTTTATTTGCGTTGTCTGTGCTGTTGGCAAACGCAATAGATTTTTATGCGCAGTCTGGAGAGCTTGCTTTAGAGATTATGAAAGCTTATCAAACTGCTGGCATCAATGTCAAGCAAACCGGCGTTATGGTAACGCTCATTTTACTAAGCGCGCTTTTATATGTGCTTATTTTTGAAGTGCTTGCAAGGTGGCTAGTTGGAGTACTAGTTAGGAGATTTAGACTAAAGACCAATCAGCAAGATTTGGTTGTTATGGTAAGGTTGGTAGTTATTTTTATCAATCTTTTGCAAGCAGTTATTAGTTTAATTTATTTTTTAAGCCAAGACGCTCTTTTAATTGTGCAAGCAAGCCTTACCGTTCCAATTATTTCGGGGCTGTTTATGTGGTTTTATGCTTCAGTTAGAAAGCGCATAGTGCCTGCCGACGCGCAAGCTAAGTTGTTTTCCTATGTAGCTAAAATTTACTTTGGCATTTACATTGTGCTAAACGCCTTTAACTTTATAACAAATATGTTTGTTTATGATATTGACTTGTCAGCAATTGAAATTGCCAGCTTGTCTGTGTCGCTTGGAGTAACGCTCATTATGGCAGGCGTGGCGTATATGTACGCGCAAAAATTAAAGAAAGATGAAGAGATAATAATTATAGACACTAGCGACGATGACCCCTTTGGCTTTAAGGTGGTCGCTGAAGAAAAGAAAGAAGAAAAGGTATTTAAGGACTTTGACCTTTAATAAAGCAAAAATACAATAAAGTAGTTAAGGATAAAAAATGGACTGGGCAAAATTTGGTGTAGGAATTTCAATTTCAATGGCGTTGCTTATGGCTATGGTCATTGTATTTATTTGGTTTTTTATAAGGAAAAAAGCCATTAAACTCACTGTATTTTATATTACGGTCACACTTTTTACCGCTGGTTTATTTATCCTTAGCTTGTTTTACCCTGGACTTGAGATTGCGCTGTTTATTATGACAGTGGTAGTAATAGGTATGGTAGTGGCGGCGCTTTTGGTGTATCAAAATGACTTAAAGGTACTGTTTTCAAGGCTGACTAGCACGCATAGGAAGTCAGAAGCTACGGTATTTTCTGATGAAGAGTTACAGCTTAGTATAGAAGAGATAGTAAAAGCTACCCAAAGTATGAGTAAATCAAGGACAGGCGCGCTTATAGTTATTGCGCCACACCAAATAAGTTCTCACATTCTAGAGAGCGGAATTACTCTTAACTCTCTTGTGGCAGCACCTATGCTAGAGAGTATTTTTCAACCAGGCGCGCCTATGCACGACGGCGCAGTAGTTATTAAGGGCAATAAGATTTTGGCGGCAGGGTGCTTTTTACCGCTAAGTCAATCCCAAAGCATAGCAAAAGACCTTGGCACACGCCATAGGGCAGCTATTGGAATTACGGAAGAAACCGACAACATATCTATTGTGGTGTCTGAAGAAACAGGCATTATATCAGTATCGCTAAAGGGCGTACTTAGACGCTATATCACACCAGAAAGGCTGTCTGATATTTTGTACGAAGCCTTTGGCGTCACCATAATGGCAAGCCGTTCTACTGGGCTTAGAAGATTTTTCTAGAATATAATAAAAGGTAAAGGAACATATGTCTATTGTAAACAAAAGTCAAATACTCCTTCCTAAAGGAGTAAATTATCAAAATTGGGCAGTTATTGCCTGTGACCAATTCACTTCACAACCATCTTATTGGAAAAAGCTAGAGTCATTTGTGGGCGATAGTCCTAGCGCGTTAAAACTTACATATCCGGAAATTTATCTAAATAATAATCAACAAGAGAGAATAGACGAAATAAACGCTAACATAGAAAATTATTTAGCTAGCGATATTTTTTATTGTTTAGATTCTTTTGTATTGGTGGAAAGAACTATTGCAAACAACAAAAAAAGACTGGGGCTTGTCGCGGCGGTGGATTTGGAAAGTTATGAATACACCAGAGTAAGGGCAGGCATTAGGGCAACGGAAGACACCATACTTGAAAGGTTGCCTGTTAGGCTTAGCATAAGAAAAAATGCCTCTATTGAGCTTCCCCATATTATTTTACTTATGGACGACGACGCAAAGAGCATAATTGAACCTATATTTGCGCAAAAAGATAAGCTGGAAAAGCTGTATGACTTTGAGCTTAATATGGACGGGGGACATATAATTGGGTATAAGGTAGATTGCCGTGATGAACTCATTACAAAATTTGACAAACTGCTTGATAAAAGCGTGCAGATTAAAAAATACGGACACGACGCTGGCATAGCCTTTGCCGTAGGCGACGGCAATCATTCGATGGCAACTGCTAAAGAGCATTGGAATGCCATTAAAGAAAGCCTTAGTGATAAAGAAAGGCTGACGCACCCTGCTAGATATTGCTTAGTTGAAATACTAAATATCTATGATGAAGGAGTGGTGTTTGAGCCTATTCATAGAGTGGTTTTTGCAAAAGACAACGATAAGTTTATAGGGGGCTTAAAAAATGCCTTAAAAGGCGATGGAAATATAGAGCTAATAACCAGTGACAAAAGTATAAAACTTAGCTGTCCAAAATCAAGCGCCCAAACAATTAGCGCAGTGCAGGAATATATTGAAAGTAGTCTTATAAAAAATGAGATTGAAGTTGACTATGTGCATGGGCTAAATCATGTAAAGGAAGTGGTGAGCGAAAAGGGCGGAATTGGTATAATTATGCCAGAGTTTTTGCCAAGTGAGCTATTTAACTATATTATAAATGTAGGAAATTTACCCAAGAAAGCCTTTTCCATAGGCACAGCGGAAAATAAAAAATATTATTTAGAAGCAAAAAGGATAAAGTAGTTATGTATTTGAAGATTTGCAAGTTTGGCGGTACTTCAATGGCGGAAAAATCCTCCATTTTGAAGGTAAAAGATATAGTGCGTGGCGACCTAAGCCGTCGCTTTGTGGTGGTGAGCGCGCCAGGTAAAAGATTTAGTGGCGACATTAAAATAACAGACCAATTGTATTCTTGCTTTGAGCAAAAGCAAAAGACAGGTTCTTGTAAACAGGTTTTTGAAAAAATTCGTCAAAGGTATATAGAAATTGTTAGAGAATTAAAGGTAGACATTGAGATTGAAAGCTACCTTGACCAAGTAGAAAGAGAGATAGACCAAAGCATAACACCTGACTTTGCAGCGTCAAGGGGAGAGTACCTTTGCGCGCTTATTATGAGTAAAGTTATTGGCTATGAGTTTGTAGACGCTGCCGAAATAATAAAGTTTGATGCGCAAGGGATATTTGACGCAGGCAAAACTTATGAGGCCGTAAAAGGGCGTTTATCTATTGAAAAGGGCGCAATTATCCCAGGATTTTATGGAGCATTGCCCGATGGCACAATAAAGACTTTTACAAGGGGCGGAAGCGATTTTACTGGCGCAATTATAGCTAAAGGCGTTATGGCTGACCTTTATGAAAACTGGACAGATGTGGACGGTTTTATGACAGCCGACCCAAGAGTTGTGGACAATCCAAGGCATATAGAAGTGCTTAGCTTTGAAGAGCTTAGAGAGCTTAGCTATATGGGAGCTAGCGTACTGCACCCAGAAAGCACATTCCCCTTAAATGACACTAAGATTCCTATCAATATAAAAAATACCTTTAATCCAAGCGATAAAGGCACTCTTATATTAAAAAACATAGACGGCTATAATCAGCCCATTGTAACAGGTATTGCGGGCAAAGCAGGCTTTACATCTATCTTTATAAGAAAAGCAATGATGAATAGCGAAATTGGCTTTTGCCGTAGAGTGCTAAGTGTGCTTGAAGAGCATTGGGTAAGTTTAGAACATATGCCAACGGGCATTGACTCTATGTGCCTTATAATCCCTGACGATAGCTTATCTTGCGGTAAAGAGTTTGCCTTAATGGAAGCTATAAGAAAAGAAGTTAATCCTGACCATATTTATATATCCAAAAGCTTGTCACTTATTGCAGTAGTGGGACACGGTATGACAAATCAGATAGGAACAAGCGCCAAGGTGTTTACTGCGCTTGCCAACGCTAACATAAATGTAAAGATGATAGACCAAGGCAGTAGCGAAATGAACATAATAATAGGCGTGGAAACTTCAGATGCAAATAGAGCCATTCAAGCTATCTACAACGCTTATTTTGGATAAATTGTTTATCTGGTAATGTAAAAGGCGGTTATCTAAAAAGATACCGCCTTTATTTTTTAACATTTTGTCGTCGTTAGCAATATATATAAGCAAAAACGGGAGAATTTTTGCCTATGGAAAATTTGAGCGCAACTATCAACAAGCAAGAGTATAAAAGAGAGTTTATCTATGACGATGTGGTGGTATTAAATACCGCTTTTGAAAGTATTGTGGTAGATATAAGGCAGTATAAAATTGCTGAAAACAGAATAAATGCCACCATTGAGCGACAGCTTTTTCAGTTTTTGAAAGACAGCGAATACAACCTTTTTATAGAAGCTGTTACAGTGTATAAGGAAGCGGTGGCAAACGGCTACCCAATAAGACCTTTTGAATCGCTTCTTGACTACAATGTCACTTATAACGATAATGGACTACTGAGTCTATATAGAGATAGGTATGACTATACAGGGGGCGCGCATGGCATAACTATAAGAAAGTCTGATACCTACAACTTAAAGACAGGCGCAAAAGTACCGCTAGACGCCTTTTTCCCCAATCAATATAACTATATGCAGTATCTCATTGATGAAATGATAAAAATAGCCAAGCAAGACCCAAGCATTTATTTTGAAAACTATCAAGAGCTAATAATAAAATACTTTAACCCAAAGAGCTATTACCTAACGCCAAACGGCATAGCAATTTATTATCAGCAATATGAAATTGCGCCATATAGCACTGGCATTGTGGTTTTTGAAATTCCTTACAAGTTAAAATAAAAGTAAAGAGAGATAAATTTATTTTGGGGCGGTGTCTTAGTTGGCGCTTGCCCCATTTTTTATGGATAAAAGAGCAAACACTATACATAATAAATATGAATTTGGAGAGATATGAAGATAGGAATCCCAAGAGCTTTGCTCTATTATCAATATTATCGTGTATGGAAAACTTTTTTTACAACTTTAGGGGCAGAAGTTGTTTTGTCGGACAAAACCACCAAAGATATACTGGATAATGGTGTGGTGGCAACGGTAAATGACGCCTGCCTGCCATTAAAGGTTTTTCACGGCGCAGTTATTAACCTTATAGGCAAAGTAGACTATATTTTTATTCCACGACTAAAAAGCGTGGCAAAGGGGGAGTATATTTGCCCAAAATTTTGCGGTCTGCCCGATATGGTAAGGTATTCCGTTAAAAATTTGCCGCCTATTATAGACACTGAAGTCAATATAAGAAAAAAGCCAAGACAGCTGTATAAGGCCTTTTTAAGCGCAGGTCTTTATATAACCAAAGACAAAAATCTTATAAAGCTAGCCTATCATAAAGCCTTGTTTGAAAATGCGCTTTTTATAGAAAAGCTGGAGAAAGGCAATGCGCTATTAGATGTTTTGGCAAATAAAAAAAGCACTAATAAAAAAGGAGAGCTTACCGTAGCTGTGTTGGGGCATAAGTACAATGTCTATGACCAATATGTCAATATGAACTTGTTTGAAAACTTGACAAAAAACAATGTAAGCGTAATTACGGCGGAAAACATTAGTGACAAAATTTGTAACGATTATGCTGCAAAGCTGCCAAAGAAAGTGTTTTGGTCTTTTGCTAGAAAATTAATTGGAGCGGCTAACCACTTAGCTAAAGAAAATATTGTGGACGGCGTAATTTATATAATGTCCTTTGGGTGCGGTATTGACTCATTTGTTGCCGATATTTGCGAAAGAACGCTTAGAAAAAATAAGACGCCGTTTTTCTTGATGATGATAGACGAACATTCGGGGCAAGGCGGGTTTAATACAAGGCTGGAAGCATTTTTGGATATGATTAAATGGAGAAGAAAAGATGATCTTGACATTTCCCCATATGGGGAGCGTGTATATATTGGTAAAGACGCTATTTGACGAACTAGGCGCTACTTATGTTATTCCGCCAAAGGGCAGTAAAAAAACGCTGGAGCTTGGTACAAAATATTGTCCTGAGATGGCTTGCTTGCCCTTAAAGATTAATGTAGGCAACTTTTTAGAGAGCATAGAAAAAGGCGCAGATACCATTGTAATTACGGGCGGTTGCGGACCGTGTCGGTTTGGCTACTATGCCGAAATGCATAGGCAGATGTTTAAGGATATGGGGCAAGATGTAGAAATTATTACCATAGAGATAGATGATACAGGCATAAAAGGGCTTATTGCAAAGCTTAGATATCTTTTTCCTAATAAGAGCCTACTTAGCATAGCTAATGCCATAGTAAAAGCTTTTAGTAATATGAAAGAAGCGGACAAACTAGACGCGCTTAGCTATAAGGTGCGCCCAAGAGAGCAAGAAAAAGGCGCAACGGACGCTATTATGAATAAGTTTGAAGCTGATGTCTTAATGGTTACAGGCGCAAAAGAGATTACTAAGCTTATTAAAAAAACGCAAAAAAAACTAAAGGCAGTACCGCTTATTGCAGGCTATGAGCCTATGAAAATTGGTATAGTGGGAGAGATTTATACGCTAGTTGAGCCACTTACTAATATGAATATAGAAAAGACGCTGGGCAATATGGGCGTGGAGGTAAACCGCGTTCTTACCACTAGCCATTGGATTGACCAGCATATACTAAAGGCAGGGTTAAAGATAGGCAAAAGAGACTTTGAAAAAGCCGCATACCCTTATATAAAAACTATGATAGGCGGTCACGCTCAAGAAACAGCTGGACATACTGTTATGTATGCAAATAGCGGGTATGATGGCGTTATTCAAATCTATCCGCTAACTTGTATGCCCGAAGTGGTGGCGGGCAGTATTTTGCCCACAATCTCTAAGGATAAAGATATTCCTGTTTTGACGCTGGTAATGGATGAAATCACAGGGGAAGCTGGGTATATAACAAGAGTTGATGCCTTTGTGGATATGCTTATAAGGAAAAAAGATAAGGAGAAACAAAATGAAAGAGTTTTATCTAGGAGTTGATGTAGGTTCGGTATCTAGTAACTTTGTGCTGATAGATAGCGACAAAAAAGTATATAAAAAATTATACCTAAGAACGATAGGACAGCCTATTAAGGTTATGAAAGAAGGAATGGCTAAGCTTAAAGAAAGCTGTCCAGAAGACACTAAGATATTAGGCGTGGGCGCGACGGGAAGCGGTAGGCAACTTGCCTCTATTATGGTAGGCGCTGATATTGTTAAAAATGAAATTACAGCGCATGCCGTTGCCTCTTTAGATTATTGTCCCGATGTAAAAACAGTACTAGAGATAGGCGGTCAGGACTCAAAGATTATTATACTTAGAGATGGCGTTGTGTACGACTTTGCTATGAATACTGTTTGCGCCGCAGGCACAGGCTCATTTTTAGATAGGCAAGCGGGCAGGCTAAATATCCCTATTGAAGAATTTGGAGCGTATGCGCTAAGGTCAACTGCGCCTGTAAGAATTGCTGGCAGATGCGCCGTTTTTGCCGAAAGCGATATGATACACAAACAGCAGACAGGGCAAAGTTTAGAAGACATAATAAATGGCCTTTGTCAATCTTTGGTCAGAAATTATCTTAACAACCTTGCTAAAGGCAAGCAAATAGAAACACCTATTATTTTTCAAGGCGGCGTGGCGGCAAATGTCGGCATTGTTAAAGCGTTTGAAACAGAGTTAAACGCCAAAATTATTGTGCCTGAAAACTATGATGTTATGGGCGCGGTTGGAGCGGCTATCTTGGCTAAAGAAGAAGTGGAAAAGAAAGGGTACACAACTTTTTGCGGTTTTGATATGATAAATCACGACTTTAGAGCAAGGAGTATAGAGTGCGGAGGCTGTCCTAATATTTGCGAAGTGGTGGAGATTTTGGACGATGACAAGGTGCTTGCTAGATGGGGCGACCGTTGCGGTAAGTGGTCAAACACAATTGTAGATAAAGAAAAGACAGCAGTTAAAGAAAAACTAGAAAAACTCACTAAAGAAAAAATCCTAGTTGGATAAAATTTGAATTAAAAACTTATATGTGATATAATAATTGCAACAAAAAATTAATTACCTTAGGAGTAAAAAATGTTGCAAGAATATAATATCAAAAGCCTAAAAGAAAACCCGTTCAAAATGATTGGGGAAGAGTGGATGCTAATTGCCGCTGGCGACAAAGAAGAGCATAATATGATGACGGCAAGCTGGGGCGGACTGGGCGTTCTTTGGGGCAAGAATGTAGCAACTGTGTATATCCGCCCATCACGCTATACGCTGGAGTTTGTGGAATATCAAGATTATTTTAGCCTATGCTTTTTTGGCAAAGATAACAAAGTTCATAGCATTTGCGGTACAAAATCAGGACGCAAAATTGACAAGACAAAGGCCTGTAACCTTACCCCTTGTTATGACCAAAAAGCAGTATACTTTGCAGAAGCTGAACTAGTTTTTATTTGCAGAAAAATTTATGAAAGTCAAATTGACGCGCATAATTTTCTAGATGAAGGTATACATACTTGCTACAAAGAGGGCGACTTTCACAAGGTTTTTATTGGTGAAATTGTAGCCACGCTAAAGAGCGACCGCCGTATTTAATCAAAATTCGTCAATAATCTTAGCAAAAACCGCTTGACAATAAAAAAAATATACTGTAGAATAAAAATATAATTCTGAATTTGGAGATGCGTGCGACTAGTCGTAACCAACATTGTCCAAGTTTGGAGACTGCTTGTGGACAGTGGGTTATTATCCCCCTGTCGACAAATAAAGTTAATTTGTATGACTGCTAAAAGTTTTAGCAGTCTTTTTTATTCAAATGGACGCTAATTGGACGCTAATTTTAAGTCCAAAATTCAATTTTCAATTATACATTGTTATATAGCAACCCCATTTTAGCTAGTTGTTTAATAACTTGCTAAATTTGGCAGGCATTTTTAAGTCCATATATATTTTTTGCCTTTGGCAAATAACTTTTTAATCTTGCCTTTTTTCAAAATTCGCATACGCTAAAAAGTCTACTTTGATTAGATGCTTTTAAGGCTATTTAGCAAGGATAAAAGCTGTTCTTTTAGCCAAAAGCGTTTTTTAGGTTGCTTACAAAATGGTTTCAAATAGGTTGCAATTTTTTATTTTACACTTTCTACACGCGCGCAGGCGCTAATTTATTTTATTTTTTAATAGACTATTTACGCTAATTATTATTATTAGTGTAAGCTGTGGATAAGTGGATAGTCTACCTATCCACTTATCCACAGCGGGAAATGTGGTAAACTTCTGTAAAGAAGTTTTCCTACATTTCCACACTAAAGAAAATAGATGTGGGAAAATCTATGATTTTTCCACATCAAAAGAAAGATCTTTTCCTGAGCTGTTTTTCATTTTTTGGCGGTTTTTATTAGCTTTTTTAGCGGACTTATAATTGTGTCCGATTGTTGCCAGATATCACGACTTGCTTAGGCTATAATGCGGTCAAACACTGAGTTTTTGAAGGCGGGTTTTTGTGGACCAAAGAAGCATTATTAGCAGAATTCATAAGATAGAAAAAATACTTTCAAGCCGTGAAAGAGCAAATACGCTTGCTAGATATAACACAGGCGACAAAGTGCATCAAAAGCAAATGATGTTTCATAAATGTTCTAAGCGCAACCGCTGGGTTTTTGGCGGTAACCGCTCAGGCAAAACTGAGTGCGGAGCGGTGGAAACTGTATGGCGGGCAAGGGGCATTCACCCTTACCTTGAAAATAGGCCAAATACTTTTGGCTGGGTGGTTAGCGTTAGCTTTGAAGTGCAAAGAGATGTTGCGCAAAACAAAGTGCTTAATTATCTTAATCCTGACTGGATACAAGATATTATTATGCACACAGGTTCTAAGCAAAGTGCAAGCTATGGCATTATTGATACCATCATTGTTAAAAATGTCTTTGGCGGAGTGTCTAAGATTGGCTTTAAGTCGGCAGACCAAGGGAGAGAGAAATTTCAAGGGGCTTCCCTAGACTATGTTTGGTTTGATGAAGAACCGCCAAAAGATATTTATGAGGAGTGCAAAATGCGTGTTTTGG
>JAAYOD010000045.1 GCA_012520515.1 Clostridiales bacterium
ATAAAGGACAATGCGTCTTCTACAAGCTCTTTGTTTATTGGAACGGAGTCAAATGTTTCTTCGTCCATGAAGTAATATAAATCACCATCGTTATAGCTATATATCATTTTTCTACGGTCGATTTGAGCTAATTCAAATTTTTCACTGGGGTTAAATGTGCGTTCTATAACACTTCCTGTCATTACATTTCTAACCTTTGCTCTAACAAAGGCTGCGCCTTTACCAGGTTTCACATGTTGAAAATCTACAATAACTTGTACTGTGCCGTCCATAACAAATGTGATACCTTTTCTTAGGTCGCCTGCTAATAAATAAGCCATACTATATATATCCTCCTGCAAACAATTACTATACAATTATGATGTTTTTTGGGCTCTTTGTCAAGTCGACAATACCGTTTTTATCAAAATAAATAATATCTTCTATGCGTATGCCAAACCTATCTTCAAAATATAGTCCAGGCTCCACACTAAGCACCATATTTTGCTTCATTATATCTTGGCTTTGGGCAGAAAATCTTGGCCATTCGTGTATATCTATGCCCAGTGAATGTCCTAGCGAATGTAAAAAATATTTGTCTAACCCTTTTTTCTTAAAATATTCTCTGCTTAGACTGTCACATTCCTTGCCTGTCATACCTTCGTTTATATTGTTTAGAGCAATGTTTTGAGCTTCAAGCACTATGTTATATATGTCTATCATTTCTTGATTGGGCTGTCCAAAAAAAATAGTTCTTGTCATGTCAGAACAATAATTATTTAGCTTTGCGCCAAAGTCAAGCGTGATTGGCATACCTTTTTCTAATTTAGTGTTTGACGGCTGAGCATGAGGTTTTGATGTGTTTTTGCCAAATGCCACAATGCTACTAAAAGCAAGATTTTCTGCGCCATTTTTATAGAGCAAGTTAGTAAGTATGTGGTTGAGTTCCTTTTCTGTCATACCTTGTTTAATTTCGCCTAGAATATCGCTAAAAGTCTTATCAGTAATTGCTTGCGCTGATTTTATATTCGCAATTTCTTGGTGGGATTTTATTGCTCGTAACTTATTTATTTTGTCGGTGATTGATATTAAATTTTTGATATTTAGTTCATTAAGTTTATGAATTTCCTTAAAAGTTAAGCTGTCTTCAACTAAAAGAGTATTTATTTTCTTTTTGTCAATAAAATTATAAAAATCTTTAATATCCAAAATTTTTACGCTGCTCTCTAAGCAAATTTTAGCATCTTCAAAATACCTTGCATCAGTAAAATAGTATACTTGTTTGTCCAAATAGAAAAGTTTGGCATCAGCGTTTTTAAAAGAAGTAAAATAAAATAAATTAGAAGGCGAAGTTATTAGCGCAGCATCTCTTAATTCAGCAAATTTTTTCATAACTTGATTATACCTTTACCACGCTGTAAAAGTCAATTATTGTTGTTATTTTGTGCGTGGTTTAGACACAAGCGCCACAATAAATCCCACAAAAATTGCCGTCGACAAACCCATTGCGCCTGCTTGAATACCGCCTGTTATTGCTCCAAAAAGCCCTTGCTTTTTCACCCCTTCTATTGCGCCTTTTGCTAGAGTTGCGCCAAAGCCCGTTATTGGAATGGTTGCGCCCGCTCTGCCAAATTGCTTGATAGGCTCAAAGAGTCCAAAACTTTCTAGCACAATACCAAGCAGTAAGAACACAACTAGTATTCTAGCTGATGTGAGTTTGGTTACATTTATTAAAATTTGTCCAATTAGACAGATAAACCCGCCTATTACAAACACTCGTAAATATATTAGCACCATTTCCATAATTATAATACCTCTATTGCCACTGCGTGAGCTATTGCTGGAATTGTTTCTCCTTGCAGTGAAGAAATTTTTGATACTAATGCGCCTGTTGGCACTAGCAAAATTTTTTTATACTTTCCTCTTTTTAATTGGGTATAGATATATGAATTAAAAACTAAACTGCAACAGCCTGTGCCGCTGCCGCCTTGCTGTACATCTTGTGATTCTCTGTTATAAACTAGTATTCCACAATCTGTATAATTGTCATTTAGTTCTATATTCTTTTCTTTAATTAGTTTTTGCAAAAGTCTTGAGCCGCTATGCCCTAAGTCGCCTGTTGCTATAAGGTCATAATAATCTGGCTTTCGTCCTGTATCTCTAAAATGTGCAATTAAAGTGTCCATGGCGGCGGGCGCCATAGCCGCCCCCATGTCGTTGGCGTCGCTAACTCCATAGTCTACTACTCTACCAACTGTTGCCATTGTTATTTTAATCTTAGATACATCTTGTTTAGATAGCAGCGTGCTGCCAGCGCCTGTTACTGTCCACTGAGAAAGAGGCGTTCTTTGAGAGCCTAGTTCTAGCGGATAGCGAAATTTTCTTTCCGCTGAGGAAAAATGGCTAGCTGTTGAGCAAATAACTTTTTCCATGTGCCCAGCATCTAGCATGGTTGCACCTAAAATAAGAGCTTCGCCAAAAGTTGCGCAAGCGTTATAGAGTCCCATAAAAGCTATATCAAATTCTCGCATTGTGTAGTTGCAACCAATAATTTCATCTAACAGGTCACCGCAAAATACACAATCTATATCATTTTCTTTGAGTTTTGCGCGATTAAGCATATGTTTTATTGTGTAAGTGTGTATTTTTATCTCTGCGCTTTCAAAGCTTTTTTGCCCTAACACATCGTTTTCTAAAATATTATGATAATAATCCTTTAGTGGTCCTGCGCCTTCTTTTGGTCCTGCTATTGTGGCAGTTTCTTGAATGCTTATTGGGGTTTTAAAGGTTATGGTGCGATTTTTCATTTAGATTACTCCTATAAACCAATAAATAAGTCCAACTAATACCGATACAGTAAGTCCAATAACTATAACAGGCCCTGCTATTGTAAACATATTATTGCACAGCCCCAAAACCACTCCTTCTGTTTTTCTCTCTATTGCTGGACTTACAATGGAATTGGCAAACCCTGTAATGGGTATTATAGAGCCTGCTCCACCCCAATCACCTATCTTGTCATAAATGCCAAAGCCCGTCAAAATGCCTGTTATGGTGATAATAATAAGCAAGGTAAATGACATTATTATTTTTTCTTCCAATGTAGGCGCTAGATATCTTAACAAATCGCTGATTCCTTGCCCTATGCAACAAATTATTCCGCCTAAAAAAAAGGCTCTAGTCATAGTTTTGGCGTGCTCTGTCTTAGGAGATTCTTTCCTGACAAAAGCCAGGTACTCTTTTTTTTCATTACCTTCCAACTTCATTTTCTAAATCCTCCACCCGCTTGTCTTGAGGGAAACAAATTTCTTCTTTTACTATAATTTCCTTTCTCATAAAAAAATCACTCGATAGTATTTTTAACTTTCAAGTGATTCTTTATACAAGTTCTTTGCGTATTCGTTCAAGAATTTTGCTCTCCAGTCGACTTATCTGTACTTGGGATACCCCTAGCTTTTTGGCTATTTCGCTTTGCGTTTCGTCTCTAAAGTACCTTAGGTAGATGATTTTTTTGTCGCGTTCGTCAAAAGTGTCAATGATTTGTCTAAGCACTATTTTTTCTATATAATCGTCAGGTGAGCCTTTTGTGCTTATCCTGTCCATAAGACATAAGCCGTCTTCATCATTTTCAGCATAAAGCGATACAGGATATTTTGAGCTGTCCATTATAAAAACAAGCTCCGTAGTATCTACTTGTAAATGTTCTGCCATTTGCTCTAGTGTAGGGTCTTTGCTGTTTTCTGCCCTGTATTGCTCTATAAAAGCGTTAAGTTGCATATTCTGTGACTTTATAGAGCGGCTTACCTTTATTGCGCCATTATCTCTAATATAGCGTTTAATTTCTCCTGCTATCATTGGAACGGCATAGGTGGAAAAACGCACACCATAATTTAAGTCAAAGTTATTTATTGCCTTAATTAGTCCAAGTCGCCCTAGCTGCATAAGGTCATCGTATTCTATTTGCTTGTTTATATAGCGTCTAACTATGCTCTTTATAAGCGGCGTGTTCTGCTCCAAAAGTGCGGTTTTGGCTGCTTCGTCGCCTGCTTGCGCTTGTCTTATTAGTTCAAAAGTTTGTTCAATATTAGGCATTTAGATTCTTTGTCATTGTTACTGTTGTGCCCGCACCCCAAACGCTTTCTACTTCCAAACTGTCCATAAAAGTTTTCATTATGGTAAATCCAAGTCCGCTTCGCTCATCTTCTTCATTTGTTGTGTAAAAATCGTTTAATGCTTCATCTATGTTAAGTATGCCTTTGCCATAGTCGATAACACGCACCGAAAACAAATCGTCCTTTATTTCGGCTTCTATCATAATATCGCCTGTGTTTTTGCCATAGCCATGCACAATACAGTTTGTTACGGCTTCTGAAATGGAAGTTTTGATATCGTTAATGATGTCCAGCGTTGGATTGCTAGGTACGCAAAATGCAGCAACTACGCTTCTTGCTAAGCTTTCATTTGCCGCTATCGCCTTAAAGCGAAAGCTCATATAGTTGTCCATATCTTTCTCCTTGTGCTAAATTTGCGGTATTATCTTGTAAATTCCGCTCACTCTTAATACTTTATCTATTTGTGTGTTGGGTTTTGTGATATAAATGGGTATATTTCTGGCTTTGAGTTTTTTATATCTGCCCATAATTAGACCAATGCCTGTGCTGTCCATAAAGCTAAGCTTTTCCATATCAAAAACGACATTTCTAACATTAATTCTGTCTAAATAATCATCTATGTCGGCACGAAGTTTTGTAGCCACGCTGTGGTCTAATTCTCCCTCCAAATAGATGCAGAGATTATTATTTTTTATCTTGGTCTTAACTACCATAAAACTACCTCCAACGAGAAATCATTATATAGTAGTTATTGACGATAAAATTAAAATATAATGTTGTAAAAAATATAAAAATGTATAAAATTACTGATTTTTTTAATTTGTAAAAAAAACCCTTGTCATTTTAACAAGGGTTGTAAGGTAAATTTGTGTTATAAAGCCTAATTTATTCTGTTCGCAAGGCAAGCACTGGGTCTTTTTTTGCTGCTTTAAATGCAGGTATCAGTCCAGATATTACTGTCAAGGCTACGCTGACTAAAATTAAAATTATTCCTTGATATATAGGCAATGACGCTAGTTGTTTGACACCTGCAGCATTGTAAACAATTATGTTTATTGGGATTGATGCAATATAGGTGAAAATAACGCCAATAAAACCAGCTAACAAACCAATTATGAATGTTTCAGCATTAAATACGCGCGCAATATCCTTTTTTCTCGCACCTATTGCGCGTAAAATACCAATTTCTTTTGTTCTTTCCAGAACTGATACATAAGTGATTATGCCTATCATTACGCTAGAAACAAGCAGCGATATAGCGGTAAATGCAATTAGAGCAAAACTGATATAGTTTACCATTTCGGTAATTACCTTGCTTAGTATAGCCGCTTTGTCTGTATAAGCGACTATATGTTCAGGATTGTTTTCATTCCACTTGTCAAGCGTGTCAAGTATGTTTTCTTTGGCGTCAAAATCAATAGGGAAAATGCGTATATCGTTTGGTAAAGACGCTCCTCCAAATTTTCTAAGCGCTTCATCCCATTTTTCTTGGTCTGTTTCAAATTTCTGACCTTTAGAAAGTGGATTAGCTAAAGGATTGTCATTCATCCACTTTACTAGCTCTGATGACATATTCTGCTCTAGTATCCATTGGCTAAGCTCTCTTGTATAACCAATTCCGCTTTCTAACATTCCCGACTCTAGTTCAGGGCGTAAACGGGCTATACCCACTACTTTAAGAGTTTGGCAAGAATCAAAGTCTATGTTTATTTTTTCTTCAAAATATTCAAACTCTTCGATACTTTCCCCTGTCGTTCTAGTGTCGCTCTTTTTATCATATAAAAGATTGTTTGGTACTATTTTAAATGTTTTATTTACTATTTCAGAAAAATCGTACTCTGTAACTTCGTCATCTACCACCTTATAGCCAAGATCTATAAGAACTTCTTCTTTAATGCGGTTATATTCGTCCACAATAACAACAACCTCATTTTTATCCTTGGGCAATTCTCCATAGATAGCTTGGTATTGCATTTCTGTAAACTCAGCGCTACCAAGCTCGGTAAATCCGCTTAACTTGCTGTAAGCAGTATCGCCTTTTTTAATGCCAAAGATATTTATATCGTGGCTTGTGCGATAACTAATATCGTTTACCCATTCGGGTTTTATGTTGTCTTTTACAAATTGTATATATTCTTGGTCTAAGTCATTTTTTTTATAGATTTCGTCATGTCTCGTAGCCTCTTGTACAAATATTTTTTCAATGGAGGGAAACTTTGTCATAGTTTCTTCTACGATACGCATATTCATTGCTTGATCTATTGCTTGATCTATATCAAAGCTAATAGTAGTAATGGTTATTGGATTAGTTGCTAGTGTTTCCACCGTAAGTGAATCTATATATGCATTTATACCGCTAGTTATTGCCAAAATCATAGCTATTCCTATAATGCCTATAGAGCCAGCAAAAGATGTGAGAATTGTCCTTGCTTTTTTGGTGTTTAGGTTTTTTAGACTAAGCGAAAGCGCCGTAAAAAAAGACATTGCTGTTCTATTTTTTCGGGTTTTTATATTGCTTACTTTTTTACGGTTATAATCACCATCTTCTTGGAAACTTATATCAGTATCGCTATTGTAAGGGTTGGAGTCTTCAATAATTAGACCGTCTACCATTTTGATGGTCCTAGTAGAAAACCTGCGCGCAAGGTCTGGGTTGTGTGTAACCATAATAACAAGGCGGTCACGGGAAATCTCTTTAATGATTTCCATAATTTGCTCGCTAGTTTGCGTGTCTAGAGCGCCTGTTGGTTCATCGGCAAGTAAAATATCTGGGGAATTAACAAGCGCTCTTGCTATTGCCACTCTTTGCATTTGTCCGCCTGAAAGCTGATTAGGTTTTTTGCGCAACTGGTCGCCAAGTCCTACTTTTTCTAAGGCTTCTTTTGCTCTTTTTCTGCGCTCATCTTTAGATATACCTGACAATGTAAGCGCAAGCTCTACATTTTGAATAACAGTTTGATGGGGAATAAGATTATATGTCTGGAATACAAAACCTATTTTTTTATTACGGTAGTTGTCCCAGTCATAAGCGTTAAAATCTTTGGTACTCTTATTGTCTATAATAAGGTCGCCGCTAGTATACTTATCCAGTCCGCCAATGATGTTCATTAGCGTTGTTTTTCCACAACCTGACGGCCCTAGTACAGCTACAAATTCGCTCTTTCTAAAATCTACTGTCAAACCTTTTAAAGCTTCAATGGTTTGGTCAGCGACATAATAATTCTTAGTGATGGATTTTAGTTGTAACATAAAAAAATTTCCTTAAATGTAATAAAGCACAATATATAATATAATACTACTCTTAGGTTAAAATATCCTTAAATGTAAATAAAAAAGCACCTGCGATATTCTTGCAAGTGCAATTTTTTATTTTTGGTGGAAGGAGGTGGATTCGAACCACCGTAGCCATCCGACGGCAGATTTACAGTCTGCTCCCTTTAGCCACTCGGGCATCCTTCCATTCTTGGAGCTGGCTAAAGGAATCGAACCTTCAACCTGCTGATTACAAATCAGCTGCTCTGCCAGTTGAGCTAAGCCAGCTTAAGTAAATAAAATTTACTTAGTGGTGCCTTGGGGCGGAATTGAACCACCGACACGGAGATTTTCAGTCTCCTGCTCTACCGACTGAGCTACCAAGGCGATTATTGGCGATTCGGATGGGGCTCGAACCCACGACCTCAAGCGTGACAGGCTTGCATTCTAACCAGCTGAACTACCGAACCGTACTTATATATAAATTTTAATTAAGATGCAATATTGGTGGGCCTTCACGGACTTGAACCGCGGACCAATCGGTTATGAGCCGACCGCTCTAACCAACTGAGCTAAAGGCCCTCATTGTTCAGCAAATTTTGGTCGGGGTGAAGAGATTCGAACTCCCGACCCCATGGTCCCAAACCATGTGCGCTACCAAACTGCGCTACACCCCGATATTGGACTACCATTTGACCGGTTTCCTTGCTGACTACCATAATATACTATAAAATGTCCTGCTTGTCAACAAAATTTCAGCACATTTTGAATAGATAATTTTTATTTAGCGATTATCCCTATGCACATCAAGCACTCCTTCGATTTGAGATAACTTTTTGATGGCATTCTCCAGCTCTTCGGTTTTTCTTATCTCTACACCAAAACTAATGACTGCTATATCGCTATTTTTTAGTACTCTTGCATTGGCGCTAACTATGTTTAGCTTTAATGAAGTCAATACTGAAGCTAGTTGTCCTAATATACCTTTGCGGTTGTCTGACTCAACGCGAAGTTTGGCAGTATATACGCTATCATCCCAGTTTGACCACGCAGCAGGCATTTTGCGCTCAGCTTCCACATTGCGCATATTTGGGCAGTTTTCTCTATGTACCATAACTCCTCTACCCCTTGTTATATACCCTATAATTTTATCGCCTGGAACGGGGTTGCAGCAATGGCTTAGCTTAATCAAAAAGTCGTCATAGCCATCAATTAATATGCCCGAATGTTTATGTTGTATTCTTGTTTTTTGACCGTGTTGGTCGCTAACGCCTTTTTCAAGGAGCGCTTCAGCTTGACTAAGCGCCTGACTCTTTTTGTAAAAATCTATGAGCTTAAAGAGTATTTGATTGGTGGAAGTTCCGCCATAACCTACTGATGCGTACATATCTTCTATGGAGTTAAAGTTATATCTATCTATTATTACTTTAAGCCAGTTTGGGTTGCTGATATCGGCATAATTGTATCCCTTATGACGCGCTTCTCGCTCTAGCATTTCTCTACCTAGCTTTATGTTTTCGTCTTTAGTCTGCTTTTTGAAAAAAGATTTTATCTTGGCTTTTGCCGATGATGTCACAGTAATTTTGAGCCAATCTCTAGACGGTCCTTTAGATTGATTGCTGGTAAGAATTTCTACCACATCGCCATTTTGCAATTGCGTGGAAAGAGGAACAATTTTTTTATTAACTTTTGCGCCTACGCATCTATTGCCTACTTCAGAGTGCACTCGATAAGCAAAATCTATACAGGTAGAGCCTTGTGGCAAGTTAAAGACATTGCCCTTAGGGCTAAATACATATATTTCGGTTAGGCTTACATCTCTTTTTAGCGTATCGACAAACTCAATAGAGTCTTCCACTTGGCTTTGCACTTCCAGCATATCTTTCATCCAAGATACTCTTGCATCGCTAGTTTTATTGAAAAAATCTTTGCCCTCTTTGTATTTCCAATGCGCTGCTATACCGTATTCTGCCACTTTATCCATTTCAAAAGTGCGAATTTGTATCTCAAACTTTTCCCCAAACTCGTTGATTACCGTTGTGTGCAAGCTTTGATACATATTGGGCTTTGGAACGGCAATATAATCTTTAAATCGACCAGGAATTGGCTTCCATAGTGAATGCACAATGCCCAGCACAGAATAACAGTCTCTAATATCCTTAACAATTACTCTTAAGGCAATCAAGTCGTGGATTTGGTCAAAATCTTTGTCTTGAGTCTTCATTTTGAGATAAATTGAGTATATATGCTTTGGTCTACCCTTAATTTCATAGCCTGGAGTAACTACATCCTTAATCTCTAAATCTAGCTTGTCGGCTATGCGATTAACTAGCACCATGCGGTTAATTCTCTCTTGGGCAAGGCGTTCATTTAGCTCTTTGAAGTCTTCTTTATACAAATACTTCATAGATAAGTCTTCTAATTCGCACTTTATCCAAGAGATACCAATTCTGCCAGCTAATGGGGCGTATATTCCTAGCGTTTCTTTAGCTTTCTTTGCTTGTTTTTCGGGGGGTAAAAAATTAAGCGTGCGCATATTATGCAGTCTGTCGGCAAGCTTAATAAGAAGTACCCTGATATCAGCGCTCATGGCAAGAAACAGCCTGCGAATGTTTTCCGCTTCCTTTTCTTCTTCTGTTTCCTTAACAGAGATACGGGTAAGCTTGGTTACGCCAGCGACAAGCTGTTCAATCTTTGCGCCAAACTTTGACTTTATTTCTTCTTCCGATATATCTGTATCTTCGATAACATCGTGAAGCAATGACGCAATAACGGTGTCTGAGTCCATATTAAGGTCTATCAAAATATCTGCAACGGATAATGGATGAATGATATAATCTTCACCTGACGCTCTTTTTTGACCTTTATGTTTTTCATAAGCAAAGTCGACGGCATATCTTATGGCAAGGTAGTCACCTTCATTATAAATACCTTTTGCTTTCTCTAAAAACTTTTGCATTTGTTACTCTCTTGATAAGTACTTGAAAACAGCAGATTGAAGTAAATCTACTTTGTTATTGTCAACGCTAAGTATATCATTGTTTGCTATTTTTATCAACCCTACATCGATAAATGTATAAAAAGCGGCTAAAAACTCTTTATATGTTTTCATATATCCAAAACTTACAAAATAGTTATACAATTCTTCTTCATCTTTATATTTATACGATTTGCCTATATTATTGTAACTAAAAATATAATCTTCGCGCAAACTCTCAACGCTAACTTTAGTATCAAAACTATCTATGTTCTTTACAACAACATTATGTGATTTGCTTTGTAAAAACCTTAAATAATTAGGCGATATAGTATCAAACATTACAATTTTTCTGTAATACTCAAAGGGAAAAGCCTTGTCGGGACTCAAAACCAAACTATCTGAGCCGTTTATCTCTTTTGTATTAAAGATGTAATGGTTAATGTCATAATACTTTGCCTTATACTTTTCAAAAGTCTTGCCGTGAAAAGCAATATAAAGCGTTGGATTATCCCCTTTTGTTTGACATACATCATCATCTGTTTGGTAGTAATTAGCTACAAAGGTGCGTAAGTATCTCTTAAAGAGTGTATTTTCGTTAGGAATTTGTCCGCTTGGAATAATTTCCTTTACCTTAAACTGTTTGCGTTGCTGGCCATTGTATTTATTTAGCTCTGCTGTATAAATTATACTATGAATAAACTCATTATAGTAATCAATTTGGGGATGGCCGTTAAAGTAAATCAGTTCCCCTTGCCTTGTATGCATTTTTATATGGTCCATTTTGCCAATTCTGCGGAATTTGGGTTGCAATGAACTATCTAAAAAAACAGGTCGCGGATTGCTTTGTCCAAATGGCTCTAAAAGAGTAAGATTGTCAAAAAATTTTTTTGTTACTTCCTTGATTGCTAAGTTTGTATCATATTTTATGCATTTTTCCATAGCACTACTTGTATAGTTAGATGATATAAAAGCATTGGCTGAGTGTAAAAACTTATTTATATTTTCTTTTTTTATGCTGAGACCTGCGGCCATTGCATGACCGCCATATCTTATAAGGTGATGTTCACAATGTTGTAAAACTTGGTGGATATTAATGCTAGGAATACTTCTAGCTGAGCCTGTATAAGTACCATCTTCGCTAAGCGTAAGTAAAATTGCAGGCTTATAAAACTCTTCTACAATTTTTGAAGATACTATTCCTATCACACCTTCATTCCAATTATTATTTTGTAATACAATAATTTTATTTTTGTATAAGTCATAGGTTTTTAATTGTTCTTTTGCTTCTAGATATATTTTAGCGTTTAGCTCTTGGCGTTCTTTGTTATTAAAATTAAGCTCTTCAGCTAGCATACTAATTGCTGTTAAATCGTCTTCTATAAGCAAAGATAATGAGCTATAAGCTGTGTTTAGTCGCCCAGATGCATTTAGCATAGGGGCTATTTTGTAGCCAATATCGTATGAATTTAACTGTTTTATGTCTATTTCTCTTACATTAATAAGTTCTTTTATTCCTTTGCGACAATTGCCTTTTCTTATTTTTTCTATGCCGTACTTAGTAATTATTCTGTTGTCGTCAACAAGGGGCACGATATCAGCTATTGTGCTAATCGCACATATGTCTAGATAATTAAAAGCCACTTCTTGTCCAAAAGCAGCTAAAACTAGCATAAAGGCAACTCCAGCGCCGCATAAACTTGTGAGATTGGGGTTAAGGCAGGGATTTATTACTATACAGTCGGGCAGTGTGTCACATAAATTGTGATGGTCTGTAACTAATACATCTATTCCTAAACTTTTGATATAGTTTATTTCCTCTATTGATGTTATGCCTAAGTCTACGGTAATAATTAAGTCGGGGTTATACTCTGCTTTTATCTTATCAATTGCAGCAAAATTTAGTCCATAGCCCTCTTCTGACCTTGTAGGAATGTAATAATAAGGGGTGTTTCCTTGACTTTTAAGCGCTAAATAAAGTATGGCGATAGCGCCAACGCCATCACAATCATAGTCACCGTATATAAGAATTTTTTCATTGTTTTTTAGGGCTTTATATATTCTTTGCACAGCGCATTTCATACCTGTATATAAAAATGGGTCAGTAAGGTCATCTAAAGTACAGTGCAAAAAAGCGTTTATTTTATCTTTAGTATCAAATCCGCGCGCCAATAAGATATTAACAAAAGCCGCATCTAAGTTCAGTTCTTTAGATAGCCTGTCAATTTTATTTTGGTCTGTAACGCTGTTTCGTAATTCTAATCTTGTCATTTTCCTTAAGAAAAAAGCCCGACCTAAGCGGGCTTTATTTGTGTTATACTGTTATGCTTTTTTTAATTTTCTTGTAGTTTCGTTGCCGCCTTTGTTTCTAAAGTTTTTGTTGGCTCTAGAACGCTTGATTTTTTCTCCTAGGTCTTTGAGGCCGCCCCAAAGCGGAGCAGATAAGAATATTGATGAATAAAAACCACCTAATAATCCAAACATGATAGGAAGCGCAAAATTTCTTACACTTGCAACACCAATAGCTGCAATTAGAATAATGGTAATTAATGTTGTAATCGTGGTATAAAGCGTACGCGTCATTGTAGAATAAATTGATTTGTTTACAATTTCACCCAAATCATACCTCACACCCGAAGTCTTAAATGGTTTTAGATTACTTCTAATCTTGTCAAAAATAACAATGGTATTGTTGATAGAGTAACCTACAATGGTTATAATAGCTGCAACCATGGTAGAGTTAATTTCGATATAGAAAATAACGGTCAACGCTAGCATCATTGCTACATCATGCCCAAGCGCAATTATTGCGGCAAGCCCGCTGTAAAAGTCAAAGCGAATCATAGTGTAGATAAGTATGATAACTAGTGATACAGTAATTGATATCAAAGCTGTGCGAACCAGCTTAATACTTGCAGAGTTACCAATTACAACGGTGGTACAACTAGCTTTAACATCTTCTCCAAACTCTTTTGAAACCTTTGTTTCTATGCTAGCGCGAATGCTCTCATTTATTTTGTACATTTCTTCTACTTTTTCATCAGTGCTATAATCAATAGCTTGACCGTCCACTACTGCAGTGTTTATATACTTGACAATAATTGAGTTTTCTCCGCTAGTTTGCGCAACGGAATAGGAAAAGCCTTTCTCGTTTAGAGCTTCTTCTATAATATCAAGGTTTTTTGTATATTTTTGTCCGCTATTCATGCCATCTGCGCCTGAATACTCTACGGTAAGCATTGTTCCGCCTTTAAAGTCAACGCCTATATTGGCAAAACTGTTACGGTGTGAAAACTGATAGATAAGTCCGCAAACTATCATTATTAGCACTACAGCAAGCGGTAAAATGGCGTAATACTTGCCGTTGTTATATATATCTAGCTTTTTGAATTTTGCAAAAAACTGTTTAATTTTGGACATCTTGTACCCCCTTTACTTTTAAGCCGTAGAACCTTTCGTTTTCGTCGTCAAAGGCCAGGAGGCAGTTAACCAAAGTTCTGGTAAGGAATACTGCAGAAAATAGTGACAAAACTATACCTATAAATAATGTAAGAGCAAAGCTCTTTATGGCAGTAGAGCCAATGGCAAGCATTACGATAGCGCTTAAAATGGTAGTTATGTTGGAGTCTAAAATGGTTACGAAAGACTTTTTAAAGCCTGACTGTACGGCGCTAGGTATAAGTTTATTGCCAAACATCTTGTCTTCCTTTATTTGTTCAAAGATAATGACATTAGCGTCCACTGCCATGCCTATACTGAGTATAACGCCTGCTATACCTGTTAGGGTAAGTTGCACCCAAGGCACCACTGCCAAGAAAAATATAAGCATTTCTACATAGGCAATTAGGCCAATGGCTGATGCTAGACCTAAACCTCTATAAATAGCTATCATAAATATGCAGATAAGAGCAACTCCGATAGCTGCTGCAATAACGGCTAGGGTAAGCGCTTCACTGCCAAGTGTAGGAGAGATTGTTTCGCTCCTTTGTAGCGTCAACTTAACATTGCTTATACCTGCTCTTATACGCACAGCATGCTCGTTGGCTTGTTCGTAAGTATAGTTACCTTCAATTATGGCGTTGCCATCTGTAATTACGCTATTTACCTTGGGACTCATAACTTCTTTGTCGTCAATAAAAATGGAAATGGTCTTGCCCATATTAGCCTCAGTAGCATCGGCAAACGCTTTTGTGCCTAAGGCATTAAATTCTAGCTTTATGACATATGTCGCGTCATTCATAGCGACATAACTATCTTTAAGGTGCTCATTACCCCTTATAAGAACATTGCCTTCTTCATCTCTAAATTCTAGCGTGGCGCTTTGACCTATTAGCTTCATGAGCTCTGATGTGTCTTCAATGTTGGGAACTTCTACGCGCACTTGGTTTGTGCCTAGTTTTGAAACAATGGCTTCAGAATAGCCTTTGCTGTATAATAGCTCTTCCAAATTTACGATAGCGCCTTGTATGTCCGAATCGGTCACTTCGCCGCCGTCTTGCAGTTTTGCTGAATATTCAGCATACATTCCGCCTTCTAAGTCAAGGCCAAGACTTATGGCTTTGCTTATCCAATAGAAATCAAAATCGCTGTTTCCTATGGCAAAGGAATCTTGTCCGTTTAAGGGAAACATAAATAACCCTAAGGTTATCATAATTACGCCTATAATGACAAGGACAATAATTGCTTTAGTTTTACTCACCTAACAGTTGCCTCCAGTACAATACATATCGCCATAATTATTGCTTGGCGGTATTATATATATTATATATATTACTAGCTAAAAGTCAAGAATAAAATACCCGCATACGCAACCTTTTTATGCTTTTAGTCATAATTATTTGCAATCGGTAATAGAATTTTGTGAGTGGAGGTATTATGAAAAAAAAGATTATAGCTAAACAAGACATATTTGATTTGCTTCGCGGCACTATTGTAGCGGTTATTGTATCACTTATTTTGGTGCTTATTTTTGCTCTCCTAGTCAACCTAATCGATATAGGTCAAAAAGTTATTGTTCCTGTAAATCAGGCCATAAAGATAATTAGTATTTTTATAGGTTGCTTTATTGGTATTAAAAATAGGCAACAAGGTGTAATTAAAGGCGCTCTTATCGGACTGTTTTATACCTTTTTGTCTATATTTATTTTTGGTATTATCTCCAAAGAAATAAGCTTTAAACTTATAAACCTTGTAGATATGGCGTTTGGCATAGCTGCAGGCATTGTGTCTGGCATACTTAGCGTAAATTTGAGAAAACAATAATTTAGCTATATGCAAAAAGCCCAAAAGTATAAATACCTTTGGGCTTTTTGGGTATTTTAAATCTTAAGTTTACATTTTTGCTCTTATAGCATTTTTGATAACAGTAACATTAACGGGATTCTCTTCGTTACCTACATTAATTATATATTTATCGTTGGGTGCGTCAATTTCGGTAATTACTCCAACAAAACCGCCTATTGTCATAACTTTATCGCCAACGGATAGAGAATTGAACATTTCGGCCATTTTCTTTTTTTGCTTTCTTTGAGGAATGATTGTCATAACAATCATTAGCACAAAGAAAATACCTAAAACACCTATCATCCACCATGTTGAGCCGCCAGCTGCTGCTGTTTGTAATAGTAAATTTATCATATTATATCTCCTAAAAATAAAACTTATATTGTTTATGATACACTACTTAAGTATATTTTACAAGTAATTTTTAACATTTATTTACAATTCATAGTTTTCCATGAATTGATTGCGGAAATCAAGCAACCTATCTTCTATTATTGCCAATTTTATCTTTTCTACAAGCCTATGCAAAAATCTTATATTGTGGATAGAGAGTAATCTGCCCCCAAAGATTTCATCCACATTTATAAGGTGTCTTATATACGCTCTAGAATAATTTTGACAAGCATAGCAGTCGCATCCTTCTTCTATTGGTCTTAAATCTTCTTTATAGCTTGCGTTTCTAATAGTCAAGTTGCCGTGTTTGGTCATCGCTGTGCCATTTCGCGCTATTCGTGTAGGCAAAACACAGTCAAACATATCCACTCCTCTTGCTACTCCTTCTACTATGCAGTCAGCGCTGCCTACCCCCATAAGATATCTTGGCATATTGTCAGGGTAATATGGGCGCAAAGCGTCAAGCATTTTGTACATAACAGGCTTTGGCTCTCCTACCGACAATCCCCCTATCGCTATGCCGCATTTGGCATAAGGTACAGTTCTTTTTGCGCTCTCTATACGCAAATCTTCATACATATTGCCTTGTATGATAGGAAAGAGCATTTGATTGGGATTGTTTGCAACTTTAACGCACCTTTCCAGCCAGTTTAGCGTTCTTTCAAGCGCTATTTTGCTTTTTTCATATCCGCAATCAGGCGCGGTGCATTCGTCAAATGCCATCATAATATCGCTCCCTAATGCTTTTTGTATCTCCATGCTTTTTTCTGGTGTAAGCAAGTGCTTACTGCCGTCTATAAAGCTATCAAACATAACTCCTTCATCAGTTATTTTTCTCATTTTGGACAAAGAAAATACCTGAAAACCACCACTATCTGTTAAAATTGGTTTATGCCAGTTCATAAACTTATGCAATCCGCCAGCTTTTTCAATGAGTTTATGCCCTGGACGCAAGTATAAATGATAGGTGTTAGCTAAAATAATTTGTGAGCCTTGTTTTAGCACTTCTTCCGGACTTAACGCTTTTACGCTTGCCATAGTGCCCACAGGCATAAATACGGGCGTTTCTATTACGCCATGGGGCGTTGTTAGCTTGCCTATCCTTGCTCCTGATTGCTTGCATTCTTTTAAGATTTCGTACTTAAACATATTTTCTCCTATAAAATTAGCATGGCATCGCCAAAGCTAAAAAATCTATACTTTTCTTTAACTCCATGGTTATATAACTCCATCACTTTTTCTCTTGTTAAAAAAGCGCTGACTAGCATAATAAGCGTACTTTCGGGCAAGTGAAAATTAGTGATAAGTCCTTTGATTATTTTAAATTGATATCCTGGGTATATAAAAATATCTGTTTCCCCTTTACAAGCTTTGACATAGCCATAGCTATCGGCTACCGATTCAAGCGTTCTTACGCTTGTTGTGCCTACGGCGATGATTCTACGCCTTTCTTTTACTGCTTTGTTAATGCTATTGGCTGCTGTTTCACTAATTTCATAATACTCATGGTGCATTTTGTGCTCTAGAATATTATCAGCCTTAACAGGCCTAAATGTGCCAAGTCCGACATGGAGCAGTATCTCTACAATCTCTACGCCTTTTTCTTTGAGTTTTTGCAATAGCTTGGGGGTAAAATGCAATCCTGCTGTGGGGGCTGCCGATGAGCCGTCAACTTTGGCGTATACCGTTTGATAACGCTCTTTATCGTCTAGCTTTTCTGTAATATATGGCGGTAAAGGCACTTTGCCTACCTTATCTAAAATATCTTCAAAAACGCCGTCATATTCAAAATCTATAATCCTAATGCCGTTATCTATTATCTTATTTACTGTCAAAGATAATTGCTCATTTACTACAAGTTTAGAGCCTATTTTTGCCTTTCTAGCTGGTTTTGCAAGCGCTTCAAAAGTATTTAGCCCTAATCTTTTAAGTAAGAAAATCTCAAACTTACGGCCTTTTTCGTCATAGGCATAAAGCCTTGCGTTAATTACTCTTGTATTATTGATAACTAGCACATCGCCTTGTTGCAATATGTCTAAGATATCGTGAAAGGTTTGGTCAGCTATTTTATCCGTTTCTCTATTATAATATAACAATCTTGAGCTATCGCGCGGATAAACGGGAGTTTGCGCAATTAGCTCTTGCGGTAAATGGTAATTAAAATCACTTTTTAGTATCAATTAATTTTCTTCCTTAAACATATCGTTGTAGATATAATCTCCGCCTAAGCCTAAATGCTTATAGGCAAGCTGTGTGCATACTCTGCCCCTAGGGGTGCGAGATATAAAGCCTAGCTGTAAAAGATATGGCTCATACACATCTTCAATGGTTATGGCGTCTTCGCCAGTAATTGCAGCAAGAGTGTCTAGGCCTACCGGTCCGCCGTTAAATTTTTCTATCATACATCTTAGTATATTTAAATCGATATTATCAAGCCCAAGTTCGTCTATTTCTAAGCTTGTCAAGGCCTTTTTGGCAATTTTTAGCGTAATTTTATCAGAATTTTCATACTGGGCAAAATCTCTTACTCTTTTTAAAAGTCTGTTTGCAATCCTTGGAGTGCCACGGCTACGGCTAGCTATTTCTTTACCAGCATCAGCGTCTATCTCTATGCCTAAAATTTTGGCTGAGCGCAACACGATTTGACCAAGCTCTTGGGGATTATAAAGTTCTAGACGGCAAATTACGCCAAATCTATCGCGTAAGGGAGAGCCTAGCATTCCTGCTTTTGTGGTAGCGCCTACCAGCGTAAACTTCTTTAGCGGAATGCGTATAGTTCTTGCGCTAGGACCTTTGCCAAGCACCATATCCAGTCCAAAGTCTTCCATTGCTGGATATAGCATTTCTTCTACATTATGATTAAGTCTATGAATTTCATCAATAAAAAGCACATCGCCTGTTTGCAAGTTGCTTAAAATAGCCGCTAAATCCCCTGCTTTTTCAATGGCAGGTCCGCTTGTCATTCTTATCTCTGCTTGCATTTCGTTGGCAATAATGTGACTTAAGGTTGTTTTGCCTAATCCAGGCGGGCCATACAAAAGCACATGGTCTAGGCATTCGCCACGCTTCTTTGCCGAATGCATAAAAATACTTAGATTATTTTTAATCTTTTCTTGCCCAATATATTCAGTAAGCTGTTTAGGACGCAAAATATTTTCATTTTCGTCGTCTATAAGTTCTTGGGCGGAGATAATTCTTCCTTGGTCGTCCTGCATCTTTGTTTATACCTCAAAAACTAGCATAAATTTCTTAGCGCAATAGCAATAATTTCTTCTATCTTATCCGTTTGTGTTTTGGCTTGCTTGACAGCTTTTAGCGCATCTTGGTTGGATATGCCCAATGCTCTTAGAGCGCTGACTGCGTCTATTATGTCTTTGTCGTTCTCTTCGCTTTGCATAATTTCGCCGCTTGAAATAAGTGTAGCTGACTGTGAGTCTATGCTCTCTTTTAACTCTAAAATTATTCTTTCCGCTGTCTTTTTGCCTATGCCTTTAACCTTTGTAAGCGTTTTGACATCACCAGACAGAATACATAAAGCAAGTTGTCCTATCTCTATGCCAGAAAGTATACTTATGGCAGCTTTTGGGCCTACGCCTGAAATAGTAATAAGTTTTAGGAACATATCTTTTTCTTCTTTAGTGAAAAAGCCGTATAAAAGCATTGCGTCATCGCGCACATGCAAATAGGTGTGGATTTTTACAAAAGTTCCTGCTTGATTTATGCTAGCTATTGTGGAATTACTGACAGTAAGCTCAAATCCCATTGAGTTATTTTCCAAAATAAGCGTATTACCTATAATTGCTACTACTTCGCCTTTAATATATCCTATCATTTTCTGTCCTTTATCTATACTCTGCTTAGTTCTGCAAACCTGCCTGATTGCGCATGAGTTAGCGCAACGGCTAAAGCGTCGGCGGCATCGTCGGGTTTGGGTATTTTGCTTAGTCCTAATAGTAGAGTTACCATATGCTGAATTTGGCACTTTTCCGCTCTGCCATAACCCGTCATAGCCTGCTTTATTTGCAAGGGTGTATATTCATACAGGTTTTTATTCTTTTTATGCACGGTAAGAAGTATTGCTCCCCTTGCCTCAGCAACAGAAATTGCTGTCTTTTGATTCTTTTGAAAAAACAGTTCTTCAATAGCGATTGCATCAGGTTTGTATTTTTCCATCAATTCATCTATACACTGACTGATTTTGGCAAGCCTTGTAGGCAGGCTGTCTGTTTTTGGCGTGGAGATAATGCCGTAATCGATAGCTTTACATTTGTTGCCTTGTTGAGATATTACACCAAAACCAACGGTAGCATACCCCGGGTCAATACCTAAAATTACCATAGCTATATAATACACAAAAATAGCTGCTTAAGTCAATCTAATATGTAATCATTACATAATTTTGTAGATATTACGGCGTAAATTACTAATTAAAGCGTCATCTCTAGACTCTAGTTCTTTGTCAAGCAGAATTATACCGCCGTCGCCAAGCACTATTATTCTATCGGCAAGAAGCAACGCTTCTTCAATGTCGTGAGTGACAAAGATTGTAGTTTTTTTGTCATTATTGAATAAATCTTGGAAAATTTTTATGATGTGTTTTTTAAGTGAAATGTCAAGCCCCTTAAAAGGTTCGTCCATTAGTAAAATTTTGCTAGGGTACACAAAGGCTCTAGCTAAGCTTACTCTTTGCGCCATACCGCCACTTAGCTGTTTTGGATACATATGCTTGTTTTCTTTAAGCTTTACAAGCTTTAGAATATCATTAATTTTTTCTTCTATCTCGTTAGATGAAAAATTGCAATTTTTAAGTACATATCTTAAATTTCCTGCTACTGTAAGATTGTTTAGCAGTCTTTGGTTTTGAAAAATGTAGCTAATTTTTTCATTCTCTACATCGGTTTTGCCTTGATAGTCTGTAAGGTGAGCAATTATGTTAAGCAGAGTTGTTTTTCCACAACCTGATTTGCCTAAGATACAGGTTATTTTATTATCTTGAATAGTTAAATTAAAATTATCAAAAACTGTATTGTCGTCATAGCGTTTAGTAATACTAGTTAGTTTCATTTTTCCCACCTTATAGTTGCTTTTTTAATAGAGTAAACAATAATCTCTAAGAGATAGCTTAAAATTATTGCTACAAGTGTCCAAGCAAGCAATTGAGCCGTTTCTAAATACGCCTTTGACATTTGCATCATTACCCCCATAGATATTTTTGTTTGGGCAAGCACTTCTGCTGAAATAATGATTTTTAGATTTAGTGAAATTGTAGAGCGTACAGTGTCAAAAAATGATGGCGCGATGTTGGGCAAATAAAGCGACAGTACCATATCTTTTTTGCTGACATTGTAAGCTTTACTCATTTGAATAAGGTCATTATCTACGCTTATTATTGCAGTGTAAAAACTGCTATACATAATAGGAAAAACAATGACAAAACCAATTAGTAACGGACTTGTTTGGGGGTTTAGCCATATTATTGTAAGTAAAATAAGACTCATTGTGGGAATTGCTCTCACAACGGTAACAATAGGTGACAATAGTTTATTTAAAAAAGGTAAAAATGCGCTTATAATAGCAAGCGCTATTGCCATTATAAATGCCAACAGAAAGCTAATCAGCGTGCGGTTTAGCGTGCCTAAGATTGCGCTATAAAATTGTTTTTGCCCTAATAATGCAAAAAATTCTTTTACGGTGGCGGAGATTGATGGAATAATAAGCTCTATATCAACAACTTTTGCCGTGACAAACCATATTAGGATAAGCAATCCTAAAGAGATAACGGGATAAATTATGTTTTTATAGAGCTTATTTGTCTTCATTTATTTAATATCCTGATAAAAAGCGTCATCTGGGATCTCGCCTACAAAAGCAGGGTTAAATGCTTGCATAGTTTCTAGGTATAGCGTGACATTTTCTTTAGCTTGGCTAGCTGTGACAAAGTCTACATTGCAATTTTCTATTACTTTATTACTGCCAAAGCTAACCATACTGCCTTTTTCGTATAGTATTGAATTTACGCCTTCATAGTTATCTTTTATCCACTCTACATTTTCTTGCATGGCTTTGTTAAAGGCAAGTAAAAATTCTTTATGCTCTTTTACAGTATCACCTGTAGCTACTGTAGATACTTGGGGATAGCCTGCAAAACCTGTGAGCTTTTGCCACTCTTCTTGCAAGTTAAATAGAATTTTAGTGTCGGCTTTTTGCGTACTCATAGTAACGGCAGGCTCGCCAAGCACAGCAAATTTTGCACTGCCTGCTTTAAGCTGTGGGATAGCTTCGCTTGCTTCTTTTACATACTGTATAGTTACTTGGTCTTTGCCAATACCATTAGTTTGAAGGATATATTGCAACATAAAATCAGGGGTAGCGCCTTGACCTATGCTAAGTATTTTTTGACCTTTTAGCTGGTCTAAACTGTCTATATCTTCAGTGCCTACTATATAAAGCACGCCAAAAACATTGCTTGAAATTAGCTTAATATCCATATCTTGAGAATATAGCTTAGATGCAATATTGGTAGGCAAAATGGCAATGTTGGTAGATTTTTGCGATAAACTTGCAGTAATCTCTTGCACACCTGAAACTATTTCAAAATTGACATTATAGCCTTTATAAGTAAAGTCTTTCATTAGTTTTGCAACAGCAAGCGCTGGCGCGCCGTCAGGTAAGCTAATGGTTATTGTATTAAATTTGTCTGTGTTTGTGCAAGATACTAAAACTGCTACCGTTAGTATGATTGCAAAAACTATTATTAGTACTTTTTTCATATCTAACCTCCTAAAAATTTGTTATTCTGTAACTACTTTGGTAAGCGCGCTTTTTACATTGACGCCTTGTACTCTGCCAAGCCTTCCTGTTAGGGCGCTTATTCTTTCATTAGAACCTTTAACTGTAACACTTACTGTGCCAATGTTATGCTCTAAGTCGGGTATGCCCATTCTGCCAATAATAATGTCGGAAAAGTCGCTGAGTATGTTTTGCACTTCAATGCTGGAAACCTGTGGATTACTAATTACTATTCCAACTACGCCTATTCTTTTCATTCTTTTTCCTCCTAGCTTAGTATTAGGAATTAATAAAAAAACTCTACCTAAAAGATTTTGCGTCCATTAGGTAGAGTAATAGTTACGATTTTAAAAATATATTATTTTATAAATTTAAAGCTGCCATCTCCGAACGCATCATCGATTTTAGGTTTCTAATTATAGTTTATGTTATGGAGAATCTATTGTCAATCAAAATATATAAGTTTTTCGCTATTTTTGTCAAATATCAAAAGTGAGCCTATATCAATGTCATTTCCATCTAGCGTATAGCATACCAAAACACAAGAGTCTATATAGATAGCATTTATAAGTTTATCCTGCTCTATGAGTATTTCTCTATCTCTGATCGTAAGGTATAAACCTTTTTCGCCGTTATAAATATGTGATTCTTCCACAATGGCATTTTCTCTAAAAAGTCTATAAGTTAATACATTTTTTGGCTTTGCGGTTATGCTAGCTAAGCTACCTGACTGCAATTGCACGCCATAATTAAGGATAATGACATTATCTTTAAGAGTCTTTGTTTCTTCAATAGACGATGTGGCATATACAACAGGCGCAAGGTTGCTAAGTTTTCTTAAGTATGGCAACATTTTTTCAAACATTTTTGCTCTTAAATCGTCTTTAAAAGTATATAGTGGGTCATCTATTAAATAATAATCGCTTTCTCTTACAAAAAGCCTTGCAAGCGCAACTTCAAACTTTTCTTGCAAGCTTAATTTTTTAATTTTAATATCCTTTATAGATGTTAATTCAAACTCTTGCAAAATTTCATTAATTTTTTGTTGGGCAATAGCACTATCTACATTTCTTATTTTTAGTGGATACATAAGGTTGTAAAATACTGTTTTGCTGTCAAAAAGACCTAAGTCATCATAAAGAACTGATGCATTTCTGTCTTTTATAGGCAAAACCGTTATGTTTTTACCGCTTGAAAAAACTTCTCCCCTGCTTATTTTAACTAAACCTGCAAGGGATTTGATAAGGGATGTTTTTCCGCTTTCTAGTGGCGCTAAGACTGTCAATATTTGACCTTGAGAGATGTCAAAATTGATATTTTGCAATGCCAGCGCAGCAAAATTGTACTGCACATATAGATTATTTACCTTAAGAGATTTCATAATATTATGTTAGCAAAAAGCAAAGAAAATAGCAATTATTCTCTTGACAAAGAAAATAAATAGGTCTATGATGAAAATATCATAGAAATATTGCTAGGGGTGACGGGTGTTCCGTCTGAGAATAAACCCTCTGAACTTGCGTGATGATTACAACTCACGAAAGGAAGCAAACTTGCTTTTTAGCTCATAAGCGTAGTTTGCTTACGAGCCTTTTTCATTTAAGCCGTAGCAATAAAGGAGACTAATATGTTATCTTTTGCTAAGTTGTCCTATATTGAAAAATGTGGGCAAATCCTGCTCTATTTTACTGTTGCGCTAATTTTAGCGCTTATAGCAGTTGGGGTTATTACTAGAAAGCTAAACCGGCAAAAACTTACTGATTTTTATAAGTACGCTATTGGCATTTTGGTAGGCTTTTCTTTGTGCGCATCAGTTATTATGGTGACGCTGACATTAGACGATATGATAAGTAATGGAGAAATTATTCCTAAGCTGTTTTATCCACTATTATCTTGCGTAATTGTCGCTATTTTGCTCTTTGTTGGCGGATTGGTTGTATCTATGCTAAAACCGCAAAAGATTAAGGCGTATGCTCTTATTTCGCTAGGAATATTTGCTGTACCGCTTATAGTTAGTCTTGTTATGATATCTCTATATTATAAAAATGAAATTGTGCCGTCTAACTGGTATTCTAATGTTAGCAATCTAGGGTTATGGTTGGGCGCAGTTGCCTTAGTTGTTGCAATTGTGTCACTTACTTTAATTTTTGGCAAGAAAAATAAGTCTAACACAAAAAGCATAGTTTATGCCGCCGTTTGCGTGGCCTTAAGCTTTGCGTTAAGTTATATAAGACTGTTTAGACTGCCTCAAGGGGGCTCTGTGACTTTGGTAAGTGTGTTGCCTCTAATGATTTATAGCTATATGTTTGGCATAAGAAAAGGAGTGGCGACAGGGCTTATTTATGGAATTTTACAGGCTGTACAAGACCCTTGGATAATTCACCCTGCACAGTTTTTGTTAGATTATCCTGTGGCTTTTGCGTCAATTGGATTAAGTGGAATACTAAAAGAAGTAAACCTTTTTAGTAAAAAACCTGTTCTAAACTTCATAATAGGCGGAATAATGGGCGGTCTATTAAGGTATATTTGCCATGTAATTAGTGGTATATTTGCATTTTCTTCCTATGCTAAAGCTGGCTATGGCGCGGTGGCTTGGGGATTTCTGTACAATACATTTTCGCTAGTGGACTTGGCGCTAGCGCTAGTAGCAGGCTCTATTATGCTAGGCACAAAATACTTTTCTAACTTTGTGGACAAAATAGCAGAATAAAGGAAAAAAGTTATGAGTAAAGATATTTGCTACATCTTTTGTGGCGGAGAACAGCTCAATATGCCTATGTCTATTCCTGACAATTGCTATGTAATTGCTGTGGATTTTGGGTTAAAATACTTAGAGCAAAACAATATTAAGCCAGACCTTATAGTTGGGGACTTTGACTCTTTAGGGTATATTCCGCAATACAAAAATGTTATTACGCTATCTAAAGACAAAGATGACACTGACACAATGTTTGCAATAAAAGAAGGTATGAAACTTGGCTTTAAGGAATTTCATATATTTTGCGGAACAGGCGGACAATTTCAGCATACCTTTGCTAACATTCAATGCCTTGCTTTTATAGCTGAAAAAAACCTAAAGGGCATACTTTATGACGGTAATAGCAAATTCAGCGCCATACACAATACTAGTTTAAAAATTGTGGGCGGTTATGGTAATATTTCGGTTTTTTCGCTGTCTAATGAGTGCAAAGGAGTTTTCTTAAAGGGATTAAAGTATCCATTAGAAAACTATACTATGACAAATACCTATCCTATTGGTATAAACAATGAATTTATAGGTAAAGAAGTAGAAATTATTGTTGAGTGCGGTACTTTATTAATAATAATACCTTTTAGCGTAAAAGTATAAAAAATAGAGCCAATTTTGGCTCTATTTTTCTATCCGTTTTTTAATCTAAATAGCTAAATATTAGATTATATATCTAGCTGACTTTTCCTTTTGGGAATTTAATTCGTTAGCTTTATCTTCATACCCTGCTCTGCCAAGTAACGCATAAGTAGCATTTTTGCCTTCTTCAACTCCAGGCTGGTTAAATGTGTCTATGTTAAGATATGCGCCAGCAAAAGCCGTTTGCATCATAAAGAGAGTCATAAGCTGTCCTAAGTAAAATTCGTTTACTTCAGGCAAAACAATTCTGCAATTTAGCCTTTCAGCGCGGGTAAGAGCGTATTCCGTTGCGTTAAGCTCTGCTGTAAGAAGCTCATTTAGCGTATGACCGCAAAGGAATGAAACATCGGGGACATCTTGACAGCCGTCGCTAATTGTAACTACATTGCGGAAGTTTTCAACGCTAATAAAAGTTACGACCTTGTCAAATGGCCCTTCTGTATAAAGCTGTACTTGGCTATGCTGGTCAGTAACGCCTAACGCTTTTACCGGCGTTTGTCCTACAAAAACTTTATTGCCGTCTAAATTAATAGCTTTGCCCAAACTTTCGCCCCAAAGCTGTGCATACCAGTCTGCCATAAGTCTTAGACTGTCGGCATAAGGCATCATAACTGATATGTTTTTGCCTTTATTAGTCATTGCTATATATTGCAAAGTTGCTGCCATTAAGGCTGGATTTTTCTTTATGTCTGCCTTTTGACAGATTTTGTCCATATACCTTGCTCCCTTTAACATCTTTTTAATGTTAATCCCCAGCACTGCGGCAGGAAGAAGGCCTACGGGACTGAATTCGCTAAATCTGCCGCCCACTCCGTCAGGAATATAAAAAGTTTTCAACCCTTGTTTTTTAGCAATTTTAATAAGATTTCCTTTTGTTTGGCTAGTGGTGGCAATCATATGCTTGCTTGCATCTTGCCCAAGGTGAGCCTTTAAGATATCCATAATTATAAGATATTGACTCATAGTTTCGCTAGTAGAACCGCTTTTTGTGATGACATTAAACATAGTCTTTTTAATATCGATAACATCAAGAAGTGATTTCATTCTTTCAGGGTCTATGTTGTCTTCTACATAAAATTTAGGTGCTTTTCTTTTAGATTTTGGTAATTGATTGTGGCGCATATGACAAAGCGCTTGAAAAACTGCCATAGGGCCTAGAGCTGAACCGCCAATGCCAAGCACTACAAAATTGTCAAACTCTTTTCTTATTTTCTTTGCTGTATCTAGGATATCGGCTACAACCTCATCTTGATTGTAAGGAAGTTCTGTCCAGCCCATCATATTTTGCCCTCTGCCATTTTGCACAAGAGAAAAAACCTTTTTGGTCTGGTCTTTTAGTTCTGTAATTTCCTTATCTGTGATACCTTCTTTGTTTCCTACATAGTCAGCCATCATATTGTTGTAATCAAATTTGATAGCCTGCACTTTATTTGCCATATAGTGTTCCTCCATAATTTTTTGCATTGTATAAACATTGATTGAGATAGTCATAACACCTGACTAATTCATCAAATGTGTTGTAATTTTCGGGATAAACTTCAATGATTGCGTCGCCTTTATAGCCCATTTCAAGCAAAGTATAAAAAAGCTTGGTAAAGTCAAAACTGCCTTTGCCTGGAAGCGCAAGAGAGCCGTCTTCGTTGTAGTCGCACAAATGCACATTAACAAGCCTATCTCCCATTTTTTCAAGATATTTGTACACATCGATTTGGGACTGCTTTGCTTGCTTTATGTCAAGACAGGTCTTTACTCTAGTATACGGGGATATGTTTGTTATGTATTCAGGCTCATTATAGTATGTCCAATGCACATTTTCATAAGTAAGGGCTGTAACTCCTCCGCTTTCTCTTTCTACAAAGTCGCATAATTCTTCCACACGCTTACCGATTTTTTGGTAGTTTAGATTGTATTTTATGCGTTTGAATTTGGCAGGTCCGTGAAAAGTATAGTACTTTGCGCCAAGGCGTGAAGCGCCCTTTAATATTTGGGCAAAAACTTCTTCATTGTCTTTGCGTGTGCGTGGCAACGGGCTAAATAATTCTGGTTCAAACTGCTGATTGAGAGAATGGACAGACAAAACTTGCAAATCGCCTTTTCTGTCTAGCAATTCGTTTATAAAGCTTTCTTTGTATTCAGAAAATGAGCTTAAAAACACTTCACAAAAAGATATATTTAGCTCTCTAATCTTAGATACTGCCTCCTCTGTTCTTAATTTAGTGAAAAAGGAGGCAGTAGATATTCCTATTTGCATAATTTTATCCGTTGGTTTCTATTAGTCCATAATCTCCGTCATTTCTGCGGTATAGTACACAAGTTTTGTGGTCGTCTTTATTTATAAATACATAGAATGTGTGATTAAGTAATTCCATTTGCTCAATAGCGTCGTCAATGGATATAACAGATATGTCGAAGTTTTTGACTTTTACCACCTTGCCGTCATCCATTGCTACATCTTCGTTTTCGTCATATATAGCTGGCGTTTCTAGCGATGCTTTACGGAACTTATCGCCAAGTTTGGTGCGATATTTTACTATTTGGCGCTCTAGCTTGGGCAAAATTATGTCCAAATTGCTATTCATATCATCGGTAGTTACGACAGAGCGCACTACTGCTCTTTTGCCAGCGTCTAGCGATATTTCCATAGTAAATTTATCGTTTCCGATACGGGACAGTTTTACCTTTGCGCTAGGCTCTTGACTAAAATACTTGTCAAACTTGGATAGTTTTTTGTTGATTAATGCTTTTAGGTTTTCATCCAAACGATAGTTTTTTGAGTTGATTTCTATACGCATATTATCCTCCTTTGTCGATAGAGAAAATCAATTTATTTTTATTGGCGCTTACCACAAGCTTTGCTTGTCGCAAATCGTTTTTAATAATTTCTTCGCTCAGTTTGTCTTCTAGCATACTTTGTATAGTGCGCTTAAGCGGTCTTGCGCCATAATCTGGGTCATATGCTTCATTTACAATGTGTTGTAGAGCTGTTTTATCCAGCTCTAGCACAATTTCTCTTTCTTGCAACAATGTCTTTGCCAGCCCTTTAATCAGTAACTCTGCTATTGAGAATATATCTTCTTTGCTTAGCCGATTAAATACAATTATGTTATCAATTCTGTTGATAAACTCGGGCTTCATTATACCTTTTAGCGCTTCTAGCTGTTTTGACTTTATCTCTTCATAGTCATTTTGCTCTGTTGCAGCTTGATAAAAGCCTACTTTGTTTTTCTTTACTAATTCGCTTGCGCCAACATTGCTTGTCATAATGACAATGGTGTTCTTAAAGTCAACAGTTCTGCCCTTGCTATCTGTTAATCTGCCTTCGTCTAGCACTTGTAAAAGCATATTATAGACATCAATATGGGCTTTTTCTATCTCGTCTAAAAGCACAATAGAATAGGGCTTTCTTCTAACTGCTTCGGTAAGCATACCGCCCTCTTCGTACCCTATATAGCCAGGTGGAGCCCCTATAAGGCGTGAGGCAGAGATCTTTTCCATATATTCTGACATATCAAGTCTAATAAGCGCGTTGTCGTCGCCAAATAAATAGCTACAAAGCGCCTTGGCTGTTTCTGTCTTGCCTACACCTGTCGGCCCTAAAAATATAAATGAGCCTACTGGTCTATTTCTGTCTTTCATGCCAGCTCTTGAGCGTCTTATTGCTTTACTGATTAGCTCAATGGCTTCCCTTTGGCCAATAACTCGTTTGCCAAGCTCTTTTTCTAGGTGTATTAGTCGGCTGCTCTCTGCGCTGGTAAGTTTTTGCACAGGAATATTGGTAATTTCTGCAACAGTGTTGCTCACATCATCTGCTGTTATTATAATAGTAGCACTTTTATCGCCAATATTCAATATTAAACTCTGTTCTTTTTTAAGTTTGTCTAACTTTGTTTTTAATGTAGATGCTTTTTCATAATTTTCATGAGCAACTGCTGAAGCTATTTTAGCTTCTAAGGCTTTAATGTCGCTTTCTAATTGAGCAAACTTACTTGGCTCGGCTATATTGTTATTTCTTTTCTTGGCGCAAGTTTCGTCTAAAATGTCTATGGCTTTATCGGGCAAAAACCTGTCACTGATATATCTAGTCGACAGCTGAACAGATGCTTCTATGGCTGAATCGTCTATCCTTAAGTTATGGTGGTTTTCAAAACTTTCTTTAAGCCCGAACATAATCTTTATGCAGTCTTCCTGAGTGGGCTCTTCAATGTTCACCATCATAAATCGTCTTTCTAAAGCAGGGTCTTTCTCAATATACTTGCGATATTCGTTTATCGTTGTAGCTCCTATTGTCGCTAACTCTCTGCCAACTAACGCAGGCTTAAGTATATTGCTTAGGTTTAGTCCGCCTTCACTGCTTCCAGCGCTAACTATGGTATGCATTTCGTCTATAAATAAAATGATATTTTTATTTTCCAATGCTTGAAGTAGATTTTTTATCTTATCTTCAAACTCTCCGCGGTATCTCGTGCCTGAAACTAGACTATTTACATTAAGGCTATACACTGTTTTATTAAGCAAAAATTCTGGCACTTTGCCTTCTACTATTCTTTGGCATAAGCCTTCTACTATTGCTGTTTTGCCAACGCCTGGTTCACCCACAATGATGGGATTATTTTTACTGCGCCTTGAAAGTATTTGGATAACTCTATTTATCTCTTTATCTCTCCCTATCACTGGGTCTAGCTTTTTTTGCCTTGCTTTTTCAGTAAGGTCTATGCCATTTTCGCGCAAAATTTCATCTGACGCATCATCTTTTACTGCGATTTGGGTGTTCTTTGAATGCTTTTCTTCTTTACCTTTACCTATTTCGTGATAATTCATGCCATTTATTATAGGCAGTACAGCATTATAATCAATATCGTGCCTTGCAAGTATTTTGCAGGCGCTACATGATTTATTATAGCAAATTGATAGCAGCATATGATGAGTGTCTATATCGCTATAACCTGCCAACTGTGACACTTTGTATGCATAATCAAAAATTCTACGAATGTTGTTTCGCTGGACTTCGTAGCTTTCTTTCTCTACAAAAACACTGACAAGATAGCTGTTTGCTATTTGCGCATTAAATCCCAAACGAGTTAAAATTTCGTATGCATAACTATGCTCAAGGTTTGCTAGCGCCACCAAAAGGTGTGTTGAATTCATAATACCGCCGCTTCTAAAAGAAAAGGTCTCGGCAAGCTCCAAAACCTTCTCTAAATCATCTGTGTACTTTACCATATTACCTCACAACTTACAGTTCTGATATTATACCCTTTAAGTAACTTTTTAAACCGTCACTTATCTCATCATTTCGTAAGCCGTACTCGATATTTGCTTTGACATAGCCTAGCTTGTCGCCGATATCATATCTTTTTCCCTCAAACTCGTAAGCGTATACGCTTAAATCTTTGCACATCAGCTCTATTGCTGTGGGCAAATACACTTCGCCATTAGCAGCCGGCGGCGTTTGTTCTATATAATTAAATATTTCGCTTGTCAATACAAATCGCCCTAAACTAGTTAGCTGCGATGGCAATTCTTCTAGCTTTGGCTTTTCCTTAAATCCAAGAATTTCAGTATACCTGCCCTTAGTGCTGCCAGGCACTACTACACCGTATTTTGGACATTCTTCTCTTGGTTGTTCTTGCACGCCCACAATGGTAGAATAGGTGCTATAATAGGCGTCAATAAGCTGTTTTGTTACAGGGTAGTTTGGATTATACATAACATCGTCTCCAAACAATACCGCAAAAGGTTCGTTGCCTACAAAGCTTTTGCAAAGCTCAATGGCTTTTCCTGTGCCTTGCATTGCAAACTGCCTTACATAACAAATATTTACCTTGTCTTGAAGAGCGTTTATTTTGTTCAATAAATCTGTTTTACCGTCTTTCTTAAGGTTATATTCCACTTCAAAATTACGGTCAAAATGGTCAGCTATATTGTTTTTGTTTCTGCCTAAAATAATGCAAATATCGGTAATGCCGCTATCTGCGCACTCTTCAACGATATATTGTATGCTAGGAACATCTACAATAGGCAACATTTCTTTGGGCATGGCCTTGGTCACAGGCAAAAATCTTGTTCCAAATCCTGCCGCTGGAATAATTGCTTTAGTAACTTTTTTCACTTCTACACCTCGTAAAAAATTTTAAAAAATGGTGTGGATGATGAGACTTGAACTCACACGGGTATACCATACGCCCCTCAAACGTACGCGTCTGCCATTCCGCCACATCCACACTTTAATATTATGCTATAAAACGCAAAAGAACACTTGTAAAAAGGGATTTGTATCTTGGCTAATCTAATAGCCCATTCTCTTTGCGCTAAGCATAATTATGATAGCGTAAAAACCTATCATTGTCAATTAGTTATGCGGCATTAACAGCAAGTTAGTTGACCACATTTACAGGCTTGTTATCTATATAACCTTGAATATTATCTAAAGTTACATTTAGCAATCTTGTTCTTGCTTCTAGTGTCGCCCAAGCAATATGCGGTGTAATTATGCAGTTAGGTAAGCCTAGTAACGGATTATCACTATTTGGCGGCTCTTTGCTTAATACATCTAAACCAGCGCCGCTGATTTTGCCACTTTTTAGTGCATCAGCTAGCGCTTTTTCATCGATAAGAGCGCCTCTTGCTGTGTTTATTAAAATGGCATTCTCTTTCATAAGGGCAAGCGTTTTTGCGTTTATCATTTTTTCATTATCGCGTGTAAGCGGACAATGTAAGCTGATTATGTCGCTTTTTTGCAAAAGCTCTTCTAAACTTACGCTACCGTCAAAAGGTGTGCGATTGTGAACAAGGACATTCAAACCAAAGGCTTTAGCTACCTTTGCCACTACTTTTCCTATGTTGCCATAGCCGACTATGCCAAGTGTTTTGTTGCTAATTTCAGTAAGTTTAGCTACGCAATAGCAAAAATCTTGGCTTTTAACCCAGTCCCCTTTAGCTACCGTCTGTGAATGCGCGCCCACTTGTGAGAAAAGCTCTAGAATAAGGGCAAAAGTATGCTGAACTACGCTAACTGTTGAATATGCTGGCACATTGCTTACAGGTATTCCCTTTGATCTTGCATACTCACAATCTACTACATTGTATCCTGTGGCTAGTATTGCTATATATTTTAAATTGGAGCAAGCGTCTATTACACTTGCGTCTATAATTGTTTTATTTGTTACAGCAATCTCTGCATTTTGCAACCTTTCAATTACTTTGTCCTTAGGGGTGCGTTCATAAATTTTGACAGAGCCAAACTTTTCTAATGCATTTAAGCTTAAATCATTTTGCATAAGTGTAGCGGCGTCTAAAACCACAATTTTACTCATATAATAACTCCTTATTTTAAAAATGGGAGCAAAAAGCTCCCATTTTTTACAGTTTGTTTTAATACTAGCTAGCTTTTTCTTCGTCTAGGTAAGTGCCCTGAGCGTAATATCCTACATCCATCATAAGATTGCCAAGCGCCGCGCCAAACTCGGGAGCGCCTTCTATAACTAGATAACCTTGTTTTAGATAATCTATCATATTGGCTTTGCTCATAAGAATATCTAGCGCATGCTTTGGTGTGTCAAATCTCATGGTTAGGAATGGCTTGGAGCGTTTGTATTCTCCTCTGCCTGATGCGGAATTACCGGCTTTTACCCTTAGCCATGCTTGTAAGTCGTCATAACCATCCACTGCGTAAGCATAAGCTCTGTCAGGGCTGGATTCTGTAAATGCTCTTGTTGCTGGGTGTCCCACTTTGTTAAGCTGGCTTATGCCGTTGCTAAGCAGATAAAAATATAGTTTTATCAGCATTAGCTGATCTTCAAGCTTAGCGGGAGCATCTTTAGCTTGCAACAACGCTGCCATTCTTAGAAGTGTTAGTAAAATTGCTACAAATTTGCCAAAGTTTTTGAGCACTCCTTTCATTTTGGGCAGCGGCATTCCTTTGCCTGTAAAGAATAGTATGAACTTTTCTACGGTAGGGAACTCTAGCTCAATATCGGGATTGGAATGGGATTGGCAAACATGGGTTGTCCATGCGCCGTTTTCCACTACAAAGTGAGTGGAAAGCTTGCCTGTTTTTTTGAACTCGTCGGAGAGTACGCTTACCTGAAAGACAAAGCTCTTGCCTGCAAATTTTTTCTTAAACTTGGGTTCTGTCTCGGCAATGACCTTAAGTAATGGCAATGCAGAGAAGAAAAATATTCGCAAAGCATATTTATCCCCTTGGGTCATTTTTTTTGTTTCTGCCATTTTTATACCTCGTCAATCCAATTTTCGCCCGCAGGAATCAATCTTGAAGCTACATCGCCTGCATTGCCGCTTGCGCCAGCTATATCAAGCTTAGTGCCTTTTACTGTTTCTTCTTCAAACTCTTGGCTAAGCAGTTCTAGCACATTTTTCACAATGCCTTCAGCGTCGATTTCGTGCATGGCCATTAGGTCTTCATGTAGTCCAATTGCTGAGAACTTATCTTGTAGACCTAGCTTTCTAAAGGCGCAAGCCAAACCGCTTTCTACTACAACTTCGCCAACGGCGCTACCAAGCCCGCCAATTACGGAATGGTCTTCTGCAGTAACAATGCGGCGCGTATCTTTAACTGCCTTTATGATTGCTTCTTTATCAATGGGTTTTATTGTGTGCATATTTAGCACTCTTGCCGAAATATTATGGTCATACTCTAGTATTTTTGCCGCTTGTATTGCTTGATACACGCAAGAGCCGCAAGCTATTATGGTAACATCTTTACCGTCAGTCATTTCTACTGCTTTTCCTACTTCAAAACCATAGTCATCGGTATTATAAACCACTTGGTCAAATCCGCGATTGATTCTGATATAGAATGGTCCTTCGGTGTTTGCCGCAGCTCTTACAGCAAGTCCTGTTTCAATGCCGTCAGCTGGACAAATAAGAGTCATATTTACCAAACTTCTTACAACAGCAAAGTCTTCTATGGCGTGGTGAGTAGAGCCTGCTTGTCCAAATGATGTGCCGCCATGAGTGCCAATAATTTTAACATTGACATTTTGATAGCAAATGTCGGTATGAATTTGGTCAAGCGATCTTAATGAAGCAAACACAGAGAAAGACGATGCAAAAGGAACTAGGCCGCATTTTGCAAGACCTGAAGCCATGCCGTACATATTTGCTTCGGCAATGCCTACATTTATAAATCTATCAGGAAATTTTTCGGCAAAATCGCCAATCTTGGTGGAGCCTTTTAAGTCTGCCGTCATAGCAACTATATTAGGATTTTCTTCCCCTAGCTCGCACAATGTTTTGCCGTATATTTCAGCAGTAGCTAGCTTTGTGCTTTCTACTGCAGTATAACTTAATCCGCCTGCCATATTACTTGCCCTCCTTTTCTGCTACTGTCTTTCTTTCTTCAAAGAATTTTGCCAAGTCTTCGGTAGCTGTCTTAAATTTAGCGTCGTCAATTGCGCCATAATGCCACTTGTAATTGTCTGCCATAAAGCTAACGCCTTGTCCTTTTATGGTGTCTGCAATAATGCAAACAGGTTGCTCGTTATCTTTTTTGGCCATAGCATATTCTAGCGCTTGGCAAATTTCGTCAAAGCGGTGACCGTTTATTACCTTTACATCAAATCCAAATGCTTTCCATTTGTCAGCAAACGGCTCCAAGCCCATAACATCTTCAGTGTTACCGTCTATGCAGTTATGGTTTCTATCCACAATGGTAACTAGCTTGCTCATCTTAAAGTGCGCTGTCGCCATAGCAGCTTCCCAAATTGAACCTTCGTGGCATTCGCCGTCGCCTAAGATAAGGAAAGTGTTGTAATCTTGTTTTTTAAGCCTAGCTGCCATAGCCATGCCTAGAGCAATGGATGAACCATGTCCAAGTGAGCCAGTGGATGCATCAAGACCTTTTACTTTGTTGCTGTCAAGGTGCATACCTAGTTTGCTTCCTGTAAGGTTAAAGGTTTTTAACTCTTCTACATCAACTAATCCAAGGTCAGCAAATAAAGCTGCAAGCGCAATGCCTATGTGACCTTTACTTACTACACAGCGGTCACGGTCGGGGTCGGTAGGATTTTTGGGGTCAAAGTTCATATACTTGTGGTATAATGCGGTAAGTATATCTATCGCGCTAAAACTGCCGCCAATATGTCCGCTTCCCGCCCAGTAGGTGGTTTTCAAGGTAAGATTACGCAAGTCATTAGCTTTTGCTTCTAAGCGCAACCACTCTTGTTTTGTTAAAGCCATAAATCTATTTCCTCCTAAAAGTTATAAAGTTAGTTACGATTAAGTTCGGGGTGCATTCTGCGAACGGCTTTATAAGCTTCGTCTGCTACATCCCAAGTGAACTGAATGTCTTCGTCGGAAAGAGCGGCGTTTATGAAGAGATTGTGGTGATTGGTAAAGAACACTCCTCTCTTGACGCACTCTGCTACCCATTCTTGATGTAAAATGGTGGATGGGTAGTCGTTGCCTAGACGCATATACCACATTGACGGCTCACCTGTAACAATTAGGTCAAAGTCATGGGATTTAGCTACTTTTACTAGACCTTCTGTTAGTTTTTTGCCTTTTTCTGTGACAACTTTAGCAACATCAATTTCTTTCATTTTCTTAATAGCTGCAATAGCCGCTGCAAAAGGCACTGCTGATAGCCAGTAGCTTCCTGTATACATAATATCTTCAGCCGCTCCTCTCATTTCGTTAGTGCCGCATAGCGCTGAAACATTATAGCCGTTTGCTAGAGCCTTACAGAAACAAGAAATGTCTGCCTTTATGCCATAGTGGTAGTCTGAGCCTTTTAGGTTTAGACGGAATCCGCAACGCACATCATCAATGATAAGCACAATGCCATTATCGTCACAAATCTTTCTTATCTTTTCCCAGTAGCCTGGCGCAGGTAAAGCGTTGTCCACCATAGTGGGATGATAATAAGGTGTAGAAATAAATGCTGCGATTTCGCCTGGATGCTCTTTTACAAGCTGTTCAAGTTGTTCAGGCGCGTTCCAGTCGATATAAAAGTTATTCATGACATCTTCTTTAATAATGCCAGAATATCCTATATGTTGACACCAGGGCGCAACACCATGATAAAAGCCTTTTACAAGAACTAATTTTTTACGGTTGGTTTTGGCTTTGGCAATCATAGTAGCAAACTGTGTAACATCGCCACCGTTTTTGGCAAAGAATGCCCAATCTGCCATAGCGATAGTGTCTACCATAAGCTCGGCAAAATCTACCAATAACTCAGTTGGCAAAGTCATGCAGTCGCCTTTTTTGATTTGTGCAATTGCTGCGGCTTCTACATCTGGGTCATTGTATCCCAAAATATTTGGTCCATATGCGCACATATAGTCTACAAAACGATTGCCGTCGGCGTCCCAGAAATATGCGCCTTGCGCTTTTTCTGCAAACAATGGGAATGCGCTGATTGGTACGGCGCAACCGCTAGCAGGTCCAAGGTGGCCGTATACGCCTGCGGGTACAACCTTTAATGCCCTGCGGAATAATTCATTACTCTTAGTGTAATCATTAAGTTTCATCATATATGCCTCCTCTTACATTAAGTAGTGACCTACCATGGTCAATAATTTGGACACTTGGTCAAGCATGGAAAGTTTGCCTTTAATTAGGAATTTGCCTTCTCCAAGTCCTTTGTAGCTAGATGTTTTTCCGTTAAGTAAATCATGCGCAAAATCTAAATCTGCAAATTCCATAACAGCTCTTGGATTTTCAGAACCGCCTAGTCTTGCCGACATAACGCCGTTTGTTACATTAATAGTTACTTGAATGCCTCCAGGAATACCGCAGGCTATGTCGCCGTCAACTATTCTAGATGCCACTATCTTACCAACTTCGTCAGAATTTCCGATTTGGCACATTGCAAAGAACGCTGTATAAGCAGTTAGGATAGTATTAATTTCAAAATACTTTCTATCTTTTAATAGTTCTTCGGTGGGCTTTAGGAAGTAGCTTAGTCTATCAGCTAGCTTAGTAAAGGTGTTTAACAAAAATCCAACCTTAAAAATGTTTATAAACATGGGTATGGTTTTTTCCCCGTCTATAAGTTTGTTGAAGTGTTCCGGCGAATTAAACCATAGTTTTAACTGCGCTTTTGATTGGTCTGGAACAAAGGTGCATTTACCGTCTTTGAATATCAATGATGCAGTGCCTACATCGGGCACATTGAAAGAGACTGATGTCTTTTCATCTTTTATGATATCTTTTGAGACATCGTCTAATTCGCATAAATCTTGAATATTACGCAAAACGGCAAACAAATTTATTTTTGCCTTGGTTACATTGTCCATAAATTAACCTCCTTAGAAATAGTGGTGTCATTAATAAAATAAACTACATTTAATTTTATGATAGCATAGCCAAAAAAAACTATCAATACCCAATTTTGAGAAAAAACAATATTAATTAGGAAATATATATTTTTTTCACTCTTTGCGACAGATGGGTAACTATCTCATAGGATATTGTAGACGACATTTGCGCAATGTCATTTGCAGTGATTATTTCCTTGCCAAAAATTGTAACATAATCACCTGTTTTTACATTGCCTGCATTTGTTATATCTATCATAGTAAAATCCATGCACACATTGCCTACAATATCGCAAACAACGCCATTTACAAACACCTTGCCCGTATTGGACAGGCATCTCATAAGCCCGTCTGCGTACCCAACTGCGACAACGGCTACGCGTATACGCTTTTTAGCTGTGTACGCCAAATCGTAGCCCACGCTTTCCCCTTTAGCTACATCTTTTATTTGTATTATTTTTGCTTTTAGAGTCATAGATGGATATAAATTTTCTTTTTGGGGGATATATTGCTCTAAACCTATACGCACACAATCAAAATTGTTTTTTTCATTTTTGCAACCTATACTGTTTGCCATATGACATAAAGGTATCTTTATATTTTTTTGTCGTAAATAGTCTAAAACTTTTATAAAGTTATTTCTTTGCCTTTCAGTAAAAAAATTATCTTGCGCTTTTGCAAGGTGGGTAAAAATACCGTCTATATTAATATAAGGAGAAGTAAATATATTGTTTATAGTATCAAAATCATCATATCTTATGCCTATTCTATTCATTCCCGTATCTATTTTTAGGTGAACTTTTATGACTAAGGAATGCTTTTGGGCAAATTCTGTGTACTGGTCAAAGATTTCCTTACTGTAAATGGTGGTCATAATCTCATATTTATTGGCAATCTTTAGCTTAGCGCTGACAGTTTCGCCAAGCACTAAAATAGGCTTAGCTATACCCTGCTTTCTCAGTAAAACTCCTTCTTGCAAGGTAGCTACTGCTATATAATCAATAATGTTTTGAGTAAACTTAGCCACTTGTACTGCGCCATGCCCATAAGCGTTTGCTTTTAGCACTGACATTATCTTTATATCTTTAGCTAAGTCTTTCTTTATCGCTAAGAGATTGTTTTTTATAGCTTGCAAATCAATCTCAGCAATGACTCGGTCATTCATCAATAGTAGTACCTTTTATATAGTCATCAAATATGGCTTGTTGTAAAGTTTTAAAAAGCTCTTCCCCCTTTCCCCCAATAGCGTCATTGTCAATTTGTATAACTTCATTACATAGACTTCCTGCCGATGAATTTATTACAGTGTCGGCAACTTTAAGTTCTTGCAAAGTAAAATGCCTTTCTTCAAATGGAATACCTATCTGGCTGCATTTTTCTAACAAATGCTTTCTGGCAATGCCATTTAATACATTGCAATCTAGCGGTGATGTAATAAACACTCCATCTTTTAAATAAGAGATGTTGCTGTGGGCACATTCTGTAACATAGTTATTTCTTACAAATACCACTTCATCAAAATCATCATCAGCGGCTTTAGTGCGCGCTAAGGTATTTGCCAAGATGTTAGGAGTCTTTATATTGCAGTAATAATGTCTTGTATCTACTGAAGACATAAGTTTTAGCTGTTTGTCCATAGGATATATGCTTTTGGGGGTCAGCATAATAAGCAAATTGGCTATAAGGTCTTTGTCGTAAACATGACTTCTTATTTGCGTACCCCTTGACGCTTGCCAATAGACCATTTGTTCTGGGCTGTCAACTTTATGTACTAGTTCTAAAATAATATCTTTTAGCTTGTTTTTTGTAAAGGATAGATTGATACCGAAATAGGCCGCGCTTGCAAAAAATCTATCGATGTGTTCATCTAAGCTGTATGGAATGTAGTTTCTGGTATAAACCGATTCATAAACAGCGTCGCCAAAAGCTATGCTTCTATCCAGCATAGGAATAGACATAAACTCTAAAAGACCATACCTGCCATTATAATACCCTAAATTTTTCATTTTACTAAACTCCTTAAATCAATGCATTAAAAAAAACCGTAATCAATGTTCACATATACTATATGCAAAGATGTGACAAAAATAGTCCTAAAAACAAGTTATAAGGAAATTGCTTGCAAATAAAATGCAAAGTAATGTAATATTATAATAATGATAGATTAAGGAGGCAACTATGTCGATATTATTTATAGACACAGACTGTGAACTACCCTTTGCAAAAGCCAAAGAAGCAGGTATAACCAATATTATAAAAATGCCTTATACCATTTGTGGACAACAATACTACGATGATTTAGGTGAAACAGAATATAATGCAAAAGAGTTTTTTGATAAAGTAAGGGCGGGTAATATGCCCACAACCAGCGGACTCAATGTAGAGGAGTACAAGGAATATTTTGAGCCTTACTTTGCTCAAGATGAAGATATACTATATGTAAGTTTTTCAGATAAAATGAGCAGCACATTCAACTATATGGATATAGCTGTTAAAGAGCTTTCAGAAAAATACCCCAAAGCTAAATTTACAAGATTTGACACTAAAGGTATAAGCCTAGGAGCAGGGCTTCCTTGCTATTACGCAGGTTTAATGCATAGCCAAGGCAAGTCAAATGAAGAAATTATTGAATTTTTAACAACTTTTATTAAGAAGATAAATGTAGTTATCTCCCCGTCTGACCTAAAACACTTAAAAAGGGGCGGACGCATTTCGGGAGTGCAAGCTACCCTAGGCACGCTGTTGCAAGTAAAACCAATAATAAAACTTATCGATGGCAAACTTGTAAACACTTCCAAAGTTAATGGCAGAAATAAAGCTATTAATACCATAGCAGAATGCGTTATTAATGAAGTTAGAGAAAAGGAAACATATCCTATTATTATACTTGACGCAGACTGTAAAGCTGATGCTGAAAAGCTGCGCGATAAAATAATAAATGCTTACCCTGATGCTACTATTTGGACGCTTGATGTTGGCCCTGTTATAGGAACTCATTGCGGACCAGATACCATAGCTGCAGTATTTGTAGGCGATATAAAAGAATAACTTTATTGCATTTTAATGTTAGCTCAAGCCTAAAACAAAATTATTGTTTTAGGCTTGTTTTGGTTAAATAATTTATTCATACAAAATACTGTTTTGGTATCATAGGCTACAAATAACTATTCTTTAGGAATATTCCTTGATTTATCAAAAGGCAAAAAACCATCATCTATTTCTCTTGCGTCGCAAGTATATGCTTGGTTCATTTCTACACCCCTTTTAACTATATCAAAGCCATAGCGGTCGCGCAATTTATCAACTTTTTTATCAATCTCTTTTTCTCTTTGGCTTTGATTATCAAAGATGGAGCTTTGAGCTAAAGTGTCTTTTGATACCAGCTTATATGTGCCTACCGTTATCATGCGCAAAGGGGGGTTTTCGCCAAAGCTATAATGTTTTCTCAAAATACCAAGCGCCATTTCTGCTATATCTTTTGCGTTAGCGGTAAAAGATATTCTCATCTCTTGCCTAGTAAAAGAACGCAACATATTGTCCTTAACTGTAAGTGAAACACCGCCTGATAGAAGTCCATATTTTCTTAGGCGGAAAGCAATAACTTCGCTAAGGGAATAGATAAGTGACGTTGCGCTTTCTGAATCGCAAATATCTTGCTCTGTTGTACAGCCGTTGCTGACGCTTTCAGGCATCTCAAAAAGATTGTAGGGATTAACTCCATCTTCTTCAATGCCGTTTGCCGCGTCATAAATCTTTTCGCCCACTTTACCTAGCATTTCTTTTAACGAAACTTTTGGCGTGTTTGCTAACTCGCCTATGGTGTAAATGCCTGCTTTTGCTAGCTTTTTTTGAGTGGATTTTCCAATAAAAAGCAGTTCATTTACTTTTAACTTCCAGACAATATCTTTATAATTATCTCTATTTATAACTGTCACGGCATCAGGTTTTTTATAGTCGCTTCCTAGCTTTGCAAAAATTTTTGTAAAGGATACTCCGACAGAAATCGTTAATCCAGTTTCTTTTTTTACCCTTTCTCTAAGAATATTTGCTAAGTTTTCTCCGCTACCGTACTCTCTTTCGCAACCTGTGACATCTAGCCAACATTCGTCTATTCCAAAACTTTGCACAAAAGGCGTATACTTCATATAAATGTTATAAATAATGTTGGAATACTTCATATATTGCTTGTATTCAGGCGGGACTAGGATAAGATTTTGACATTTTCTCTTAGCTTCAAAAATAGTATCACCTGTTTTTACGCCATCTTTTTTTGCAAGCTCATTTTTTGCCAGCACAATACCGTGACGCTTTTCGGGGTCACCGCAAACAGCGACTGCTTTTCCTTTGAGCGCTGGATTAAGTTTCATTGCTACGGACGCATAAAAATTATTGATATCCGCATGTAAAATTATTTTGTTCATTATTATCTTTGTAAAAGCTTATTAATTTGTTTTTCCAGATAATTCAAATCGCCATTATTATAAATGATATCGGTAGCTAATCTCTTTAAGTCGTCGTGATATCTTTTTTGTGAACTAATTTTGGCAAGAGCCAATTCTTTTGTCACAATATCTCGTTTCATAATGCGCTGTAAACGAACTTCATTTTTGCTCTCTACAAGCCATACTTTATCAAATAAAGGCGCTAGATTGCTATCTGCTAGCAGTGGAATCTCTACAAATATATCCCCTTTTGCACCTTTTATAATATCTATAAGCCTATTTATAATTGCTGGGTGGCTAAGGCTGTTTAGCAACTTTCGCTTACTCTCATCTGTAAAAATAATTTTGGCAAGAGCCTTTTTATCTAGTTTGCCATTAATAAAAATACCTGTACCAAAATTTTCTTTTAGTTCCTTAAGATAACTATCGTCTTTTAATAATTCATTGTTTATCTCGTCAGTGCTGTAAATGTCAAAACCATACTTTTTTAGTATGCTAAGAACGCTGCTTTTACCGCTACCTATAAGTCCTGTTATGCATATTTTCATTTTAATCAAGCCTCATACCAGTTTTTGCCTAGCGAAATGCTCACAGTTAAAGGCACAGTTAGCTCTACTGCATTTTCCATACTTTGACGCAACAGTTTTTTAACAATCTCTTGTTCTTCTAGCGGTACATCTAAAATTAATTCGTCATGCACTTGCAAAATTAATTTAGCTTTGAGATTGTTTTCTTTTAACGCCTTTGTTACATTTAACATAGCAATTTTAATGATATCGCTGGCGCTCCCTTGCAAAGGCATATTCATAGCTGCCCTTTTGCCAAATTCCTTTATGTTATATTTTGGTGAAGCAAGTTCAGGGAAATGTCGTATTCTGCCTTTAAGCGTACGCAAATACCCTTGCTCTTTAGCTGATTTTACATTGGAATCGATATATTTTTTAACTGCTGGATATTCTTTAAAATATTCGTCTATAAAAATTTTGGCTTGATAATTGCTCACTTTAGCATTTTTAGCAAGTCCAAAGCTGCTTATGCCGTAAATAATGCCAAAATTAACAGCCTTTGCTGATGCGCGCATTTCTTCGGTGACACAGTCAAGTGGTACATTAAAGATTTTTGATGCTGTAAGACTATGCACATCTATATTATTTTTGTATGCGTTAACCAAGTGTTCGTCTTGAGAAAAATGAGCAAGCAAACGCAACTCTATTTGGGAATAATCAGCGCTTATAAGAACACCTTTAGACGATACAAACATTTTTCTAATTTCTCTGCCTTCTTGCGTTCTTACGGGGATATTTTGCAAGTTAGGCTCTGTTGATGACAGCCTGCCTGTTGCTGTCAAACATTGATTAAACACGGTGTGCACTTTATTAGTTGCCTTGTTCATAACACTGCGCATACCATCTATATAGGTGGACTTTAGCTTAGTCAGCGTACGATACCTAAGTAGCGAATTTATAATAGGATGTTCTAATTCTTCTAAAACTTCAGCAGAAACAGACAGTCCTGTCTTGGTCTTTTTGCCGTGCGTAAGTCCTAGCTTATTAAATAAAATATGGCTAAGCTGTTTGTTGGAGTTTACATTAAATTCTTTCCCTGCCATAAAATGAATTTCTTTTACAAGGTCGGCAATTTGAGATGTGTACTCTTTATCTAGCTCATCAAGCACAAAGATATCTAGTTTAAATCCTTCCTGTTCCATGTCGTAAAGGCATTCAATTAGGGGTAACTCAATATTTCTATATAATTCTACAAGCTCTTTTTCTTCAAGTATTTTGTTTAGGATTTCATCTAATTTTAATAGCTGACTAGCTAGATTATTTTCCGACAATCCATAATCTGTGCAAACTTGTTTTGCGCTTTTAATAACCTTATTGGGATTAATTAAGTAAGCTTTAAGCAGCACATCTTCATAGGGCGCTGACGGCATTATGCCAAAGTTTTTAAGAGTATAAAAATTTTGTTTGGCGTCAAAGAAAATATTGATATAATCTAAAGAAAACAAGGGCGCTAAAATTTCCGCAACTTCATAATCAGTTATGCCTGTCCCAAATAAGTCATTGGTTACTGATATATTAAGCTCTTTATCACCATAGGCAACGGCAATACTATCTTGCCACAGCACACACACTTTACTACCTAGCGGTATTTCTTTTATTTGCTTAGAAAGCTCATCTTTATTGTTAATTTCTATATTCTCAATCTTTACTTCGTCAATAGGGTTGCTTATTTTGGTATCCTTATAATCAAAACGGGAAATAAGATTGGTAAACTCCAGCCTTTGCATAAAATCTCTTGCAGACAGTGGCAATGGATATTCAAACCTTAAATCGTCAATATCACAATCTAATTCTACTTTTGTTTCAATAGTGGCAAGGTCTTTCGATAAATAGACAAGCTCTTTTGATTCAATAAGCCTTTCTTTTAGCTTGCCTTTAATTTGGTCTATGTTGCTATATATACCGTCAATAGTGCCAAATTCATCTAGCAGCTTTGTTGCGGTCTTAACGCCCACTCCTAAAGCTCCCGGAATGTTGTCAGAACTATCGCCTGCAAGTCCTTTAAATTCTATAATTTTATTTGGGGTAAAGCCTTCTTCTTCAAGTTCATTTAATGTATAAACTTTAACATCGCTAACTCCTCTTCTAGTGTTAAAAACTGTGGTGCTTTGGTCCACTAGTTGCAAGGTGTCGCGGTCACCGCTAACTATGATTGTAGGCACATTAAAGCGCTTGGACAGTGTACCGATTATGTCGTCGCCCTCCACTCCTTCTTTAAGCAATATCTTTATGCCCATTAGCTGTAAAAGTTCTTGCAAAACGGGGATTTGCATAGCTAATTCTTCACTCATTGGCTTTCTATTGGCCTTATACTCTTTGTATTTTTCATGTCTAAAAGTTTTTGCTTTGCAATCAAATACAGCGCCAATGTGAGTAGGTTTTTGCTCAGCAATAAGTTTTTGAAGCATAGAAATAAAACCTAAAATACCGTTTGTATACAACCCTTCATTTGTCATAAGGGGCGGCAATGCATAAAATGCGCGGTTTATTAAGCTGTTGCTGTCAAGTAAAATTAGCTTCTGATTAGCTTTCAAGTTTCATATCCCCTTCCTTTATCCAACCTTTCTTGCGCATAAATTCACTTACAAAAAAGCAAACTATGGCAGGTATTATAAAGAATAATAGCGCAATTCCCAGTCCTATTTTCCAATCAGGTATTACTCCTAGACTTGCATCAATTGTGCCAAATACGCCAACCAGCCCTGAGGTGCCCATGCCGCCGCCTGAGGCATTGCAGCGAAGTTTGAATAAGCAAGTGGACATTGGGCCTACAATAGCGCTTGCTATAATTGGCGGTATAAGTATTTTGGGACGGCGCATTAGGTTGGGAATTTGCAACATACTAGTGCCTAGTCCTTGCGCAATTAGCCCGCCCCATCTATTTTCTCTAAAGCTTTGTATGGCAAAGCCTACCATGTGCGCTGCGCACCCTACAACTGCCGCTCCGCCTGCTAAAAGCATGGTGTCCGATGTATTGCCAGCAGCTATCGCTACCCAAATAGCAGCAGACGATGTAGGAAGTGTCAATAATAGTCCCATGCTTACAGCTATAACTATGCCCATAACAAATGGTGTTGCTTCAGTGGCAATCTCAATGCCTTTTGCAATTAAATTTATAAATTTTATCATAGGCCACGCTGCAAAAATTGCTAACGATGAAACTATAAGAATAGTCATTGGCACCACAATAATATCTACCTTAGTCTTGCCTGATACAAGTATGGCAAGTTCAATTGCAAATAGCGCAACAATATAAGCGCCAATAGGATTGCCAGGCGCAAGCGTCGGGGCAAATGTGCCTGCAATAATTTGGTCGGCAAAAGCTCCGATATATCCAGCTACTGCTCCGCCAAACAGCGCAAGCTTTGGCGCTTTTAGAGAGTGCGCAATACCCACTCCAATTCCTGCGCCCATAAGCAGTTTGGCAACATTTGCAATAGATGTAAACAGCCTGCCTACTGCATTATCCCCTATCCATCTAGCAAGCAACGCAAAAATCGTGCCAGCTATAAGAGTTACAAACAAGCCTGATGCCATACCTGAAAAGGCATCAATAAACCAGCGCTTTGCAAGCTTGGAAACTATATTGCCCTTTTTTTCTTTAGTCATGCTTCCCCCTTAGTTTTTAAGTCCTTAATAATTATGTTAAACAAATTGTGTTCTCTTATCATTTTTTCGTTTTTATCGTGGTTATCAAGTATGTTAGTATTATAACAGAGTTCTTGCGCTTTACCAATAAATTCCTTAAGTGAATATATAAAAAATCTTTCTAAATTTAAAAGCAAAGCAAACTTTTCTAAAAAATGCAAAAAGTTTTGCTCATTGGTCAATGTTTTATTCTTTTTGCAATTGCGATAAATAGCGCTTATCACATCAATTTTTGACGCATTTGGTTTTAACTTGTACAGGGAAGCTATTTTACTTATTGCGTCATTGCTAAGACTAAATAGTAACTCATTGATTTCATAGTATTCAGCTTGCAGATAATACTTATACCCAGTAAGCTTACGCATCATTTTGAGCGCATCATAATAACCTAATTTTATGTTGTATTTTATCTTATCAGGATTTATTTCCGTTACTTTACCAAGCCATTCGTTAGGCTGTATAATTTTTAGTTTCACTGACGAATCCACAAGCGGACGCATCTTTTTGCTTCCCGTTCTTACGGCTATTATTTCGTCGTATTTACTTTTTCTTATCAGCGCATTTATGGGCAAATTATCATAAACTCCACCGTCTAGGTAGTATTTTCCGTTTATTTTTGCCATTTTAAATATAGGAAAGTATGCACTAGCAAAGACAAAATCGCATAAATATCCATAGGGAATGTCTTCAAGGTGAAGTTCTAGCGGTTTTTTGTCTGATATGCAAAATGTAACAATGGCAAAATCGCGCCCTGAATTTCTTATTTTATCTTCGTCAATATACCGTTTTAAAAATGGAATAACCTTGTCGGTAGGAACGCCAAAGTTCTTAATTATGGCAATGGCTTTCTCTATCCAAAATCTCATGGATTGCGATTGCGGCTTTTGACTAAAAAAAAGGCGCGCGGCTTCGTTATTTTCGACATCAATAACATCAGATATCTTGATATTAGTCCACATATCAAGACATACTTCATAATTGTCGTCTTGCACTATCATTGCGCCATTTACAGCGCCAATAGATGTGCCAGCGACGCCGTCAAAAGAATATCCGTTATCATACAGCGCTTTTACTGCGCCTACATGATAAGCGCCTTTTGCGCCACCGCCTTCCAAAACCAAACCTATTTTCATTTTTCCCTACTTTAGAATCATACGGAATTTAAGTTTGTGTTCTTCCTTAGGTAAAATCTTATACTGCTTTTTAAGCATGGCAATAGCTGGCATATCTCCGCCTACGCCTCTTTGTCTTCCATCTATGTTTACCGTATAATAATTTAATCTGTTAAGTTCATGCAAATGCTGCGCTCTATCAAGCATTTCCAGCGTGTATGGGTGAACGGAAAACTCAAATGGTTTTTCTTCGGCAAGTATAGCCATACCTTCTTTTTCTCCACCTAGATTAAGATATCTAGCTTCAGTATGATTGCCATTTTCTTGGGGATAGAAATAGTCGTGTATAAAATCTTCAGCTACGCCCTTGTAGTTCTTTAATAGTGCGGCTGTGCTTCGATCACAATAATTTTCGAATGGACCTTTGGCATAAAATTCCATTTCCTTAACATCTTCACGCGTTGCAAAAGTAAATCCGTATCTTATAAGCGGTCTTCTGCCAATCACTCTCATAGAAAATCCTATTTCATCATTACCAATTTGATACTCCGTGACAAGTTTGCGTAAAAACTTCATTTTCCAATTAATTTTGACATTGATAACGCCATCTGTTTTGCTTACCTTTATGTTCTTAGGCGCAAGTTTTTTCATTGCGTCGCGGAATTTATAGACGCCTAAAAGTTTTTTAAGCAGTGGCATATTGACTTGCGCTAGCTTATCATTATCTATACTTGCGCGGTAAAAATTGGGAACAATAGGCGAACGCAGTTTTTCTTTATTATCTTTGCTAATACTGGTAATTTCCCCTGTTGTTTTGTCTATTATCACTCTCATATCAGAGTTGCATATAGATAACTCCCAAGCGGTTTCTGAACAATTTAGATTACCTTCAATAGGCATTAGTTCAAGCTTTGGTTGATTGATAATAAACTGCTCATAACTAAGCACATGGCCTTTTGTCAGCATACCTTTATCAAAGGGTAGCTGTATTTCGCAAAGTAAACTAATTTCGTCATTTAAATCATACTCTGGCAAGGATATAGCAAGTTTGCCTTTTTGCCCTGGCAATATTGACGGCAAGGTATAGGTTTTGCTATCTATCTCTAAGCCGTTTGCAAAAACAGTAACTTTTGCAAGATAGTTTTCTAGGTCGGTAAACATAAACCTATTGTTTATCAAAAATGCGCCGTCTTGATATTCTATAACCATTTGAGCATATTGTTTTTTAACTTCATATAGCGCAGGATTGGGAACTCTGTCGCCACGCACTATACCATTAAAGGCAAAGCTTCCGCTATTTGGTTTGTCGCCAAAATCGCCGCCATAACGCCATTCTGTAACGCCATTATTATTAACTTTTATTGCTTGATCAGCAAAATCCCATATATATCCGCCTGCTAACCTATCATACTTTTTGAATACTTCCCAATAATCAGCAAAGTTGCCAAGGCTGTTGCCCATACAGTGTGAATATTCGCATTGGATATAAGGTAAATCTCTATAAGTTTCTGGCTTGTAAGTGACGCCTAGCGGTCTAAATACAGTAAACTTGCAATGTGGCACTTTTAGGTTTTGTCCAATGGCTTCCATCTTTTCTAGCGGTGCATACATTTCGCTGAAAACATCGCTACATTTGCCTGTAACATCTTCTTCATAGTGAATAAAGCGTGTATCGTCAATTTTAAGCACTTCTTCTTTCATTTTGAAAAAAGCTTTGCCAAAGCCTGACTCATTACCTAGCGACCAGCTTATAATGCAAGGGTGGTTTTTGTAGGTATTTACCATATTGCTTACCCTGTATACACACTGCTCTGTCCACTTGGGGTGACTGTTTGGTATCATAAAGCTAAGTCCGTGTGTTTCTAAGTTGTTTTCACACATAACTAAGATACCATACTTATCGCACAAATCATAAAATGCTGCGCTGCTAGGGTAATGGCTAGTTCTTATCGCTGTAATATTGTTTTCTAAACAAATCTTAATATCTTGCTCTATCATTTCTGGCGTAACAGCGTGTCCTACTTCGGGGTGAAAATCATGACGATTTACGCCACATATTTTAAGCGGTTTTCCATTTAGCAATATAAATGGTCCCCTGCCCTCTGCCATAGGCACAATCTCTACTTTGCGGAAGCCAAAGTTGGCTTTTCTTCTGTCTAAAAATTTATCGCCGTCTTTTAGCGTTAGTTCTATGGTGTAAAGATTGGGGAATTCGTGTGACCAAAGCGCAAACTGGCTCACTTCGCCTTCTAAAAGTGTGTTTACTTCAGTTATGTCTGCTTTTTGATTATAAATAATGGTATTATTTGCATCGTATAAATTTATTTCTAAATTTGGTTTTTTGCACAGGTCTAAATTTTCAATTTTGGTATCTACAACTACCTTTGCTCTGGAAAAATTGTCAAACAATTCACTTCTTGCAAAAAAGTCAGCAATTTGGGAGGTAGGTTTGTATATTAAATCTACATCTCTGAATATTCCAGCTAGTCGCCACATATCTTGGTCTTCTAAATAACTGCCTGTGCAGTAGCGGTAAACGGTAACAGCAAGCTTGTTTTGTCCGTCTTTTACATAGTCGGTAATTTCATATTCTTGAAAATCAAAAGTATCTTCACTATATCCTACAAAATGTCCATTTACATAAATGTCCGCTGCAGAATTAATACCTCCAAAGCGCAAAAATACTCTATCTGAACCACGCATTACGCTAAAGTATGTAATGTACATTCCTGCAGAATTTTTACTTGCCTTTACATAGGGTACTAATAAAGGGTTTTTGCTAACTAAGGCATGAGGATAAGCAATGTTTGTATAAATTGGCGTATCATAGCCTTGGAATTGCCAATTGCTTGGCACTTTTATTTTGTCAAATCTTATGTCGCTAAAATCTAATGTGTGATAATCAGGAATGATTTCAGAAATATTTTTACAAAACTTAAATTTCCATTCGCCGTTTAGAGAAACTTTTTTGTAATTGCCATTGTTATCAATGGGAAAACCGCTTGCGTACCTTTCGATTGAATTTACATTATATTTATTGAAATTTTTCCAAAATTTTGGCATCTTTATAACCTCTATATTTTTTTAATATTATAACATGAATATATGTAAAAATTCAATATGTTTTGTCATAAATATACATTTATTAAATATAATTAAGTATGTTTGTGCGAGTTTGTGAGTTTTTTTGCGGAATAGGTATATTCTTTTTTGCTCTCATTCTTCTAAACAATGCTATCGGAAAATCACCCGATAGGCTAAAAAACGCATTAAGTAAAAGACTGGGTAATGGATATTTTGAATGCTTTTTAGGCTTTCTTTCTTCAGCTCTTACACAAAGTTCTACCGCTGTAAACAGTATACTTGTAAGCCTTACAGATACTGGTGTTGTAAAGAGAAAATCTAGCTATTTTTTAATTATGGGTACTAATATTGGCACAACATTGACGGCTTTCTTTGCAGTAATTGCCAAAATAAATATATCGCAACTAATTATTTGCATACCGTTTTTTAGTTCTCTTTTAATAATGCTAATAAACAAAGAAAAGATAAAGCCTGTACTGCATTATATAAGCATAGTTTCCCTTATCTTTGCTGGTCTTTATATAGTAAATACCACAGTGCCATATTTTTTAGAAAGGTTTGATATAGCAAGGCTAAAATCATCTAGTAATATGTTTTTATTTTTACTAGCCACCATAAGCACTGCTCTTTGTCAAAGCTCTGCGCTAATAAGCGTGCTTACCGTTACTTTATCAGGATATGGTATGCTGACATTTGAGGGCGCAATGTTTATGATAATGGGCGCAAATTTAGGCACTTGCGGTACAGCGCTTTTATCGTCGCTAGGAAAAAATAAAGACGCTAAAATGGTGGCATGGTTTAATATCATATTAAATGTAGTAGGCATTTTACTTCATATGTTTTTGTACTACACCCACCTTTTTAGTTGGTTGGAAAAGCTAAATGTAGCTCTGGACACAAAAATAGCGCTGTTCCATGCATTTTTCAATGTGGCTACAACGCTATTTGTATTTCCTTTTGTGCAGTCTATTGACCACATAAAAATAGGTAAAAAAGTTATTACCTTTTATGAATGACTATTGCTTGAACAAAATCCTTCTACAATGTGGACATTCGGTATAATCGCCTGGCTTTGAGAGGTGCTTGTCCACTTCTATTTTAACATACATACCACAGGCTGAACAGTTGCCTTCTTCAGTATAAGGCATTAGTACAGGGAAGCGGTGTTTACGACAATTAGCATACTTTTTTAACATCTCTTGGTCTATGCCTTTGGCTATCTTTTGCAGTTCGTCTGTTATTGGCTTTGCCTTAATCATCATTTCTTTTTGCTTGCCTATAAGAACTTGCTGATACTGCGTTATTTGCTTTTGCAAATTTTCAATTTGTTCTAATACTCTTTTATTGTCATAACTTATATCAGTCATTTTTTTACTTATCCTAGCCGTCTCTCTGGATATGGCATTTAGCTGGTCTTCAAAACTTTTCAACATTTCTTGATATTGCTCAAAATCTTCTTGAGCGGTAAAATTATCAAAGTTGCTTTCAAAATCCACTTTTTGTTTTTCTAGACTTTCTAACTTTTGCACAAGCTCATTAAGCTGAGAAACCAAATCGTCAAATTCTTTGTTAAACTCAGGCAAACTTTTCATTTTGTCTTTATAAGTGTTTTGCACATAAACAAACTTTTCATTTTTTTGAAAAGCATAAAAGTCTTTTTGTAGCAGATAAAGTTCTCTATCTAGCTTTTGGTATTCCAGCATTTTTGCTATTGACATAATTACACCTCTTTTAATTATAAGGATTATTTAGTACAGTAGTACCGTATATCCTGATTCCTTTTAATTTTTCATTCAATTTATTGACCATAAAGTCAATAAAGGGATATTCACTTGCGTGATGACTAAGCTCAATTATACCATAGTTTAAGTCCTTTGCCAACCGTGCGACATTATGTTTTACATCAGAAGTAACAAACACATCACAGCCATCTTTGTATGTTTCAATTAAGCTTGAGCTATCGCTTCCGCCTCCGCCACTAATTACGGCTACTTTTTTTACAATTTTGTTTAAATTGCCTACTGTAAGAGTATATTTGTCTTGAAAAAGCTCTTTTAATTTGATAGCAAATTCGCCCATTGTTATAGGCTCTTCTAATTCGCCCGCGCGCGCTGATGCAAGAGGTCGTATATTTTTTAGTCCCATCATAGATGCGATATGGTCATTTAGTCCGCCGTCAGCGACATCGACATTGGTATGAGCGGAAATTATGGCAATATCAAGCTTTATTGCATTAATAAGGCATTGGTTTTGCGGAATGTTATTATCTATGCTTTTAAGCGGAGTCCAAATACTTGGATGGTGCTCCACAATGACATTACAACCCCTTTCTTTAGCTTCCATAATTACACTCATCGTGGTATCTAGTGTTACCATTATGCCTGTAACATCAGTATCTAAATCGCCTAGTTTTATACCGCTGTTGTCGTATTCAAGCTGGTCTTGATAAGGCGCAAAGCTGTCTATTGCGTTATACACATCTATTAGTTTTGCCATTTAATTTAGTTCCTCCCACTCTTTTTTTAAGTCGTTGCTAATTGCGTTAATGCCTGCTTTTTCAATAATTTTTTTAATAGTTTTGAATCTTAGATTTTTCCACTCATTATAAACAGGAGTACTAGGCAAATTTTTGCCTAAATAAATTTCTCTGTCAGTATAATTATTGTTTCCTTTTTCTGCCACTATAACGGGATAAAATTTTTGCTCTTTGACAATATAATCTTTAATTACAAAAAAACTATTCTCTCTAAGGTACTGGCGCAAGATATAGGTATCTTGGTGCGGTACAAGTATGTATTTGTTTGCTATATCTTTTTGCGCTAGTATCTTTACTATTTCTCTAGCTCCCATACCAGAAATTACAGCGATATCTATGTTATCTTTTATGGGTAAAAAGCCATCTCCATTAAGGAATATAAGTTTGTCTATAACATCATACTCAGAGGCAAGAATTTGAGCTTTTTTTAAGCTTTCGTTGCTAATGTCGACAGCAATTCCTTTTTTAGCTTTTTGGGATAATATAGCAGATACTATCAGTTTACCATGGTCACAACCGATATCGGCAACAACTTCTACATTGTCAATTTCTTTTAGAATAGCCTTTAGTCTATTATCCAGCTTTATCATTATTTATCCAAAAAGTCTTTTAGCTTTTTCATTTTGTTAGGGTGCTTTAATCTACGTAAGGCTTTAGCTTCTATCTGTCTTATTCTCTCTCTTGTGACATTAAATACCTTGCCCACTTCTTCTAATGTTCTTGGTCTGTTGTCTCTAAGCCCATACCTTAATATAAGCACCATAGCTTCTCTAGGCGCTAAAGTGGACAAAATCTCTTCAATTTCTTCCTTTAGCATTCTACCTTCAGCAATATCTAGCTGGCTTGCGGTCGATTTATCTTCTATAAAATCGCCAAGATGGCTGTCATCTTCTTCCCCTATCGGCGTTTCTAACGATACAGGGTCTTGAGCGATCTTTTGAATTTCGGCAACCTTTGATTCGCTTATTCCCATAGCTTCAGCAATTTCAGCTTGCGTGGGCTCTCTGCCTAGTTTTTGTAGCAGTGTACGGCTTATTTTAGTAAGCTTGTTTATAGTTTCTACCATATGGACAGGAATTCTTATAGTTCTTGCTTGGTCGGCAAGTGAGCGTGTTATTGCCTGCCTTATCCACCAAGTAGCATAAGTTGAAAACTTAAAGCCCTTTGTGTAATCAAACTTGTCTACGGCTTTCATAAGTCCAAGATTGCCCTCTTGAATAAGGTCAAGGAATTGCATTCCCCTGCCTACATGGCGCTTTGCAATGCTCACAACTAGCCTTAAGTTTGCGTTTATTAGTTGTTTTTTAGCTTCTTCGTCGCCTTGTTCTATCCTTTTAGCAAGTTCTACTTCTTCTTCTGCAGTAAGCAGTGGCACTTTACCGATATCTCTTAGGTACATTTTCACAGAGTCATCGATATTTACTTCCGTCATCATCTTTTGTAACAACTTTTCATTTTGCTGTTCTTGCTCTTCAGTCGTCAAAATCTTAATTTTGCGTTCGCCAAGCATCTTATAGACAGTGTCCATTTTGCTAGCGTCTATGCTTAGACGGTCCATTTTATTTAATATTTCGTCTTCGGATACGGATTTCTTATTCTTAAATAACTCCATGAGTTTTTCTAACTCTTGGGCGTTTGTCTTTGTTTCTGACATTTTTTTCTCCTTTACTCTATTTGTTTTTCTTGGTAAGTTGCGTTATCCTTTCTTTCAGCGTTTTTTTCTTTAATTCATCAGTTTCTGTCCTTAATAATTCAACAGCGTTTTTTATCTCTCTATTAATATAATCTGTTTTAAGTTTTTTAACACATTGCGCATAATACTCTGCTGGGTTTAGAATGCTTTTGTCTTCTAGCGCATCAATGACATTAGCGCCTTCTGTATCGTTTTCTAAAATATCAAAAACATCACTAATTTTAGGCGGAGTTGCATTTCTTAGGCACTCTTCTATATAGTCGTATAGCGCAATATGCTTATCTACCACAAAGTAGCTTTTTTCTATTTCTCTTATGTCAACATAATTTTTTGCATACAAAATGGACGCCAAAACAAACCTTGCCGCAATCAAATATGCGTTATCTTCGCTAATGTCTTTAACAATAGGCGTTTTGGGAATTACTTGTTTTTTAATTGTTTTATCTTTTGCTTCTATGGCTTGTTCAACTAGTATTTCTTTGCTTATTCCACTGTTTTTACTAACTTCATCTACATAAACAGCGCCTTCTAGTTGGTCAAGTTCGCTCAACACAGCAATAGCTTCACTTGCGTACTTTGTGCGGTTATCATAAGAATCTAATTTGTATTTTGCTTTAATTTTATGTAGCTTAAAGTCAATAAGGGGCAAAGCTTTATCAAGCAGTTTCATAAAACCGTCTTTGCCATATTTTCTTACATAGTCATCAGGGTCTAGTCCATCTTTTATGTCCACAACCTTTACTTCTAGTCCAACTTCTTTTAGTAGGTCCAAACTGCGCATAGCCGCACTTTGCCCTGCTCCATCTCCGTCAAATGCCACATATACAAGGTCAGCATAGCGTTTTAGATGCCTGCATTGTTCTATTGTTAGGGCTGTACCCATTGATGCTACAACATTTTTTATGTCTGCTTGGTAAAGGGCAATGACATCCATATGACCTTCAACAAGTATTACGCTTCTAACATTAGAATGAATAAATTTCTTAAATAAATTAATGCCAAATAAGTTTTTCTTTTTATCAAACGCTAAAGTTGCTCCAGTATTTTTGTATTTTGCAAAGTCGGGGTTTTTCTCTAAACTTCTTCCTGTAAAACCAAGCACTTTTCCTTGCGCGCTGATAATAGGAATAATAATTCTTTGACCAAAAAAGTCTGTGTTGTCGTATGTAAGAACGCCAGCTTTTACAAGCGAACTGTTGTCATAGCCAATTTGGTTTAGGTAGCGCGGCAAGCTGACAAAATCATAAGAATATCCCATTCCAAAGATTTGAATAGTATCCCAAGTTAAGCCACGGTTTAGTAGATATGTAAGTCCTGTTTGCCCCTCTGGTTTGGTAAGGTTTTGAAAATAAAACTTTGCGACGGCTTTATTTATTTCATAAATTTTTTCAAGCTCTTGCCTTCTTTTTTTATAGCTCTTATCAATTATTTGTTCAGGGATTTCTAAACCTGCTTTTTGCGCCAAAAATTCAACGGATTCTGGAAATGTCATTTTTTCGTGCTCCATCATAAATGAAAACACATTGCCTGCTTTTTGACAGCCATAACATTTATAGTACTGGTGGTCTGTTCTTATTTGAAATGATGGAGTTTTTTCATTATGAAAAGGACAGCAGGCCCAATAATCGCGACCTTTTCTTTGCACATTAACATAGGTAGATATCAAGTCCACGATATCTACCTTGTCTTTTATTTGACTTAAAAAGCTTTCAGGATAAATTGCCAAATTCTTTTCACCTACTCAATAAGTAGATACGACAAATTTTTCAATTTTCCTAAATATATTATTAATATTATTATACTATTTAAGTAATTTTGTCTTAATTTTGCTATAAACCTTGCTAAGCTCTAATATGTATCTGGTCTTACCAAATTCGTCCATACGGCTATATTCTTCGGTGTCAGGAATTATTCTGAACAGCGTATCTTTAATGGATTCTTCGCTGGCAAGTATCTCTTTGACTTTTTGGCTCATTATCTCTAGTTCTCTTTGCGTTAGCCTGCGGTTGTTTACATAATAAGCTTCAGTATCAAAGTTATAAGTATAATTCCTATAATCATTATTTGAAATTCTTTGCTTTATTTGTTTGAAATAGCTGCGTGCTTCACTAATATTTTTTGCCATAGTTATTATTCATACTCCTTTTTCTGTAATTATAGATTTATATTAACATTATTTGCGCTGTAATTGTTACATATCTACACAACTAGACAAATGAAGTAATATTTCGACAAAATAAGGTTAAATTTTTGCAATCATTTGGTAAACATTTGACATATTATGTTAAAAAGGTTATTATATGTGTACAATCTTTTATGCAAAGGGGGTGAATTAGATTATGGCAACAGTACATGTTAAAGAGAATGAATCCATTGACAGCGCATTTCGTCGTTGGAAAAGAAAATGCTCTACTGACGGTATAATTGGCGATTTAAAGCGTCATGAAGTCTATGAAAAACCCAGCATTAGAAGAAAGAAAAAAGCTGAGAACGCTAGAAAAAGAAAATACTAAGATTACAAAAAAGACTGCTAGATAGCAGTCTTTTTATTTATAAAATTGTTTTATTCCCTAACACATAATTTCAGAAAGTCTTTCGCCGCCAAAGATGTGGATATGAATATGTCCTACGCTCTGTCTGCCATCGTTACCTTTATTGGTAGCCAATCTATAACCATTTTCTAGTTTTAGTAGCTCAATGTTTTGTGCAAAGGTCTTTAGACATCTTGCTAGAAGTTCGCCATCTTTTATGCTTAATTCTCCAATATTTTCATAGTGCTTTTTAGGTATTAGCAAATAATGCCGTCTAGCTTGTGGGCTGATATCGTTTATGATAATCATATCGTCATTTTCAAAAACTCTAGTAGCAGGTAGTTTACCTTCAATTATTTTGCAAAAAATACAATCTTTTTTCATAATTTCATTCTCCCTTTAATCCGTCTTTATATAGCGCTGTTGGTAAAACTTTATTAAGTTCCAAATCAGTTTTTTGATACACTCTTATATAACGCTCAGAATAGCCTACGCTATACTCTCCGTCCTTTTCTTCAAAAAGCACATTTTGTATTATGCCTATATTCTTTTGCAAATATTCTTTACGCGCTCTTAATTTTTCCGCCGTTAGTTTTTCCTTTCTAAGCGATATTATTTCTTTAGGCAGCTTGGTAAGCTTTTCTGCTTTTGTACCCTTTCTTGCTGAAAAAGGGAAAATATGAATATCGCTAAATGCTACCTTTTTAACAAAGTCTAGCGTTTTGTCAAAACAGCTTTCTGTTTCAGTAGGATACCCAACTATAATATCAGTAGTTATTGAGGCGTTTTTATCGTATTTTCTTATAAGCTCAATCTTTTCTAGGTATTGACTTGTGGTGTATTTTCTATTCATACTCTTAAGCACAGCGTCGCTTCCGCTTTGTAGCGATAAATGAAAATGCGGACAAAAGTTTTTAAGAGAAAACAGCGCATCTAAAAGGGGCTTGTTTATAGCTTCAACATAAAATGAGCCTAGCCTTATTCTGACATCTAGTTCTTTTAACCTAAGAATAAGGTCGGTAAGCGTAACGCCAATATCTTCGCCGTATTGCTTTAAGTTTATGCCTGTTATAACTATTTCTTTAGTCTTATGGCTTAAAAGCATAGCTTCCTTTACAACATCGTCAATGTTTCGTGAACGGCTTCTGCCCCGCAAATATGGTATTATGCAGTAAGAGCAAAAGTTATTACAACCGTCTTGAATTTTGATATAAGCTCTAGTGCGATTTGGTAAAGCTAAAGTAGTGTCTTCAAAATGTCTTGGTATAGGCGCAATGTTTACAGAGGCCATATCATCGTCTATATGCTTTAAAACTTGATTTTTACCGGCAACTCCGCTGACAAAAACAACATTATCCTTTATAAAATCTTGTGCGCTTTTTTGGCAAGCGCACCCGCACATAATTATTTTGGCGCTTTTGTTTTGTTTTCTACATCTAGCAATAGCTTGGCGGGATTTTTTTTCTGCTTCATTGGTTACTGCGCAAGTGTTTATAATATATAAGTCAGCAAATTCAAGGTGGTTTTTTACGCTATACCCCCTTTTTATAAGCTCTTGGCAAATCACATCGCATTCGTATTGATTTACCTTGCAACCGATATTAAACACTACGGCTTTTTTCAAAACTACATCTCCCCAATAAGCGTCATACAAAGTGTTATGCCTGCCACTACTGCTGTAGATACTCTTAATATACGCTTACCTAAAGTAAGAATTTTGGCGTTATTTTTTATAGCAAAATCTATCTCTTGCTTGGCAAAACCGCCTTCACTACCTATAAATATGGCTATATCTTTATCATTATCTATATCTGTATCTAATACCATTTTTTGCCTTTCATGTTCGTAAAATAGCATTATATTGCTGTCTTTTGCGTCATCTATTGCTTGTTCAAAGGTTACTACTTTACCTAGACTTGCTAATTTTGACCTGCCACACTGCTTACTGCTTTCCAAAATAATTTTGATAAGTCTATCATAATTTACTTTAGCAATATTGCCATGTTGTGAAGTAAAAGGCACTATACGCGTTACACCTAGTTCAACGGCTTTTTGCACTGTGACATCGATATCTTTGTTTATGCCTGCATATAGCGTTATGTTTTTGACACTTTCTGCAATATTAATCTCTTTTTTCTCAACTTTAGCTACTAAGTTATCTTTATTTATTTCAGTAATTTTTGCATAGTAATCATAATTTGTGTTGTCGCAAACAATAATAAGGTATCCCACCTTGTGACGAGTCACTTTGACAGCGTGATAAAATTCTTCATTCTCTAACACTATTTTGTCACCTACTATTTTGTCAGGCACAAAAAATCTTTTTAAGTCCATATCTTTTTAGCGGTATTGAAACTTTATCCCTACCCATTCTCCCATAGAAATTTCACTAAGTATAGTAAAACCTAAAGACAAGTATTTGTCAATAACTTCTTGCCGTCTAGACTGTATTATGCCAGAGCATATTATAACTCCCTCTTTTTCTAAATACTTTGGCATATCGTCACTTAAGCCTATAAGTATATCGGCTGTTAAATTAGCAAGTATAATATTCCCTTTTATGTTACTCTTTTGGCGTAAATTCCCTAGTTCTACTGTGGTATTGCTATTTACATTATTTAAGCTTATGTTTTGCTTTGCGGCATGAAAAGCTGTGGAATCTATATCGCACATATAGCAATGGCATGCGCCTGAAAGCGCCGCTCCTATGCCCAATATACCACTGCCTGTGCCAATATCAATAACTTGTTTTGACTTAAAATCTACTTGGCTCATAAGCTTTAAGCAAATTTTTGTGCTTTCGTGTTCTCCTGTGCCAAATGCCATACCTGGGTCCATCAAAATAACAATTTTATTTTGCGTATTTTGATATTTTATCCATTTGGGCACAATGGCAAATTTATCTGCTTCAATGACAGAATAATAGCGTTTCCATTGATGATACCAATCGCTATCGTTTATCTCTTTATAAGTTATTTCGCCATAATCTACATTGTAAAATTTCAAAACTTCTATAAGTTCAGCAACCTTATTAGATAGTTGTTCGACGCTAACAAATCCGCTAACCTTGGCAACATCGGCGCTGTTTAATAATTTTTCGTCTATGTAATCCCAGGCTTTATCGTTTTTTATTATGTCCAAAACATCATTTTTATCAATAATTTTTACTCCGCCCGTCAATCCGATAGAAAAGAAGGCATCAGCGACTAGCTCTGTGCCTTCAGATGTCGTATTTACAATAATTTCATACCACTTCATTATAAGTTCCGCAAATTTTTATTAAATCTTTCTATTTTTTCATATTTAAGTTTGTCTGCCTTTTTTGCAAACTCCTTAAACTCTGACCTTTCTCTTATACCGCTTAGCTTGGGCACTTCCACAATTATTTTTACAAACAAATCGCCATAGGTGTCTTTGCGCAAGCTCTTAGCTCCCTTGCCCTTTACTCTTATTACCGTACCGCTTTGAGTGCCTTCGGGAATTTCCACAGTAACAGGTTTGTCCAGTGTAGGAATATCAATTTTTGCGCCCAATGTAGCTTGGAAAATAGTAATTGGCAATTCAAAGCTTAAGTTAGTTCCTTCCCTTACAAACAAGGGGTGCGGACTTACTCTAAATACCAAAATTAGATTGCCCCTTTCGCCTTGCGGACTGGGAGCGGCTGAGCCTTCTCCGCGCATTGTGAGCATTTGTCCATTGTCTACGCCTGCCGGTATATTTACCTTTATGACGCGTTTTTTTCTAACAAGGCCTGCGCCTTTGCAGTCGAAACACTTGTCTAAAATTACTTTTCCTTTTCCGTTACATTCGTCACACACTCTTTCTGTTTGCATCATGCCAAAAGGTGTGCGTTGACTGTATACTACTCTGCCGCGGCCGCTGCACTTTGGACAAGTCTTTATACTGCTTGAATCTTTTGCGCCTGTGCCATTGCAGGTGGGGCATTTTTCTATCCTAGTAAATGTTACTTCCTTGTCTTTCACGCCAAAACAAGCTTCCTTAAAGGTAAGATTTAGAGTAACTTCTATGTCATCTCCATTTCTTGCTCTGGTTGTTCTTCTGCTTCCGCCAGTAAAAGAGCTAAATATGTCACTAAATATATCGCCAAAGCCACCGCCGCCAAAACCTGAAAAATCAAATCCGCCAGCGCCGCTCATTGGTCCGTCTTCACTGCCAAATTGGTCGTAGGCAGCTTTTTTTTGCGGGTCGCTAAGTACTTCGTATGCGTGCTTTATCTCCTTAAACTTCTCTTCAGCTTCCTTTTTTTTGCTCTCTTCAGCAGTGGCGTATAAGTCAGGGTGATATTTTTTTGCCAAACGGCGATATGCGGACTTTATAGTGTCCGCATCCGCTTGTTTGTCTACTTCTAGTATAGAATAATAGTCTTTCTTTGCCATAGATTATTCGATGTCATCGGGGTCTACATTGATAGTGCTATCAGTATCCGTTGCTCCCGCTGTTTCTCCTTGAGCATTTTGTTGCTGTGCTTGATAAAGCTTTGTAAATATAGGATTAGTTTCTTTACCAAGCTCTTCGGTAATCTCTTTAATCTCTTCTACTGTGGTTGCTTTTTCTAGCTTTTCTTTAGCTGTCTTGCTAGCATCGGCTAGGATAGCTTTGTCTTCGTCGCTAAGCTTATCGCCTTGTTCTTGCAAGGATTTGTCCACAGCAAGTATAAGTTGTTCTGCATTGTTGCGCATATCCACCATTTCTTTACGCTTTTTATCTTCTTCAGCATACTTTTCAGCTTCTTTTACTGCAGCTTCTATGTCTTCTTCGCTTAAGTTGCTAGATGCTGTAATGGTGATATTATTGGTCTTACCAGTGCCTTTATCTACGGCAGTTACGCTTACAATACCATTTGCATCAATGTCAAAGGTAACTTCAATTTGTGGCACGCCGCGCATCGCTGGCGGGATACCCGTAAGTTCAAAGCGTCCTATTGTTTTGTTGTCTGCTGCCATGCTTCTTTCGCCTTGAAGAACATGGATATCAACGCTAGTTTGATTATCGCTAGCTGTGCTAAATATTTGTGATTTCTTGGTAGGAATGGTAGTATTGCGCTCTATAAGCTTAGTAAATACTCCGCCCATAGTTTCTATACCTAGTGAAAGCGGTGTAACATCTAGTAATAATACATCTTTTACATCGCCTGCCAATACGCCTGCTTGAATAGCTGCGCCAAGCGCAACACATTCGTCGGGGTTAATGCCCTTGTATGGCTCTTTTCCTATTATCTTCTTAACAGCGTCATAAACTGCGGGTATTCTTGTAGAACCGCCCACCAAAACTACTTTATCTATTTGATTTACGCTAAGTCCTGCGTCTTTAATAGCTTTTAGGGTGGGGTCTATTGTTCTCTTAACAAGATGCTCTGTCATATCGTTAAACTTAGCCCTTGAAAGCGTCATATCGATATGCAAAGGTCCATTTTCACCAACTGTAATGAATGGTAGATTAATGCTTGCTGTCTGCAATCCTGATAGGTCAATTTTTGCTTTTTCAGCAGCTTCTTTTACCCTTTGCATTGCCATTTTGTCTTTGCTTAGGTCAATGCCATCATTGTTTTTGAATTCGGCAACAATCCAATTCATAATTTCTTGGTCAAAGTCATCTCCGCCAAGCTTGGTATCGCCGCTGGTTGCCAAAACTTCAAATACTCCTTCGCCAAGCTCTAATATAGACACATCAAATGTTCCGCCGCCAAGGTCATAGATTAGTATCTTTTGGGCGGTGTTGTCCTTATCTAGACCATAGCTAAGCGCAGCTGCGGTTGGCTCATTTATAATTCTTAATACATCTAGCCCTGCAATCTTGCCAGCGTCTTTTGTAGCTTGTCTTTGTGAGTCGCTAAAGTAAGCTGGCACTGTTATTACCGCTTGAGTAATCTTTTGGCCTAAATAGCTTTCTGCGTCAGCTTTTAGTTTTGTCAAAATCATTGCGCTAATCTCTTGCGGTGTATATGTCTTATCATCAATTTTTACTTTATAGCTAGAACCCATTTCTCTTTTAATAGAAGCAATGGTTTTATCAGGATTTACAACGGCTTGCCTTTTTGCAACTTGTCCTACAAGCCTTTGTCCGTCTTTGGTAAAACCTACTACTGAGGGTGTTGTTCTAGCACCTTCTGCGTTTGTTATAACTACTGCTTCACCGCCTTCCATAACGGCAACGCATGAATTTGTAGTTCCTAAATCAATACCTATAATTTTTGACATTTTCTTTATGCCCTCCTTAAATTTTCAAAAATATAATTATTGCGCTACTTTGACCATAGCAGGCCTTAGCACTTTATCTTTTCTTTTGTAGCCTTTCAAAAATACTTCCACTACCTTGTTGGAATTTTCCGCATCTTCTTCTTGAGCTACCGCATGATGAAGGTTGGGATTAAATTCTTGCCCTTTGGCTTCAATCTCTTCTACATCATATTTTTTTAGTATTTCCAGCATTTGCTTATATATTAGTTCTACACCATCTCTAGAACTCTTTTCGCAAATTGCGTCCAATCCCCTTTCAAAATTATCAATAACGGGTAAAAGCTCAATTAAAAAATCATTTATTCCGTCGTTTCTAGATATTCTAATAGCATCGTTTGTTCGTTTTCTATAATTGTCAAACTCAGCTTGAATTCGTTGAGCAAGATTTTTGAATTCTTCAGCCTTTTTATCAGCTTCTGCAACAAGGTCTATCTCATCATCACTTGGAATCTTTATCACTTCCTCTTCTATCATTTGTCCTTCTTTGGTTGGGTTTTCCTGTTTGTTCTGTGCTGTTGAGTCTTTCTTGACCATGTTTACCTCCGTCTGTTATTTCATCTAAGGTCTTGCCGATGTAGCTAAGAACGCTCATCACTTTGGAATAATCCATACGCTCAGGTCCTATGACACCGGCATGCCCTATCTCTTTGCCTTTTAATTTATATTTTGCCGTTACAACGGCGCACTTTTCTATTCCACCCGATTCGTCCTTGCCTATTTTAACGCTAAACTCAATGTTGTTATCATTATTTATAATGTCGGCTATTCTTTCTTTAGAATCAATTGCTTCAAGGAAATCTTTGGTGGAATATATGTCTTGGTCTGGATATTCTAAAAATTTACCTTCTCCATCTAAATAAACATTGCTTTCGGCATTAGTTGCATATTTTTTTAATACCTTTATTATGTTCTCATAAAGCTCTTTATATTTTTTAAATTGCGCTGAAATCAGCTTTTGGGCTTTTTCATCGCTGGTAATCTCTCCTACCATTTTTCCAGCAAAAATAGCGTTAAGGTGCATACTTGCTTCTGCAATATATTTTTCGTTCAACGCTTCAGTATAAGCAATTACTTTATCTCTAATTATTCCATTATCAGTAATAATGATAAGCAGAGCTGAAAATTCGTCCAAACCAACTAATTTAATTTCTCTAAGGCGCACAGTATCAATGTTTTTTAACACAATTACCGAAGTATAATTGGTAACATCAGTAATAACTTTTGCCGTTCTTTTAACAAGGTCTTGAACTTCGTCAAAACGCTCATTAAATGACTCTTCAATGATTTGAATTTCCTTAGGTGTAAGTGGATGGTCTACTAAAAACTTGTCTACATAAAGCCCATAGGCTTTTCTAGACGGCACTCTTCCAGCAGAAGTATGCGGTTGTATCAAATACCCCATTTCTTCTAGCGCTGACAGCTCATTTCGGATAGTTGCGCTGCTTATGTCTTTTAGGTGTTTTGCTTTAATTTCTCCAGAAGAAACAGGTGAGGCATTTTCAATGTACTCATCTACTACGGCTTTAAGTATTTTTTGTTTTCTTTCTGTCAAATCTTTCATATCTATTATATATATAGCAGTTTTGATTAAAGAGTGTTAGCAGTCAAACCTTTAGAGTGCTAAATTTATTATATCATTATTCTATTCAAAGTCAAGCGAAAATATACATTAAAAACAAAAAAAATAAAGACAAATTAATTAATTTTATCTTTACTATTTTTTATTAAAATTTATTTATTTTTTATTTATTAAATAGTTTTTACTTGCCTGCTTTTCTGCCGCTTTTTTAGTTCTGCCAAAGCCTTGACTAACGGGCTTTCCTTGTATTTTGAGTACAGCGTTAAAACCAAACTCAAGGCTTGTTGCTATAAATTCATATTCAACATTTTTCTTTGCCAATTTTTCTAATAGCTTAGATTTATAATCGACGATATCAATATCTATAAGGGGGCTAAGCTTTTCTATGACAAATTTTCTTGCGCAAGTTATATCCATATTGCAATCTAATAGTATAGCTCCCGTTATTGCTTCAAAAAGGTCACATTTTACTGAGCTTGAATTGGTGATATTGTCATTTATATTGCCAGCGCCCACTAGCAAAAATTTATTTAGCTTTAAGTCTTCAATAACTTTGGAAAGCGCGCTTTCTCCCACTATTCCTGCCCTTTTTTTTGTTAATTCACCTTCGTTCATATTGGGAAAATAATTATACAAGTACACGCTAATTATAAATTCTAGCGCTGCATCGCCTAAAAACTCTAGCCTTTCATAGTCGTCAAAGTTTTTATGCTCATTAGAGTAAGAAGAATGAGTAAAAGCCCTTATTAAAAGGGATTTGTTTTTAAAAGTGTATCCAATTATCTTTTCGGCTTGGGGTATCCAGTTATTTTGCAACGGTAAATTCCTCTTTAAGCTTTTCTAGCACGCCGCTTGCAACCAAATCTCTTGCTTGCAGTATAGAATTACATATGGCTTTTGCTTTGGAACTGCCATGAGATTTTACAAGTACTTTCTCAAGACCTAGCAAAACAGCGCCGCCATTGTCATTATAGTCTAGTGTCTTTTTGATATCCTTTAAGACAGGTTTTAACAAAAGATATCCTAGTTTTGCGCGCAAGCTCCCCGACATAATACCCTTTTTTATCAAACTAAACATACTAAGAGCTGTGCCTTCGCACGCTTTTAGAGCAATGTTTCCGCTAAAACCATCGGCCACAACAACATCATAGTCGCCAGAAAGAATTTCTCTAGCTTCCATGTTACCTATAAAATTAAGTTGACTTTCTTTAAGAAGGGGGAAAACTTCTTTGTTTAGTGTGTTGCCTTTGCTGTCTTCAGTGCCGTTGCTAAGAAGCGCTATTCTGGGATTGTCGATATTGTAAACTTTTTGCATATATACTGCTCCCATTTGTGCAAACTCAACTAGATTACGCGCTTTAGGCTCTACATTTGCTCCGCAATCTATAAGCATTACATTGCCGCCAGTAAGTGTGGGTAAAATAGGACTTAGCGCAGGGCGTTGAATGCCGCGTATTCTTTTAAGCAACAGTACCCCGCCTGTAAGGACAGCGCCTGTGCTACCTGCCGAAACAAGCGCCATAGCGTCACTGTTTGTGTTAAGGTAATCAAATGCTTTTACTAGCGACGAATCTCTCTTTTGCCTTATAGCGTCTGTGGGACTATCGTCATTTGTAATGACTTGATTTGCGTCTACTATCTCAATTTCGTCGCCTGTATAGTTATACTCTTTTAGTATTTTTTCAATCTCTTGAGATTTACCTGTTAAAACAATGGTAAAATCTTTTATGTTATTTCTATTTAGCGCAGCTATTGCTCCTTCAATAATTGCTTTTGGCGCGTTATCGCCGCCGTAGGCATCAACTACTATTTTCATAAAAACTCCTGTTTTCTAATACAAGAAATAGAGGAAAATATTTCCTCTATTTTGCGAATTTGTTGATATAAATTGTTTATTTTATTAGTCCTTTTTTGCCTCTTTATGAACAACAGGCACACCGTTATAGTAACCGCAGCTCTTGCACACTGCATGGCTTTTCATTAAATTATGGCATTGTGGACACTCAATCAAATTAATAGGTCTTATCTTCCAATTAGCAAACCTTTTATTTCTTCTTTGCTTGGATACTTTACACTTTGGTACTGCCATTTATTACCTCCACTTGAGTTATATATCTTAATTTGCTTTATAAATTATATAGATTTTAAGCGGTATTGTCAACTTATTTCCGCTACAATTATTATTTTGCCGTAAGTCTTTTTGCATCTCTTGCTATTACCAATTCTTCATTGGTGGGTATCACAAGCACCTTTACTTTTGATGTAGGTTTGTGTAACTCGCTATATTCTCCCCTTGGCGCTATCTCATTATACTCAAAGTCAAAGTCTATACCAAAGCATTCCATACCTTGCATAATTCTTTCCCTAGCATAATGTGCATTTTCCCCTATTCCGCCTGTAAAGACTATGCAGTCTAGTCCGCCCATAGCGGCAACATAGCTTCCGATATATTTTTTTATGCGGTAGGCAAACATATCAACGGTAAGCATAGCTCTATCGTCGCCTTGCAAAGCAGCATTTGACAAATCGCGAAAATCGCTCTTGCCAGATAGTCCTAAAAATCCGCTCTTTTTGTTAAGAATGGATAATACTTTTTCCACAGTAAGATTTCTGCTTTGAGCCAAAAATTCCACAACAGCAGGGTCTAAGTCGCCGCTTCTTGTACCCATTATTACTCCCTCAAGCGGAGTAAGTCCCATAGAAGTGTCTACGCATTTACCGTCGACTACGGCGCTTAAAGAACTACCGTTGCCAAGGTGGCAAGTAATCATTTTGCATTTGTCAGTTTTTAGCTTTTTTAAGGCTTCGCCGCTTACATACTTATGGCTAGTGCCATGAAAACCGTATTTCCTAATCTTATCTTTTTCATAATATTCATAAGGGATAGCATACATAAATGCGTGTCTTGGCATAGTAGAATGGAATACCGTATCAAACACTGCTACCATAGGCACATTGGGCATAACTTCGTGGCAGGACTCTATACAAGCAATGTTTGCTGGCATATGAAGTGGGCCAAGCACTGCATTTTTCTTGCAAATTTTTACTACTTCTTCATCTATGACAACGCTATCGGCAAAATCTTCGCCGCTGTGTAAAACTCTATGCCCTACTGCGTCAATTTCGTTTATGTCATTAAGCAAGCCATGTGTTTTGTCGGTAAGCGCGCGAATAACTATCTTAAGAGCGTCAGTATGGTTTTTTAAATCTCTTATGATAATTAATCTTTCCTTGCCTTCAGTTTGGTGGGTAACTTTACTGCCTTCTGTGCCTATCCTTTCCACCAATCCTTTACAGAGCATGGTTTCGTTATCCATATCGATAACTTGGTATTTTAATGAAGAACTTCCTGCATTTATAACTAAAACTTTCATTTTATATATCTCCTAATCACATTGTAAAGCAGTAATGTCCACAACGCCTATGATGTCCTCTACTGAACAACCGCGGCTAAGGTCATTAACTGGCTTTGCCATTCCTTGACAAATAGGTCCTACCGCTTCGGCGTTTGCAATCCTTTGCACTAACTTATAACCAATATTACCTGCTTGCAAATCAGGGAATATTAGCACATTTGCTTGTCCTGCCACACAGCTGTTAGGCGCTTTTAACCTACCTACTGCAGCGTCTAAAGCAGCGTCCGCTTGCAACTCTCCATCGCAAACTAAATGGGGCGCTTTTTCTTTAAGTATCTTTGTAGCCTCTACAACCTTGTCTACAAGCTCATGCTTTGCACTCCCTTTGGTGCTAAAACTAAGCAAAGCAACCTTTGGATCTATGCCAGCTATTTTTACACCGCTGTCTGCGCTAGCTATGGCAATGTCTGCAAGCTGTTGGGCATTTGGGTTTGGCATAACGGCGCAATCGCCAAAGACAAGCACACCATTTTGTCCAAAGCCTGGTCTGTCTTCCGGCATACACATAACAAAACATGATGATACTGTATTTACGCCCGGCTTTGTCTTTATTATTTGTAAAGCAGGACGCATAACATCGCCGGTAGAGTTTATAGAGCCTGCTACCATGCCGTCGGCGTCGCCGTTTTTAAGCATTAGAGTAGCAAAATATAACGGATTTAGAGCAAGCCTTTCAGCTTGCTCTAAAGTAAGGCCCTTTGCCTTTCTGGTTTCATATAAAAGATTAATGTAGTCTGCTGTTTTTTCACAAGTGTGTGGATTAATAATGTTGATGTTTTTTAATTTTCCCGCTTTGCTTTCAATAATTTTAGCGTCGCCAATGAGAGTAATTCTAGCAATATCTCTCTTAACAATTTCTTTTGCGGCGTTAATGATTCGTAACTCTTCGCCTTCTGCTAGAACGATGTGTTTATCGCAGGTTTTTGCCCGTTTAAACACGCTTTCCATAATTTTTGACACAAATACCTCCCAATCACTTTATTTTTCTTTGGAAATAGAATATAATCAAACTAAAGTACCAATAGTATTATACATCTTATTTTTAAAAAATCAAGTGTAAAGGAAATTTAATAAAATGAATGTTACCGCTATAATATGCGAATATAACCCTTTTACCAATGGACACCTAAAACATTTGCAACTTGCTAAAGAGCAAACAAACGCTGACGCTGTTATTTGTATTATGAGCGGAAGCTTTACTCAGCGTGGCGATGCGGCTATTTTGAGCAAATATCAAAGAGCAGAGCTAGCTGTAAGGCTAGGCGCTGACATGGTGGTGGAACTGCCGCATATATTTGCTATATCCCCTGCCGATAATTTTGCTTTCGGCGCAATTAAAATTCTTGCCTCTTTACCTAATGTCACTCATCTTAGCTTTGGCAGTGAGTGCGGAAATGTCAACCTTTTGACTAAGGCAGCGTACTTTTTATATAACGAACCTCAAAGATATAAAGAGCTATTAAAAACTTATCAATCAAGCGGAAACTCTTTTCCTAAAGCTAGAAGTCTTGCATTACAAGATTTTGCTAAGGAAAACCCAACTTATTCTGATATATCCGAAATTTTAGACAAGCCTAATAATGTGCTTGGCATTGCCTACATACAGGCGCTTAAAAAGTTTGGCTTAGACAATATTGCCATTCACACCATAAAAAGAGAAACTGAATACAGCGACTTGTCTTTAGATGGCGATTTCCCGTCGGCGTCCGCTGTTCGCATGGCAATAGTACAAGGCAAAATAGCCGATATAAAAAATAGCGTTCCGCCTTTTTGCTACAATCTTTTAGAAAGCGTTAATCTAAACGGCACATCGCTAGGCGACTTATGCTTATTTAAGCTAAAAGACATAAGCGGATATGATTTGGAAAATTATTATGATTTTACTGGCGGACTGCACAATAGGCTTAAGCTTGCCGCATCAGAAGCCATAACCTTTGAAGAGTTTTTGGAAAAGGCAAAGACAAAAAACTATACTATGGCAAGGATTAAGAGATTGTCGCTGTATGCGCTGTTTGACATAACTAAAGATATGTATAATGAAATTTGCACATTACCTGCATATGTCCATATCTTAGCTCTTAATAAAGAACGCAAAGATATTTTGAAAGCTACTCATCAGTCTTGCCCAAATACTCTTAACCGCTACTCTGACATAGATAAAGTGGATAAGCGTTTGCGCCCCTATATAAAAATGGATTTTAAGGCGCAAGGCACTCTTAACATTATTAACCGCTCTCAAAGTTATGAAAAATCAATGATACTAATTTAATAAAAATACCTAAAGTTAAAAATAGCCTACCTTGTTATAGGTAGGCTTTTATTATTTATTTAATTTGACTTAGCTTGCTTTATGCGTCGCTTATAATACCATTTTTTAAGTCTAAGATATTGGTTTTTCCACCAGCCTATATAAGTTAGTGTCATTGGTTGCATACGCCTTGCTTTCTTGACAGCTACAAGGTCGTACACCACATAGACATAGAATAGCGTAACTAATAAATATATTGATGAGAATACATACATAACTGCATTTTTTGGCTCCATTTGTGGCTCAAAAAGAACAGAGTATGGGTTAAGCAATTGCATATACGCAATGTTTATAAACATAAGTGTTGCAAACATCACAAAACAGAAATATACTCTCTTTTCTTTATTCATAACTGCATAAACAAGCATTATAGCAAGCGCAATATACATAGACGCTGGATTCATATTGTTGCCAAAGATAAACAGCATATTGATAGCTAAGCTTGCCATAAGCATAAGGTCTAGTCTATTTTTGGTCTTGAAATATCCTATACCTATTATGCTAAATACAAATATCACAAACACAATGGATACAATAAGCGACTCTATGGTAACAAAGGTAAAGTTGTTGCCAAGTAGCGCCTGGAAGTTAAATGCGTTATTTGTATAAATTAAGTCTTTCCATAGCAAGTTCCAATAATTTGTAAACGCTATAAATGGCGTGGTTTTTATGCTATTTATGGTAAAAGGTAAATTGGTTAGATAGAAAAGTACAAATCCTATCACTAAACATACAGGAATCCAAATGCGCAACTCTTTTCTGTTTATAAATTGCATAATGGAATAGAAAATAATTATTGGC
>JAAYOD010000046.1 GCA_012520515.1 Clostridiales bacterium
ACTTAAGACCGCAAAATCTATCAAAACAGAGTATCTTGAAGAGCAATACAAGCTAGAAGAAGAACGCAAAGACGCCGCGCAACAACAAATTGTGCGCTTGGTGGAAAGCAGGGTAGAAGAAGAAAAACAAAGTATCATTGCTCAAGAGAATTTGCGTGTAGAGCAAGAGAGAGAAGCTATCAAAAAGTCCACGGCCAGAGATGCGGTACTTAGAATTATAGCAGCGGAGAAAATGGCTGAAGATAAGATTCAAGAAGCCGAAAGAAGAGCTGATGATGCCATTAAAAACCGCGCTAGAGAAATAGATAGCATTGTTGAAGAAGAAAAAAGGAAGGTGCTTGAAATTGCTTCTCAAAAAGTAGTAGCAGCTAGAGCTGGCATAGAAGAAGCGGCAAGAGAGCAAATAGAAGCAAATAAGAAAATAGCTGAAAAATTTGCTAAAGATGCAATTAGCAGCGAAAAAGATAAATCTGAAAGAAGCGCGGCAAGAAGAGCAGTACTTAGAATAATTGCGGCAGAAAAAGCAGCCGAAGAAAAAATTAAGGCTACAAAAGAAGCGTTGCAGCAAGCTGCAGTTGAAAGAATTATTGCCGAAAGAGAATTAGCTGATAAAGAAGCATCAGCTAGATATCTTGCTGAAAAGCAAGCAATTGAAAGAGCAGCAGATGAAAGAATTAGGGCTGAAAAAGAAGTTATGAAGAAACTTCTTGAAGGCAGACAGGGTACATACAGCGGCGGATACGCAATGCAAGGACAAGGCGCAGGCGGAGCAAACTATGTGCAACCGCTTACTATTGTGCCTTATGTAAACACTCATCAGCCTGTACATCAATATAGACCAAATCAAGTCTATAAATTTGTTTCCACGCAACCCCAAACAGCTGTAAGCGGCAATACGAATGCTTATGACACAGCCAAAAGTAGTGCGGAAGAAAGGCCGCAAAAAAGTAAAAAGGTTAGAGTAACAGGCCTTATTTGCCTTATTTTAGCTGTTGCTATTTTGGCGCTTGGTATACTTCCTATCATTTCTGCCAATATTTTATCAGACAACGGAATTCCTAATTTAACATCGCTAGCTGACATTGGCACAATGGAAACTAAAGCTACAATTGCTCTTATTGGCTTTACTGCGCTTATAGCGTTTGCTTTAATTGCTTTAGTTCAAAGTGTTATTAGGCTGATAACTGGCAAAGCAAAATTATTAGGTTTTATCATACCGCTAATTGCGCTTGTTGGCATTTTGGTTGCATTTATTGGAATGGAAGTGACGACAATTGTTATTGTGTTTGCAGCTCTTAGCGCGCTTTTGTTATTGTTTAACATTATTGGCGGGATAAGCAAAAGAGAGCAAATTTAGTAAGGAAGCGTAAGCAGCATAATTTATAAAGGTAAAAGAAGGAGTCCTATATGGCAAAAAAGAGTGAGTTTAACAGCGTGCCGACAAAGAGCATAGATGAAATGAGTGATATAGAATTTATCACTTCGGCAGATTATTTGGCAAGCCCCTACTATCGCGCTTATGTCAGCGCAAGGGCAAGAATGGAGAGCCAATTTGATCAGCCAAGAAATACTGAAAATGTAAAAACTAAAGGCAAAGCGCAAAAACCTGCTTATACTGGCGGCGCTATAAAAGGCGCTGTTTATAGCAAAAAAAGAAGTATATGCCACATTTTGATAGCGGTATTTATGTTAGTTACGCTAACTGTTGCACTCCTTAGCTTTTTAAATATAGATGGTGTTGAGCCTTATTCTGCAGTCTTTGTAAAAAGTGGCGTCAATGAAGACACCAATACCTATGTTGGATTATTAGACCCTATTTTTGGACTTGTTAAAAAGGTGGCAAAGGTAAATGTAGACAGCTTTTACTTTGATAGCTATGTATCAAATATGTCACCTGAAACTGACATAATGACAAAGATATCTTTATATGCAGTACCAGTAGCCGCTCTTTTAATTGTGATATGCGCAATAATTGGATTTTTCAAAAGCATAGTTGCGCTTGTTTCCAAAAGGTATGCTAATGGATACTACAAAAAGTATAAATTTGGTTTTTTAAGTATAGTAATGTTGCTTAGCGCCCTTGTCTTGCTAGTTGGTGGAATGTTTGCAAGCGGAGCAGATATTAGTGTGATTTTAGATTTTATATTGGGCAAGACAACTAATCTTAATGCAGGTTATGGGGTATATGCTTTGATTCTGCTGCCTATACTGACCTTTATATTAAGTTGCGTGAGTTATAAGAAAGCATAAAAATTAGATTTAGATAGCAAAAAGGCGACAAATAGTTGCCTTTTTTGTTATAATGGTAAAAATTTACTTGTTATAAATAAGGTTAAACAATGGATTATATAGTATAATTAACATAGCAAAAACAGGCTTTGTTTGCACTTTGTAATGACAAATTTCGCATAACAAATAACAAACTTTTTGCCAATAGACTATTGTATTTTTTTATATTATATGATACACTATTTTATATAATAATATAATGAGGGCTTATTATGCGCTTTTTTGATAAAAAAGTATAAAAAATAGCAAAATTTCATTATATTAGGAGCCCAAAAACAAGGTGGTACAATGGCAAATAATAGAATGGGCGGTATGAATATAGGCGCTGTTGGCGGACACCCGAATAGGGCAACTCAGCCATATAACAAACCTATGTCATCAAGCGCATCAAAAGGCAAGAAAAAACAGCTTTCCGTTAAAGAACAAGCTGAAAGAAAACGCATGAAAAAGGTGCTGATTGCTAGGCAGCAATATGCTTTGGAGAATTTGGAATATCGCAGAAAGATAGAAGCTATAAATTCTTCCCGCGGCGGTATGGACCGTACGATATATAAACTTGCAGCCGATGTAAAGCCAAGAAAAGAAAGAGATTATTTTTACATAATGCGTAAAAGCATATGCTTTTTGATGTTCCTGCTATTACTTGTAAGTTTGGCAGGTTTTGCGCTTAGTTACATAAAAGTAGAGCAAATACCAAAGAAGTATATTGCTGTATATGCAGAGACGGAAGCAGCTCCTGTTGCTGTCGATGAGGAAAAGGAAGAAGGAGAAGAGCAAGAGATAAAAACTACTGAGACTGACCAAGAGGGCGAAGAAGCTGAAGAAGGGGAAGAAGGCAGTGAACAAGCGAAAGCAGAAAGCGGAGAGTACTATTCTGTGCTTGACCCTATATTTGGGTTTATTAAGAACATTAGCGGTAAGCTATTAAATAAAGAAATATCGCTTGGCGAAAGTCCGCTTTATGACAAAATGCTTGCAAAAAGCGAAGTGGGTATGACAGATATTGTAGCTAGAATTGCGCTAGAATATTTCCCTGTAGCTATCATCATTTATGCAATAACTGCGCTTATAATGATGTTTAAAGCATTCTTTTCACTGTTTGGCAAAAGAGTTTTTAAGAAATTCGGGCTAGGCAGTATAATTATGATTATTTGTGGCGGAATAATTGCGCTAGCCGGGCTTGCCTTTATGACAGAGCCTAACTTAAAAATGGCTTACGGAAACATTGTTAATATTTTACTAAACGGCATACTGGGCAAAGGCGGATTTGCTGCAGGATATGGCTTAGTTGGAATTATTGCAATACCAGTACTTATCCTTATACTTAGCATATTTGCCAAAAAGAGAGTGCCTTACAGCATTTTTGATAATTAGATTAAGGAGTTACAGATGGCAAGAAAGAGCAAAAGGGAAAAAAGACGCTTAGAACAAGAATACAGGCAAGATTTTGGACAAGGTTATGGCTACCAAAATTCACCTCACGCTTTTTATGGTCCAGTTCAAGGACTAATCCCCGTTGCGCCTCCAGCAAGGCAACCTATTCAGCTTGCTCCTATAATTCAACCAATTGCCTTATCGCCTTATGGGCAAGGGCAACAACAACCACCACAGCAAGAGCAATCGTCATACGATGACGACGATTATGACTTTTAGGGAGTAGACCTATATGGCAAAAAATACTAGCACAAACGAACCAATAAATGCGCAAGAAAATGTTTTAATACCGGTAAAACCAGCTACCGATAATTTTCGCATACCGTTTGTAAATGAGCCAAGCTCTTTTATGATGTATGGTGAAAACGCGCTAGAGCAATACACTGCTGAAGTTAAGAGAGTGGAAGCAGAAATTTTAAGAGAACTATCAGGTTATACTGAAGAAGTTGAAGTAGTTAGAGATAGAAAAGTAAATGGTTGTTCAATTTTTGCAATAATTTTGTCTATACTGACGCTAGCTATGCTTGTGATTGGTAAGTTTGTCAGCATTGACGCAATGCCAGGGCTATTTATCATTATAAATGGCGTAGACGCGGCAACTTATATAATGGAATTTATGTCAGCTACAAGCTATGGCATTTATGCATTAATAGGCGCAATTGGCATAATTGTGACAGCAGTATTTTGCTTAATTTCCCTTTTGATAGGTATTTTCACCGTCAACAAAGCAGGAACGGGCATATTTATGAGAATCTGTCTATTTTTAAGCTTTACAGGAGCAATACTTGTTGCTGTTATGCAACTTGTGGGCAGTAAAGACATTGATACAGGATTATATATTGTTATTGGGCTGACCTTCCTTGCTACCTTGATTGGATTTATTTCAAAAGGCATTGTGGCAATGAGTACAGTTGAGTAAGGAGGACAAGATGGCAAGATTACATAGTCAAACATCTAACTGGAATAATTCTAGTCAAGCTAACATAAAGCGTCCAACAGAACCAGTTTTGCCTGCTAATAATGCTCCAGCCCATTCAGGCAATATAAATGTGGTTACTAAGGTTGTTTCCGATTATGACCCAAGTGATGTTACTGTGGCAAGAACCATAGTGCAACCAATAGCAATTGTGCCCTATAACACAACTGAACAGCCTTTATATCAATATGAATCGCAACAAGCTTATGGCCAAGGCTATACAGATGAATATAGCTATGGCGACCAAAATTATGATAGCCGCTCTCTTGAAAGAACCACCGCAAAAAAAGGGTTAAACGCACTAAAAATTATTTTAATGGTGCTAAGCCTTTTACATATAGCTGTTATAGTAGTTGGTAAGTTTGTAGACTTAGAGTATTTAAAGTTTGATGCAAATAGGTCAGGGCTTGAAATTGTGCTAAAAGCAACTAGCGTGTTTAGTCAAGGGTTTCAAGGGCTAAAAGAGCTTGATATAAAAGAAATGCTTTTCCCAATTTTATTGGCAGCAAACTGCTTGTTTGTGCTGATGCTATTTTTGGCTAGCATATTTAGCATAAAAGGCGGAGTAAGCATTTTTGAAAAGATAATAGCAATATTGTCGCTCTTGTCTATGGGCGGCTTTGGCTACTTGATGTACGATGCAAAACTTAGCTTTGGCTATGGTTTTTATGCAGCAGTTGCGCTAACTGCGCTAATAGCTATTCTTGCACTTGTGGGCAAGAGAAGAAGAAACTTGTAGGAGTTATTTATGAAAAAGAATAAAAACAGACCGCAACAAAATTATGTAAGGGAAACTCAGCCTAGTTTGAAAAATCCATTTCCTACGGCAAAATCGCCCAATGTGGTATTGCCTATGCCCAACGCATACAGAACTGTGGAATCAGACTATGGCACGGTAGATTTGCCTGCCTATATGTGTAGAGATGAATATGGCAGAGTTTATCAAGCGCAAGTATTTTATGACACTTTGCCTTGCAACGCTCCAGTGCCTGTTCCTATGCCTACGCAAACGCCACAAGTACAGCCGATAATAATACCGATAAACGATAATAAAAGATACTAAAAAACAAAATTAGGGAGATTTGTGATGAACACTAACAACAACTTTCAGAATATGAATTGCGGACAGCCTCAGGTTGGCTCGCCCACAGGGCAAGAAGGAGTCTGGGTGCCAGTAGATGCGAATTCTTTACCCTTTACGGTGGGTGGCAATGTCAATGAGCCTATTCAAGGACCTGACGGCTCTTATTATTGCATTTCACCTGCATCTCCTAATTATGGACCTATTGGAGCAAACCTAAATAATGCTATCCCTACGCCCTCTAGCACAGTGCAATTGCCTGCTATAGTGCAACCAATAGCTTTAGTTCCTTATGCTTCTCAAAATCAGCCTTTAGTGCAATATAATCCCTCTTATCAGCCTGAAATTCCTTTGGGTAATAGCGGCGACCCTGTTTATAAGGCAAAACCTTATGCGGCGCTAAGTGTGTCTATTATATTGTTTGCTGTGGCATCTGTGGTTGCTTTAGCGTTGCTTAGCTGTCTAAAGAGTGTTTCTAGCATAACTGGGCTTGATGCAGTGCTTGGTTTGGCGCAAAAATTTAATTTAGGCGAAATCAGCTCTAAATATTACACAGAAGTGTTTGACCCGCTTTCAAGCAGCGCTGATATTATGGTAAAGATAGCTATTTGGGCAATTCCTATTATCTTTGCGTTGTTAGCTATTTTTGCAGTTATTTTGACTATAAAATATCTTGTAAAATTAGGTGGAAGAAAATCTCCAAGATGTTTTAGCGTGCTTGCGTTTATCGGACTTATACTAAGCGCTATAAACCTAGTAATATTTATGATGAGCGATGTTATTTTAGGACATACTTTAACGGTGGAACTTGGAATGTACATAGCACTTGGCGCATACTTGCTTATGTTTATCTTGCCTTTCTTTGCCAAAAAAGGCGCAGTAGTGGTAGACTTAGAAGCAAGCAAGAGAGTTTATACTTATCGTTAGGTGTAAACACTTAAAAGTAGGCAATATCAAATAAAGCGAGGGTATATTGCCTCGCTTTATATATATTGATATATTAATATATAACATTATTAGTACTTATAAAGGAGTAAGTTATGGTTTTTGAAAAAGTAAAAATACTTTTGGCGGAACAATTTTCTGTAAACCCAGAAAGTATTACGCTAGATAGTGACTTAGTTAAAGACTTAGGTGCAGACAGCCTAGACTTAGTGCAGTTATTGATAACTATGGAAAAGGAGTTTGGCATGGTTTTTGATGACGATGAAATACAAAATATTGCAACGGTAGAGGATGTTGTTAATTTTATTGAAGGCTAATTAAGTTTATTATTTTGATAAATAGTTGACAATAAAATAGCTTTATGATATATTAATTAAGCACCTTTGCAAGGTGTAATTTTTTTGGAGGTGACAACCCATGCGTGTTAAAATAACGCTAGCTTGTACGGAATGTAAGCAACGCAATTATGACAATATGAAAAATAAAAAGAACTCACCTGACAGGTTGGAGTTAAATAAATATTGCAGATTTTGCAAAAAGCACACCGTTCATAAAGAAACGAAGTAATTACGGAGGCAGATAGTGGCTAAAAACATTAAGTTGGACTTGCCTGAAATGGTGGACACTAATCCATCGACCAAATCAGACAGGAACAGAAAGAACAAACCTTCCAAGAAAAATGTTAAGAAGCGTAGAAGTTTAGCTAAATTTTTCCGCGATATAGTTAGTGAGTTAAAGAAAGTAGAGTGGGCTAAGTTTAAGAAAAACAAAGCAAATAGCGGTGTTTTTGCGCAAACTGGTACTGTGCTTATTGTGGTGCTGTTTTTTACCATAATAATTACGGCTATTGACCTTGGCCTTACTGAACTGTTGACACTACTTCTTAACGCAGCGTAAAAACATAGGAGTGATAATGAGCGAAGTTAGCAATAATGATGTAAGATGGTATATCATCCATGTTTATTCGGGATATGAAGCAAAGGTAAGAGATAACCTGTTAAAGATGATTGAAAACAACAATTTGCAAGATTTCATCTTTGAAGTTTCTTTCCCCACTGAAGAAGATATTGTAGAAAAGAATGGCAAAAGGAAGGTTGTTGAAAGAAAGAAATTCCCCGGGTATGTGTTTGTTAAAATGATATATACCGACCATATATGGTATATGGTCACCAATACGCGCGGGGTGACTGGGTTTGTTGGGCCTCAAGGCAAGGCGCAGCCATTGACTGTAGAAGAAATAAAGAGAATGGGCCTAGAAAAGATAAGCAGTGAAGACTTTGATATTGAAGTAGGCGACAATGTTAAAGTTATAAGCGGCGCTTTGGAAACTTTCATAGGCGAAGTGGAAAGCATATCTAGCGAAAAGCAAAAAGTAAGAGTTGTTGTACAGATGTTTGGCAGACAAACTCCTGTAGAACTTGACTTCCACCAAATAGAAAAAATTAATTAAAATATAGGCTTTTACAGCTTGTATATAATGGGAGAGTAATAACAAATCTTGAACTTATTGCTCGTTAGGACCAAGTAGTCGAAGGAGGAAATTGACTATGGCAAAAAAAGTAACCGCAGTAGTTAAACTACAATTACCTGCAGGCAAGGCAACACCTGGACCGCCTGTTGGAAGCACTTTGGGACCATACGGTATAGCAATACCGATGTTTACCAAAGAATTTAATGAAAAGACGGCAAGTCAAGCAGGTCTAATAATTCCTGTTATTATGACCATATACGCCGACCGTTCTTTTTCTTATGAGTTAAAGACACCACCAGCAGCAGTTCTTATCAAAAAAGCCGCAAAGATAGAAAGCGGCAGCGCAGTGCCTAATCGCGACAAGGTAGCTAAGATAACAAAAGCTCAAGTGGAAGAAATTGCAAAAACAAAGATGCCAGACCTAAATGCAGCAGATTTAGACGCCGCTATGAAAATGGTCGCTGGCACAGCTCGCAGCATGGGCGTAACTATCGTAGACTAAGAGGAGGTAAGGTATGAAACACGGAAAAAAATATGTAGACTCTTTGAAGGCATACGATAAATCTAAGACTTATGACCCAGCTGAAGCTATTCAACTGGCAATAGATACAGCAAAGGCAAAGTTTGATGAAACTATCGAATTGCACTGCAGGCTGGGGGTAGACCCAAGACACGCAGACCAACAGGTTAGAGGCGTTGTTATTCTTCCTAATGGCACAGGCAGAACGGTTAGAGTTTTGGTAATTACCAAAGGCGCAAGAGCAGACGAAGCTAAAGAAGCGGGCGCTGACTTTGTGGGCGCAGAAGAAGCTATCCAAAAGATACAAGGCGGATGGGTTGATTTTGATGTGTGCGTTACAACTCCTGATATGATGGGGCTTGTAGGCAGGCTAGGAAGAATTCTTGGACCAAAAGGACTAATGCCCACTCCTAAAGCTGGCACAGTAACTAACGATGTTGCTAAAGCCGTTAAGGATATTAAGGCTGGTAAAGTGGAATATAGAGTGGACAAAAACGCTATAATTCACTGCCCTATTGGCAAAGCTAGCTTTGGCAAAGATAAAATTTTGGAAAACTTTAATGTTTTGATGGATGCTATTGTTAAAGCAAGACCTGCTGCCGCTAAAGGAACATACCTAAAAAGCGTAACTTTAGCTAGTACAATGGGTCCTGGCGTTAAAATAAATTATAAGGTGTAATTTACTTGACAATAGAAAACTATTGTCTGTATAATAACAACAACTTAAAAATAAATCTCTATTCAAAGACTGCAGGCACTTTTATAGTTTAATTGCTTAAACAGCGGCCAGCATAGAAATGAGAAAGATAACTTAGTTATTTTCACTCCGCATTTCGGTCTTTGAGAATGCGGAGTTTTATTTTGAAAATAAAGAAGGAGGTACTGAAATTGTCAACACTGAAAGACTTAAAGATTAAAAAGGTTGCCGAAATCAAAGAAAAGCTACAAAACGCTAAGTCTTTTATTTTGGTTAATTATCAAGGTCTAACTGTTGCAGAAGATACTGAGTTGCGTAATGAGTTTCGTAAACTAGGTGTTTCCTATCATGTTTACAAAAACCGTCTTTTAAAGATTGCGTTAAATGATTTAGGTTATACCCAGTACGATGAAGCTTTGAACGGGCCTACGGCTATCGCAATGGCAAGCGAAGATATTGCTGCCCCTGCAAGAGTTGCTGCAAAAAAGGGCAGAGAACTAAAGAAATTGGCTATCAAGTGTGGCTTGGCCGATGGCAACTTCTTAAATGAAGAAGAGTGCAAAGTCTTAGCTACGCTACCAAGCAGAGAGGGACTTATCTCTCAAATACTTGGACTACTACAAGCACCTATCGCAAGCTTTGCAAGAGTGCTTGATGCTATCGCAGAAAAGCAAGCTTAACAGAATAATAAATGGAGGATTTTTAAAATGGCAGATATCGCTAAAATAATTGAAGAAGTAAAAGCAATGACAGTTTTGGAGCTTAACGAATTGGTAAAGGCTCTTGAAGAAGAATTTGGCGTAAGTGCAGCAGCTCCTATGGCAGCAGCAGGCGCACAAGTAGCAGCAGACGCTCCACAAGAAGAAGAAAAGACAGAATTTGATGTAATTCTTAAGGGCGTAGGCGCTAACAAGATTTCCGTAATTAAGGTTGTTAGAGAAATTACAGGTCTTGGACTAGTAGAAGCTAAAGGTCTTGTTGACTCTGCTCCTAAGGCAGTTAAAGAAGGCGTAAGCAAGGAAGCAGCTGACGAAGCAGCAGAAAAACTAAAAGCCGCTGGCGCAGAAGTAGAAGTTAAATAATAAAATTACTATATTTTAACAAGCAAAATAGAGATTAAGCTATAAAACTTGCTTCATCTCTATTTTGCAACGATATTATAGTTTATAAAAAATTAGCTATTTTTAAAAAAGACTGCTCTAAATTAGGGCAGTCTTTTTTAAGTGGTTTTACTAAGTTTTGACTAAAATTATTCTTTTATTACATTTAGCGTTATGGTGGCGGTGTAGTTAGGATAGCACCAAATTTCAATAGGGTACTTGCCTAAAGCTCTAATATTTTCTTTTAATTTTACATTTTTCTTGTCCACTTTAAAGCCGTTGTTTTCTAACTCTTTTGCTATGTCTTGAGTGGTGACGCTGCCATACATTTTGCCATCACCGCATTTTACTTTAATATCTATTGTTTGTCCTTTTAGCGAATTATACAAAGCAAGCGCTTTTTCTTTTTCTTCAGCTTTTATCTTAGCTTCTTTTGCAAGGCGTTGTTTTCTGTTGTTAATAGCGGCGCTGGTAGCTTCTGTGCCAAGCTTTTTAGGAATTAGGAAATTGCGCGCATAACCATCGTTGACTTCTACTAAATCGCCTTTTTTGCCAAGTGATTTTACATCTTCAAGCAATATGATTTTCATTGTTATCTCCCTTTGAATTTGTTTAGCTAAAGTATAGTAAAAAAAACCGTTCTTGTCAACTTGTTGAATATTTTGACAAAATTTATTGATACTAAATCTGCTTTAGGAGGACTGTTTACTATGATGCAATTAAAATGTACTACAAGCAACTGTCAGCACAACTTAAAATGTCACTGCAATGCAGGTGTTATATCTGTTACAGACAGGGCAGTATGCGATAGCAAAATTAAAAGAGCGGGAGGCGCTTTAGAACAAACATTTAAAGAGCTTGAGGCAAGCGATGAGTTTTTAAGCGATGCGCCAAGCGTTGTTCAATGCACGGCAGAATGCGTTTATAATGAAAATAAAAGATGCAAAGCTACTTCCATTTTGGTAAGAGATACCATGATGAGCACAAAATGCGTAACTAGAATAAAACCAACAAATAAATAATTAAATGACAGAGGCAATAGCAAGCGCGGCTATTGCTTTTTCTTCTCCTATAATACCTAAATTTTCCGTAGTAGTTGCAGTAATATTGATACTTGATATATCTGTTTGTAAAACGGAAGCTATTTTTTCTTGCATTTTGGGGATATAGTGGGCTAATATAGGTTTTTGCGCCATAATAGTAACTGTTATGTTATTAATTATGGCGTTTTTGTTTGCAAGAATTTCTTTAACTTTGGCTAGTAGCTTTGTACTGTCAATAGACTTGTATTTATCGTCATAGTCGGGAAAGTGAATGCCAATATCTCTTTCTCCTGCCGCAGATAAAAGGGCGTCCATAATAGCGTGAATTACTACATCACCGTCGCTGTACGCTTTTAAACCCTTATCAAAAGGTATTTTAATTCCGCCTAAAACAAGTTGCTTTCCACTCTCAAATTGGTGGACATCAAAACCGCTGCCTATGCGTGAAGCAATGTTTAAAAGGTCTTCAATATAAGTGATTTTCCTATTGGAATTTTCTCCTAACAAAGCATAAGGCGGTTCAATAAATTTAGCGTAAATTTCACTTTCGTCAGTGTTTAAGTTGTCATTATTAAGCTTATAAGCTTGCAAAATTTGACTGGTTTTATAACCTTGCGGAGTTTGCACGCAAACGATGCTCTCTCTGTCAACAGCACTAGTAAGTCTATTTTCTTTTATGCGCCTTAAACTGTCGGCTGATTTTATATAGGGCACAGCGGAATTATGCTCTTTTGTCGCTTGCATAATTTGTTTAATTAGCTTAGCGCTGACAAAAGGCCGCGCGCCGTCGTGAATTAATACATATGGCGATTTTACTAGTTTTAGTCCGCACTTTACCGATTGGCTTCTAGCAACTCCGCCACTGGTAACTATAACATTTTTTTTGTTTATATCTCTATCGGTAACTACGATTATGTTGTTTATGCCGCCTATGCCTACAAATGCGTCAATAGTTCTGTCTAGCACGCTTTTGCCGTTTAAGTCAAAGCTAAGCTTATCAAGCCCAGCTCTTTGGCTTTTTCCATAAGCTACAATAATTACATCAAACATTAATTTTCCTCAATGATTTGGTATAGCATATCAGCTGAGTTTTTTGTTACATTGCCTTGCGGCACTTGCAAGACCTTAAAAGTTATTGCCTTTTGGCCAAATCCAATTGTGTAAATGTCGCCAACCTTTACTTCTTTTGACGGCTTAACTGCTTTGCCGTTCATAGTGACGCGGTCTTTAGCGCAAGCTTCATTTGCAACAGAACGCCTTTTTATTATTCTTGCCACTTTTAGATACTTGTCTAATCGCATAAGTTATCCTCTATACAAAATTATGACTAAATGATAACAGCATAATATTTTTTTGTCAATAAAGCTCTAAATTAATACCTTTTTCATTTAAAACATAGTTAAGACTATTATATATATAAATAATAAAATTAATTTGTAAGTAAAAGGTAAAAAACATTTGACTTACTTTACTATTAGCTGTATAATGCTATAATGTCCTAATATAATCAAAAGTATATTTTAGAGTAGAAAACACCATAAAATACATGCTTAAAATTTGAAGGAAATGTCTATATATCTAAAGAATTGGACATAATTTTAATAATTTTTTAAAAGGAGTAATGCGATGTCTGAAAGTATGCGCAAAATCATGTGCGGAAAGACCGAGAGAGTAACCTTTAGCCGAATCAAGCACAATTGTGAAATGCCTAATCTTATCGAAATTCAGAAAGATTCCTACAAAGAGTTTGTTGAAAAAGGTATCGAAAAGGTCTTTAGGGATTTTTCTCCTATCACTGACTATAGTGCCAAGATGGAGTTAGAGTTTTTGGACCCCAACCTTGACGGAGTGTGCAAGTACACCATCAAGGAATGTAAAGACAGGGATGTTACCTATACTTCCCCATTAAAGGTTAAAATTAGATTGACTGTTAAAGACACAGGCAAAATGATTGAACAAACAGTATTTATGGGTGATATTCCAAAAATGACGGAAGAAGGCACATTCATAATTAACGGAGCGGAAAGAGTTGTGGTTTCACAGCTTGTAAGAAGCCCCGGCGTTTATACAAAAAGCGAAATTGATAAAAATGAAGTAACTAGATACAATACCACTGTTATTCCAAACAGAGGGGCATGGCTTGAGTTTGAGCAAGATGCAAACGGCATACTCAATGTCAGAGTGTACAAAGCGCGTAAGATGAACGCCACTATTTTACTTCGCGCGCTTGGATTTAGTTCTGACCAAGAACTGCTTGAGCTGTTTGACAATGATCCCATGATTGCCGCAACTGTGGCTAAAGACGGTGACATTGACAATACCGCAATTGCTAAAGTGGAGCTTTATCGTAAGCTAAAGCCAGGCGAAGTACCCACACAAAGCGGTGTAGATGCGTTACTGCAAAACATCTTCTTTGAGCCAAGAAGATATGATATCAGCCATGTAGGCAGATATAAATTTAACAAGAAATTAAGTTTAGCTAACAGAATTGAAAATCTTATTCTTTCCCGTCCTGCAATAGATGAGATGGGAGAAATAATTGCTGAAGTGGACGATAAACCGCTTTCTTATGAAACGGCAAAGCGCATTCAAGACGCTGGCATTAATGTTGTGTACTTAAAATGCAGTGAAGAGTATGCCAAAAAACACGGTCAAGCAGAAATTAAGATTATTGGCAATAATACCGTGGATTTGGCGGCATATATCGATTGCAATCCAAGAGAACTTGGCATTAAAGAAAATGTATATTATCCCACATTAAAGAGTTTGCTAGAAGATTTTGGCGACGACCAAGAAGCGTTGAAGCAAGCTATAATTGCGCAAAAAGAAAAGCTTGTTTATAAGCATATAACCACAGATGATATAGTAGCTAGCGTAAACTACAATATCAATATGAAATACGGTTTTTGGGAAGAGGACAATATTGATCACCTTGCAAATAGAAGAGTGCGTTCTGTTGGTGAGCTTTTGCAAAACTATTTCCGTATCGGCATGGCAAGATTGGAAAAGAATATCCGTGAAAAAATGGCAACGGTACAAGACCCCAATGAAATTACCCCTCAAAGTCTTATAAATATTCGTCCAATAAGCAGCGCCATTAGAGAATTTTTTGGCAGCAGCCAATTGTCGCAATTTATGGACCAGCCCAATCCAATTGCTGAGCTTACGCATAAGAGAAAGTTGTCAGCTTTAGGACCTGGCGGACTAAATAGAGAAAGAGCAGGATTTGAAGTTCGTGACGTTCACTATACGCACTATGGCAGAATGTGTCCGATAGAAACGCCAGAAGGACAAAATATTGGACTTATTACTTCGCTATCTAGCTATGCAAAAACAAATGAGTACGGCTTTATTCAAACGCCTTATTTTAAGGTTATAAAAGGTACAGGCATAGTTACAGACGAAGCGCATTATTTTGACGCAGACGAAGAAGATAGATATATCATAGCGCAAGCAAATGAGCCTGTTGATGAAAATAATAAGCTTGTCAACAAGAGAGTTACTTGCCGTTATCGTGACAAGATAAGAGAGTTCCCAGCTGAAGAAATAGAGTATATGGACGTTGACCCAAAACAGCTTGTTTCTGTGGCAACAAGCCTTATTCCCTTCTTGGAAAATGACGACGCAAACCGTGCGCTAATGGGTAGTAACATGCAGCGCCAAGCAGTGCCATTGTTAAGACCGGAAGCGCCAATAGTTGGTACGGGTATGGAATATAAGGTGGCTACCGATAGTGGAGTTTGCGTTATTGCAAAGGCAGATGGCGTTGTTAAAACGGTGTCGGCGGACCATATTATTGTGCAAAATGACGATGGCGAAGAAGAGTTTTATGAGTTGCAAAAGTTTAGAAGAAGTAACCAATGCACTTGTATAAACCAACGCCCTATAGTTTCCAAAGGCGACAAAGTCAAAAAGGGAGAAATTATTGCTGACGGGCCAGCTACCGATAACGGAGAGCTTGCGCTAGGTAAAAATGTTCTTATTGGCTTTATGACTTGGGAAGGTTATAACTATGAGGACGCTATCTTGATAAGTGAAGACCTTGTAAAAGACGATACCTTTACCACCATTCATATAGAAAAATATGAACTTGAAGCAAGAGATACCAAACTTGGCAAGGAAATCATTACTAGAGATATTCCTAATGTAAGTGAAGACCTACTAAAGAATTTGGATGAAAATGGCATTATTAGAATAGGCGCAGAAGTTAAGAGCGGTGACTACTTGGTAGGAAAGGTAACCCCTAAAGGTGAAACTGAACTTACTCCTGAAGAAAGGTTGTTAAGAGCTATCTTTGGTGAGAAAGCCCGCGATGTAAGAGATGTTAGCTTAAAAGTTCCTCACGGCGAAAGCGGAACGGTAGTTGATGTCAATGTCTTTACAAGAGAAGAAAAAGACGAACTTGACCCTGGCGTTAATCAACTAGTTAGAGTTTATATTGCTCAAAAGAGAAAAATATCAGTGGGCGATAAGATGGCTGGCCGTCACGGTAATAAAGGTGTTATTAGCAGAGTATTGCCAAGAGAAGATATGCCTTTTATGGCCGATGGCACACCCCTCCAGATTGTGCTTAATCCGCTAGGCGTTCCTTCCCGTATGAATATCGGGCAAGTGCTTGAAGTGCATTTAGGTATGGTAGCTAAAATGCTAGACTGGAAAGTGGCATCGCCTGTATTTGACGGAGCTAGAGAAGAAGATATAGTAAAACTGTATAAGCAAAACGGTATGTCGCCAGATGGTAAATGGCAGTTGTTTGACGGCCGTACAGGAGAGCCTTTTGAGCACAAAATCACAGTTGGATATATGTATATGCTCAAGCTTATCCACTTAGTTGACGATAAAATTCACGCACGCTCAGTAGGACCATATAGCTTAGTTACGCAACAACCGTTAGGCGGTAAGGCGCAATTTGGCGGACAGAGATTTGGTGAGATGGAAGTTTGGGCGTTAGAGGCGTATGGAGCTAGCCATATTTTGCAAGAGGTGTTGACGGTAAAATCCGACGATGTTATGGGCAGAAACAAGGTATTCCACTCCATTATAAACGCAAGCGTCACAACAGAGCCTGGCATTCCTGAAGCATTTCGAGTGCTTCGTCGAGAAATGCAAGCATTGGGGCTTGATATCAAGTTAAGCGAAAACGGGCAAGAAGTTATTCTGCCTGATAGCTATGACGATGAAAGAGATTATGAGCCAATGCTTAAGAAGAGAGAAAAGTTTAAGGAAATCAGCTTAGATGAAAGCTTAGGCGACATGAGCGGATTTGGCTCCTTGTTCCCAAGCGAAATTGACCCTGTGGGAGAAGATGACGATATCTCTGAAGAAGCTATAAGTGCAGGTGATGAGGACCTATTAAAAGGCTTGTTTAACTTGGAAGATAGCTTAGATGTCTTTGCCGACAGCGGACTATTAGGTAAAGATGACGACGATGAAGAAATAAGCAGTGAAGACTTTTCTAAAGAAATGGGCCTAGATAAATTGGATACCGATATCCTATCTCAGGCTTTTGGCGACGACGACCTAGTATAGTAAGAGGTGAAGTATAAAATGATTCCTGAAATAAATAATTTTGATTCCATACAAATAAGCATAGCATCTCCTGAAAAGATTAGAGAATGGTCACATGGAGAGGTGTTAAAACCTGAAACTATAAATTACAGAACACAAAAACCAGAGAGAGATGGACTATTTTGTGAGAGAATTTTTGGACCGACAAAGGACTACGAATGCCATTGCGGAAAGTATAAGAGAATCAGGTACAAAGGCGTTATTTGCGATAAGTGCGGCGTTGAAGTAACAAAAAGCAAAGTAAGACGGGAGAGAATGGCGCATATTGACTTAGCAGCGCCTGTCACTCATATTTGGTATTTTAGAGGCGTTCCAAGCAGAATAAGCACTATACTTAATGTCAGCCCAAAACACATTGAGCAAGTAATTTATTTTGCCTCATTTATAGTGCTAGACCCTGGCGAAACCAATTTTTATAAAAAGCAAATTATTAAAGAAGAAGAAAGATTGGCGGCAATTGAAGAATTTGGACCAAATAGTTTCCGCGCAGGAATGGGCGCAGAGAGTCTTAAAGAGTTGCTTAGAGAAATCGACTTAGAGCAAGAAAGCAAAGAGCTAAAAGAAGCTATTGAAACGACAAAAGGCCTAAAGAAAGCTAAGCTTGCTAAAAGATTGGAGATAATTGAAGCGTTTAGAAAGAGCGGAAATCGTCCAGAGTGGATGATACTTGATGTTATTCCTGTACTTCCGCCAGAGCTTCGCCCAATGGTTCAGCTAGACGGCGGCAGGTTTGCCACAAGTGACCTTAACGACTTGTATAGAAGAGTTATAAATAGGAATAACCGTTTGAAAAAGATTATAGAAAGCGGCGCTCCTGATATTATGATTCGCAACGAAAAGCGCATGCTGCAAGAAGCTGTCGATAGCCTTATAGATAATGGCCGTCACGGCAAAGCCGTAACAGGCGCTGGCAATCGCCCATTAAAATCTCTTAGCACAATGCTAAGCGGTAAGACAGGGCGTTTTCGTCAAAACCTGCTTGGTAAGCGTGTTGACTATTCTGGGCGTTCTGTTATTGTGGTAGGACCTGAATTAAAGCTTTATCAATGCGGTTTGCCTAAGGAAATGGCGCTTGAATTATTTAAGCCCTTTGTCTTTAGAAAACTTGTAGAAAAAGAAATTTGCAGCAATATAAAGAGTGCAAAGCGCACAGTGGAAAGAGTAAAACCTGTGGTTTGGGATATCTTGGAAGAAGTTATTAAAGACCATCCTGTACTGTTAAACCGCGCTCCCACTTTGCATAGACTTGGTATTCAAGCTTTTGAGCCTGTGCTAGTTGAAGGCCGCGCAATTAAACTGCACCCACTAACCTGTACTGCATTTAACGCAGACTTTGACGGCGACCAAATGGCTGTGCATGTACCGCTTGGTTTAGAAGCGCAAGCTGAAGCTAGAATTCTTATGCTTGCAAGCAACAATATATTAAAGCTTAGTGATGGACAATCCATAGTAACGCCCACTCAAGACATGGTGCTTGGCACATATTATTTGACGCAAGAAAAAGATATGCCAAAAGATGAAACCAAAATGCGTTACTTTAAAGACCCCAACGAAGCAAAAATGGCTTATCAAGTAAAAGAGATAGGCTTGCAGGATTGGATTAAGGTTAGGATAATAAAGGAATTAGATGGAGTAGAGTATCGCGGTGTCATTACTACAACGGTAGGAAAAATCATTTTTAATGATGCTATTCCTCAAGACCTTGGATTTGTTAAAAGGACACCTGGCAACACCGAAGCGATAATTTCTTTGGAAATTAACAGTATTGTTAAAAAGAGGACATTAGGTCAAATTGTGGACCGTTGTTTCCGCTTAAAAGGCGCAACGGCGACTGCTGAAGTGCTTGACAAGATAAAAGCGCTTGGATTTAAGTTCTCAACAGTGAGCGGTATGACTACTAGCGTATTTGATATGAAAATACCTGGAGATAAGTCAGCTATCTTAGAAAAAGCAGATAAAGAAGTATTGCAAATTGAGAAAAACTTCAAGCGCGGACTTATCACTGATGAAGAAAGATACAAAGAAGTTATTGATATTTGGACAGGAGCTACTGCCGAAGTTGAGAAAGACCTTGAAAGCAACTTTAAGAACTTTGACAGGTTTAACCCCATTTGGATGATGGCTAATTCAGGCGCGCGTGGCAGTATGCAACAATTAAAACAGCTATCTGGTATGCGTGGTCTTATGAATGACCCGTCTGGTAGAGTTATTGAGATTCCTGTTAAGTCATCTTTCCGTGAAGGCCTATCCGTTTTGGAATACTTTATTTCCTCTCACGGCGCGCGTAAAGGTGGAGCCGACACAGCGCTAAAAACTGCTGACTCTGGTTATTTGACAAGAAGACTAGTTGATGTTAGCCAAGATGTTATTATTAACGAAATTGATTGCGGAGATACCAAAGGCATGGTAATTACTGACCTTGATTATGGCAGTGGCGTGGAGTCCATAGCAGAGAGAATTACGGGCAGGTTTACCATAGGTGATGTCATTAATCCAAAGACTGGCGAAATTATTGTGCCACATGGAGAGATGATAACAGAAGATACTGCAAAAGAGATTAAAGACGCAGGCATAAAGTCAGTTAAGATTCGTAACATTTTGACTTGCAAGTGCAAGCGTGGTTTGTGCAGTAAGTGCTATGGCGCTAATATGAGCAGCAATAACCCTGTTAAGCTTGGCGAAGCTGTTGGAATTATTGCAGCTCAATCCATCGGTGAGCCTGGAACACAGCTTACCATGAGAACATTCCACACAGGTGGTGTTGCGTCCAGCGCGGACATTACGCTAGGTCTTCCTAGAGTGCAAGAGCTAGTTGAAGCAAGAAAACCAAAAGGCTATGCGCCTGTTGCTGACATTAAAGGCAAGGTAACCACAAAGCTAACAGATGATGGCAGAATTGATACTGTTATTGTGGAAAATGAAGAAGGGTCTAAAGAGTATAAAATTCCGCAAGGTATAAAAGTGCTTGTTAAAGACGGCGATGTGGTAGAGGCTGGCACACAAATTTATGCAGGTAATGTAGACCCACATGAAGTGTTAAAGACAAAAGGCGTAGCTGGCGTACAAGAGTTTATGATTAGGGAAATTCAAAGAGCTTACAGAAGCAACGGCGTGCATATCAATGATAAGCATATAGAAATTATTATTCGTCAAATGCTAAGAAAGGTAAGAATAAGCAATCCTAATGATACTGACTTATTATATAATGAGCTTGTCGATGTTTCAAGGCTAGAAGAAGCTAATGAAAAAGCTTTGGAAAATGGCGGAATGCCAGCAACAGCTATTAGAGTATTGCTAGGAATAACAAAGGCAGCGCTAGCTACTGAGTCATTCTTGAGTGCAGCGTCATTTCAAGAGACTGCAAAAGTGCTTACTGACGCTGCTATAAAAGCTAAGACAGACAGCCTTGTAGGATTAAAGGAAAATGTTATTATAGGTAAACTGATACCCGCAGGCACTGGTCTTAAGAATTATAAAAATATAAAGCTTAAAGAAAATGATGAAATATTGTCTGGCTCTAAGGTAAAGAGTAATCTGGCAGAAAGTGACTTTAGAGATATCTTTGAGCAGATATCGGACGCAGAATAACATATATAATAGCGGCATTTTGGGTTATGAGTTATTTTGCGCCTATAACCCAATTTCTTTGAAAGGAGAAAAATGAAAAGGTTATTTACAAGTGAAAGTGTAACAGAAGGGCATCCTGATAAGATTTGCGACCAAGTTAGCGATGCTATTTTGGACGCTATACTTGCGCAAGATAAAAATGCAAGAGTGGCTTGCGAATGTTCTTGCACTACAAACTTTTTGCTCATAATGGGAGAAATTACTACAATGGCTAATGTAGATGTTGAAAAGGTAGCAAGAGAGACTATAAAAAATATTGGCTATGATAGTGATGAGTGTGGCTTTAATTATCAAACTTGTCAAATAAAAGTTCTTTTGAATAAACAATCGCCTGATATAGCAATGGGGGTAAATGACAGCTTAGAGAGTAAAGACACCAATGAGATGTTTTCCAAGGTGGGGGCGGGCGACCAAGGTATGATGTATGGCTATGCCACAGATGAAACGCAAGAATATATGCCTCTCTCTATATTGCTCAGCCATAGGCTTTGTCAAAAGCTTGCAAAAGTTAGGAAAGAAAAAATCATTGATTATTTAAGACCTGACGGCAAAGCGCAAGTTACAGTAGAATATAAAAACAATAAGATAAATAGGATAGATACAATTGTTGTCAGTGCGCAACATCACGCTGATGTAGATATTGAAGTTGTGCGAAAAGATATTATGGAAAAGGTGATAAAGCCTACCATAGACAGCGACCTTATAGATGAAGATACTAAGTTTTTTATCAATCCAACGGGGCGGTTTGTCATAGGCGGGCCTATGGGAGATAGCGGGCTTACTGGCAGAAAAATCATAGTTGATACCTATGGTGGATATGTCCCGCATGGCGGTGGTTGCTTTAGCGGCAAAGACCCAACAAAAGTGGACAGGAGCGCCGCTTATTATGCTAGATATGTTGCTAAAAACTTAGTAGCAAGCGGAGTATGCAATAGGTGTGAGATATGCGTAGCTTACGCTATTGGCAAAGCTAACCCTGTAAGCATAGATATAAATTCTTTTGGCACATCTAAAGTGGGAGATGAAAAGCTGGTAGAGATAGTAAAAAAAGTCTTTGATTTCCGCCCGCAAGCTATAATAAATAATCTCTCATTAAATCAGCCTATATATGCAAAATCAGCAAGCTATGGACATTTTGGCAGAGAAATTTTTTCTTGGGAAAAATTAGATAAGATAAAGGAAATCAAAGCTTACCTTGCAAAATGACTATTAAAGGTACAGTATTTGGCATAATTTATGTAAACGAAGAAAATGGATATTCTGTAATAGAATTTGAAGCCGACAACAACAGGTACTTTACCGCTGTCGGCATTTTTCCTATTGTGGAAGAGGGAGAAATGCTCTCTCTTACTGGCGAATTTCATCAAAACGCAAAGTTTGGAGAACAGTTTGTAGTAGAGCAGGTAGAGTTTGTAAAACCAAGCGATATAACAAGTATAAAAAAATACTTATCTAGCGGTCTGTTTAAGGGAATTGGGGAAAAGCTAGCAAATGAAATAGTAAAAAAGTTTGGCGCTAGCACAATGGACATTATAGAAAACAACCCCAAAGAGCTAAAAAAAGTTAGCGGAATAGGCAAGGCAAAACTAGCTTCCATTATTGAAAGTTATCAAGTAAACAAAGAGATGAAAGAGAGTATATTCTTCTTGCAAAAACAAGATATTACTATGAATATAGCTCTCAAAATATATAGGTTTTATGGAGATACCACCATAACAGTAATAAAAAACAATCCTTATATTTTGGTAAAAGATATAGATGGCGTGGGGTTTTTTACTGCTGATAAAATTGCTATGAAGTTAGGGATTGCAGAGGATAGCGCTTTCCGTATTCAAGCGGCAATTTATCACACTTTAACAGAAGCGGCTTTAAGAGGTGGCCATACTTGCTTGCCTGATAATATCCTTATCAGTCAAACGGCCAACCTGTTAAAATTTGGAAATCTAGACGCAATTATAGAATGCCTAGACGGTATGGATAATATTAAGGTGGTCAATGTAGACGATGTAAATATGGTTGTGACAAAAGTTAATTTTCATACAGAGAAGTTAATTGCAACTAAATTACTATCTCTAAACGCCACAGCAGAAAAATGGGATTTTGATATAGCAAAAGAGTTTGAGTATTACCAAAAGACTAGCGGACTTGAATTGCACGATTTGCAAAAGTATGCGATAAAAAGCGTTTTTGAAAATGGTGTTAGTGTTATAACAGGCGGCCCTGGAACGGGAAAAACCACCATAATAAAGGGAATAACAAGCATTCTTACCAATCACAATAAAAAGGTGGCTTTATGCGCGCCTACAGGAAGGGCAAGCAAGCGAATGACGGAAGCTACGGGAATAGAAGCTAAGACTATTCATAGATTGCTTGGTGTAGAGTTTGGCAGAAATGATGGCAATGCATTTACGCATAACGAAAGTAATTTACTTGAGCTTGACGCACTTATTGTAGATGAAATAAGCATGGCTGATATTTATATTTTCCACGCTCTTGTAAAGGCAATGCCCTTTGGAGCAAGACTTATTTTAGTTGGGGATAAAGACCAGTTGCCTAGCGTTTCTTGCGGTAATATTCTTGCTGACATAATTAGTAGCGGACTTATTAATGTGGTCTATCTTACTGAAGTTTATAGACAATCAAAAGAAAGTGCAATCGTTACAAATGCCCACAGAATTAATGAAGGTAAAATGCCTATAACGCAAGGTGCAAAAGATTTCTTTATAGACACACAAGAGGACAATTTGGGTATCCTAAATGCTGTAACTAGTATGACAAAGTCAAGAATACCAAATTACTTAGATATAAATTCTAAAGAAATCCAAGTGCTTACGCCTATTAGAAAAGGTTTAGTTGGAGTGGAGAATTTGAATGTAGAGTTACAAAAAGCATTAAATCCAACTGGACAAGGCATTAAGTATAAAGACACTTATTTTCTTGTTGGCGACAAGGTTATGCAGACTGTAAATAACTATACTGTAGAATGGAAAAAGCTAGGTAATTATGAGAGCGGAAAAGGCGTCTTTAATGGCGACATAGGCTATGTTATTGACGCCTATGATGATACAGTTATAGTTGAGTTTGAAGATGGAAAGGTGGTAACTTATAAAGCAGGGGACTTAGATGAATTAGTGCTTGCATATTGTGTCAGCGTTCATAAGTCGCAAGGCAGTGAGTTTGATGTGGTTATTATTGTCATTAGCGGTGGAAGCTATATGCTTTTGACAAGAAATCTTTTGTATACTGCAGTAACGCGCGCAAAAAAAATGGTGGTGCTTATTGGCAGTCAAGAAAATATAGCTAAAACGGTGTCTAATACCTATACGGTAAAACGACATTCGCTTTTAAGACATTTTTTGCTTAGCGGAAAATCAAAGGTTGATTTGTTATGGGGAATAAGTTAAAGCAGTTCTTTAATAAAGTTTTGGATATTATGTATCCAAAAGGTCTTGCGTGTATTTCTTGCCAAAGAGAGCTAGACGACCATGAAAGAGAGTATGCCTTATGTAAAAAATGCCACGGCTTACTTACGCCAGTTGAAAGTCATACAAAGATTATTATAGGCACCAAGGTTTTTAGTTGTTTTGAATATGACAAAGTGGCAAGGCAGTTTGTGCTTAGTTATAAAGATAGCGAAAAGCCTTATATAGCTGAATACATAGCAAAGTTTATCAAGGATAAGTATATAGAAAAAAACTTAGACCTAGATGGCATTGTGTTTGTTCCGTCCAGCCTTAAAAAAATTAGCAAAAGAGGCTATGACGCATTAAAAATTGTGGCAAAGCATTTGTCAAGTATGCTTGATATCCCTATTCTTTATGGGCTTAGTAAAAAAAATGTTGCTACTGATTTGACTGAAGTGCCAAAAGAAAAGCGCGCTAAAGCAGTTGAAGATATGTTTTTTGTAGCAAAAGATAATAACCTTAAAGATAAAAAGGTGTTAATTATTGACGATGTAATTACGACGGGCGCTACTTTAAATAAGTGCGTAAAAGAACTACAAAATGTTGGCGTAAAAGAAGTTACGGCAATAACATTTAGTAAAGCTTATCACCAATAAGTAGGATAAAAAATTCATTTTTTATAAGTTTTTGCATAATTTTGCGCAAAAAACTAGCCAAATCGCTTTTTGTTAGTATTGACAACCTTTATGTTAAATAATATAATTAGTAATATGTTTAATGATAAAATAAATAAAAAATTATGTATATGAGAGGTGGAAAAATGGTGCAAAAAGAAATTACAACTAGACAGCCTTTATTAAATGAAAAAGGCGATATAGCAAATCCAGGCTATGCCAAAACTTTGATATGGGATTATAATAGAGAAAATATCACAAAGCGCGCTACGCGCATTAAGGAATGGGATTATTATTATATAGGCAACGATGACAGTGCTATATGCCTAACTATCGCTGACCTTGGCTATGTAGGCGCATTGAGCGCGTCAGTGCTTGACTTTAATGAGCCGTCGCAAATAACTAAAAGCAGTGTTTGTCTATTTCCTATAGGCAAAATGAAAATGCCAAGAACATCGGTCGTTGGCGACGCTGTATGGAAAAATAAAGATGGCGTTGAGATGAGCTTTTTAAACGATGGCCAAACTAGACACCTTTTTGGCAAGTATCCAAAGTTTGGCAACAACGGTGAAGAATTGACCTTTGATATAGTGCTTACAGATGCGCCTAAAGAGAGCATGGTAATTGCTACACCTTTTGCAAAGAAAAAACATTTTTACTATAATCAAAAAATTAATTGTATAAAAGCTAAGGGTGTTTATACGCTTGGCGACAAGGAGTACAAATTAGATGAAAAGACAAAGAGCCTTGCTACGCTTGACTGGGGAAGGGGCGTTTGGACATATGACAATACTTGGTACTGGGGAAGTTTGCAGGCAATATTAGAAGATGGCTCTACATTTGGATTTAATATTGGCTATGGTTTTGGCAACAATGACCAAGCGACTGAAAATATGGTGTTTTATAAAGGTATTAGTCATAAATTAGATGAAGTTACTTTTAATATACCAAAAAATGATGATGGCTCTTTTAATTATTTAGGAGATTGGACATTTACTTCAAACGATGACCGTTTTTATATGGAAATGAAACCTATCATTGACAGGTACGCGCCATTTGACTTAAAGATTATGGCTATGATACCGCACCAAGTTTTTGGGCATTTTACAGGATATGTTAAACTTGACGATGGCACAAAGATAGAAGTTTCTAATTTGCTTGGGTTTGCTGAACATGTGCATAACAAGTGGTAAAGCGCATGGCAGATAACATAATTATTGTACTTGGACAGTATTTATTAGATGATGGCACTCTCTCTTTGCAGTGCAGAGAGAGATGCTATCATGCCTTTAATTTGTATAAAGAAAATAAGGGCAATAAGTTTTTGCTGTCGGGCGGAGTAGCTAATAAAAAAGCTAAAATTTCTGAATCTGAAGCTATGCAAAATTACCTTGTTTCGCTAGGTGTTCTGCCCAAAGACATAATTATGGAAAAGCAATCTAAAAACACCTATGAGAATGCAAAATTTTGCGCTGAGATTTTAAGCAAATTACAGTACAATAAACTTATTTTGGTGTCTAGCAGTTATCATATTTATAGATGGTACTTTAATCCTGTTAGATTCTTTAAGTGGATTTTTCACCTTAAAGTAAAACCAGATAGCTGTATAGATAGCTTAATTGTAATGTTAAATGGTTTTGATAAGGAAAAGCCGTCAGTTTTTGCGCTTGTTAAAAGCGATAAAAACTTAAAAGAGTTTTTGGAAAACAATCAAGATAAAAATGTGTTTGTCAAAACGGTAAACAGCTCTATTAAAAAAGGTTTTTTAATGAAAAAAATAAAACCGCAAGATATAGATATGCTTGCCAATCTAATAAAAAACTTATATCAGCTAGATGATATAAAGGTTCTAAGACTTTAAGCGATAAAATTTGAGTATCAAAAAACATTTCAATGTAAAACATCTTAAATAAGATATGCTAAAGGCGCATAGACTTAGGCTAAGTGCGTATTTAACTTGATTATGGGAGATAATTTTGTTATAATTTATTTTCTTTATACACATTTTTAGTATAATAAGAGAGTAACCATTTTTAGTAAATTTAAGGAGAGTTAATGTTAAAACAGCTAAGCAAATTTACAAAAGGATATAGAGGCTACACCGTTATTACGCCACTTTTAGTTATGCTAGAAGTAAGTATGGAAGTTACACTGCCTTTTATTATGTCCAAAATAATAGATAATGGCATAAACGGCTCAGGCGGCACTCCTTATGTTGTAAAAATGGGGCTAATTATGGTGGCTATGGCTATGTTTAGCTTAATAACAGGCGGGTTTGCAGGGCGTACTTGCTCGGTGGCGGCCGTTGGATTTAGCACCAATTTGCGCAATGGGCTATTTTCTAAGGTGCAAGATTTTAGTTTTTCAAATACCGATAAATTCACTACAGCTGGTTTAGTAACTAGGCTGACCACCGATGTTAATAATGTGCAAATGGCATATATGATGTTGCTTAGAATGCTAGTTAGAAGCCCGATGATGCTTATTTGCGCAACGGCGTTTGCTATGAGAATTAATTTTAAACTTTCCATTGTTTTCTTGGTTGCTATACCTGTTCTTGGCGGAGCAATTCTTACTCTTGGCGTCATAGCATATCCAAGGTTTATAAAAATGCTTAAAAAGTATGATTTGCTCAATGAGAGCGTGCAAGAAAACCTTGCTGGCATTAGAGTAGTTAAAACTTTTGTAAGAGAAAATCACGAAACGGAAAAATTTCGCCAAGCAAGCGATAATTTACGCAAAATGCACATAAGCGCAGAAAAATCTTTGATTAAACTTATGCCTATAATGATGCTTGTAGTTTATGCTTGCATTCTTTCTGTGCTTTATATTGGCGGTGGATTTATAACTAAAGGCGCTATGACCACAGGTGAGCTTACTAGCTTTTTGTCCTATAATATGCAAATTCTAATGTCGCTGCTTATGCTAGGATTTATTTTTGTAATGGTAGTAATGAGCAGAGCAAGCGTCAGTCGTGTAACTGAAGTTTTGAATGAAGAAATTGAAATTACCGACGATGAAGCCAATCCCTCCCTTACAGTAAAAGACGGGAGCATAGTATTTGAAAAGGTCAACTTTGCTTACGCAAAAGATTGTGAAAACTATGTGCTAAAGGATGTTAACTTAGAGATAGATAGTGGTCAAACTGTGGGGATAATAGGTGGCACAGGCGCGTCAAAAACTACACTTGTTCAGCTCATACCAAGGCTTTATGACGCAACTTGTGGAAATGTTATGGTAGCTGGACACAATGTCAAGGATTATAAGCTTGATGTTTTGCGTGGCGCAATTGGTATGGTTTTACAAAAAAATGAACTTTTTAGCGGCACTATTAAAGAAAACTTAAAATGGGGAAATAATGATGCTACCGATAAGGAGATAGAAGATGCATGCAAGGTAGCTTGCGCATATGATTTTGTTATTAACTTCCCCAATAAGTTTGACACTGTTTTAGAGCAGGGGGCAGTTAATATAAGTGGCGGACAAAAGCAGAGATTAAGCATTGCAAGAGCATTACTAAAAAAACCTAAGATTATGATACTTGATGACAGCACAAGCGCAGTAGATACTGCAACTGACGCAAGCATAAGAAAGGAATTAAAGCACAATCTTAAGGGTATGACCACAATAATTATTGCGCAAAGGATAGCAAGCGTTATCGACGCAGATAAAATTGTTGTTATGGACAACGGTAAAATAGTGGCAATGGGCATGCACGACCAGCTGCTTAAAACCTCTAAGATATATCAAGAAGTGTATTTTTCACAGACCAATACGGAGGTGGAAAATGTCTAGGCATAAAATGAAAGGCGGCGCAAAGCCAAGAAACATTAAAAAGACGCTTGCAAAGATGGCGAGCTTGTTAAAACCTTATAAAGGATTATTGGCTGTCGTTGTAGTATGTATATTGCTAGGCAGTGTAGTTGGCGTTGCGGGCACATTTTTTATTCGTGTGGCTATTGATGACTTTATAGAAGTTGCAAACCCCAATATGCAAAAGTTTTTAAAAGCGTTGCTTACCATGGGGGGAATATACCTTGCTGGCGTAATAACTACCTTTATTTATACTAGAATAATGCTCAGCATAACAGCAGGCACAATGAACAGAGTTAGGATAGATTTGTTTGCGCATTTGCAAAAACTGCCTATAAAATATTATGACTCGCGCACACATGGTGAAATAATGTCACGATTTACCAACGACACAGATACCATGCGTGAAATGCTTAGCAATGCCTTGCCCCAGCTAATTAATTCATCCATTACATTAATTGCTGTAATTACAGGTATGCTAATTTTTAGTCCTGTGCTTACTGCGCTTGTATTTTTAGTTATAGTGGTAATGGTAGCTTTTGTAGGCAGGATTGGCAAAATAAGCGGAAAGTATTTTGTCAAGCAACAACAGTCCATTGGCGAAGTTGATGGTTTTGTAGAAGAATTTATAAATGGTCAAAAAGTTGTCAAGGTGTTTAGCTATGAAGAAAACATAAAAAAAGATTTTGAAAAAATTACTGCTAAACTACGGCACGACGCTACAACTGCTACCACTTGCGCCAATATCTTAATGCCAATTATGGGCAATTTAAGCCATATTTTATATGCGCTTATTGCAATAGTGGGCAGTCTTATTGCCATTAATCCTAAACTTGGCATACCAATGACGACAGGAACTTTAGTAACCTTTTTGTTGCTTACAAGAACGGTAAGTAATCCAATTACTCAAATTGGCCAGCAGTTTAACAATATTCTTGTTGCGCTTGCAGGCGCAGAAAGGATATTTGAAATTATGGAAGAGAATGAAGAAGTAGATGACGGATATGTAACTTTGGTAAATGCAAAGCTTAATGAAAACGGTGACATTGTAGAAAGTAATGAAAGAACGGGAATGTGGGCGTGGAGATACCCGCACAAAGACGGTACAATAATTTATAAGCTTTTGCAAGGCAAAGTAACATTTAGCAATGTAGTGTTTGGTTATGAAGAAGACAAAATTGTTTTAAGGGATATAAGCTTGTACGCAAAACCTGGTCAAAAAGTAGCTTTTGTGGGTTCAACGGGCGCAGGCAAAACAACAATTACCAACCTTATTAATCGCTTTTATGATGTGCCTGACGGCAAAATTAGATATGATGATATCAATATTAATAAGATAAAGAAAGCTGATTTGAGAAGCTCTCTTGGCGTAGTTTTGCAAGATACCAACCTGTTTACAGGAACGGTTATGGAAAACATTCGCTATGGCAGACTAGATGCAAGCGACCAAGAATGTATTGAAGCTGCTATTTTAACTAACGCTCACTCTTTTATCGCAAGACTGCCCGACGGCTACAACACCAAGCTTACCGCAAATGGCGCTAATTTAAGCCAAGGACAACGGCAACTTTTAAGTATAGCAAGAGCAGCAATTGCAAATCCGCCTGTTTTGATACTTGATGAGGCTACTTCAAGTATTGATACCCGAACTGAAAAGTTAATACAAACAGGTATGGATAAGCTTATGGAAGGACGCACTACCTTTGTTATAGCGCATAGGCTAAGCACTATAAGAAACGCAGACGCCATTATGGTGCTTGAACATGGCGAAATAATAGAAAGGGGCACTCATGAGAGTTTGATTGAGCAAAAAGGAAAATATTATGAGCTATATACAGGTATGCTTGAATTAAGTTAATAGAAATATAATGTAAAACAATAAACTAAAAAAGACTGCTATTTTACTAGCAGTCTTTTTGTGTTATTTAAGACAAGGTGTGTCTTATTTGCCTTCATGTAATCTCTTATAGGTTGCAATCCTTTCTTTTGCTTCTTGCTCATTTAGTTCAAATAGCTTTTCAGCAACTTCAGGATATAGCTTTTTCAAGCTTGCATATCTGGTTTCGCCTGCTAAGAAAGACTGGTAGTCGTCTACTGGATCCTTGCTGTCAAGCACAAAGGGATTTAGTCCTTTTTCTTGTAGCTCAGGATTGTAGCGATATAGTGACCAGTATCCAGCGTCTACTGCTCTCTTTTCTTCAGCAAGAGAGTTGCTCATATTGATACCGTGATTGATACATGGAGCGTAAGCAATGATAAGTGATGGTCCTTTATAAGCTTCAGCTTCTTTAAGCGCTTTAACAAGTTGCGCTTGGCTTGCGCCCATGCTAACTTGAGCTACATAGACATAGCCATAACTCATAGCCATCATGCCAAGGTCTTTCTTCTTGGTGCGTTTTCCGCTTGCTGCAAACTTAGCTATGCTTCCTGTTGGAGTTGACTTGCTTGCTTGGCCGCCCGTGTTGCTGTAGACTTCGGTGTCAAGCACTAAAATATTAACATCTTCGTTTTGAGCAAGAACATGGTCTAGTCCGCCATAGCCAATGTCATAAGCCCAACCGTCACCGCCAAAAATCCAAATAGATTTTTTAATGAGCATATCTTTGTTATCCATTATTGCTTTCATAATTTCGGGACGCGCTGTTTCTTTTGCAATAGCTTCAATAACTTTTTCAGAAGCAATAACGCTTTCTTTAGCTTGCTCCATATTGGCTATCCACTCTTCAAAAGCAGCTTTTGTTTCAGCATTTACATCGGCCATTGCTGCTTCCATATTTTGTTTAATTTTTTCTCTTCTTTGAGTAACTGCTAGGTTAAAGCCATAGCCAAACTCAGCATTGTCTTCAAACAAGCTGTTTGCCCAAGCAGGTCCATGACCCTTATCGTTGGTGGTATATGGGCAAGTGGGCGCACTTCCGCCGTAAATAGATGAGCAACCTGTTGCGTTTGCTATCATCATTCTGTCGCCAAACATTTGCGTAACTAGCTTGATATAAGGTGTTTCGCCGCAGCCAGCGCACGCTCCGCTAAACTCAAATAAAGGTTTGCTAAATTGACTGCCTTTTACAGTGTCTATTTTGTAAATGGGGTCGATTTCAGGTAGTTTTTCATAATATTCCCAGTTTTCTGCTTCGCGCGCTATTCCTTCTGCAATAGGAATCATCTCTAGAGCCTTTCCTTTTGGAGCAGGGCAAACATTTGCGCACACTCCACAACCTGTGCAGTCATATGGGCTTATTTGAATTCTGTACTTGTAGCCTTTAAATCCAACAGCGTCCTTTGTATCAAAGGTTTCAGGTGCGTCGCTAAGTTGTTCTGGTGTGTTAAGAGCAGGTCTTATAACTGCGTGGGGGCAAGCCATAGCGCATTGGTTACATTGTATGCAGTATTCCTTAATCCACTTGGGAACATTGACTGCAATACCTCTCTTTTCGTGTTTAGATGTGCCAACGGGAACAGTGCCGTCTGCGTTAAATGCGCTAACAGGCAAGCTGTCGCCTTGCTGTTTTAGTATAGGGCTTATAACATTTTTGTAATAGTCGTCGCCACGCACAACATTCATTGATGCGCCTTCTGTCGTTGTTGCCCACTTTTCAGCGTCATATTTTACTTCAATAAGGTTGGAGATAGCTCCATCTACTGCCGCATAGTTCATATTGACTACTGCGTCGCCTTTTTTGCCGTAAGTTTTCTTAATAGCTTCTTTTATATACCTTTCTGCATCTTCATAAGGAATGACATTGGCTAGTTTAAAGAATGCCGCTTGCATAACGGTATTTAGTCCTCTTCTTGCGCCAATGCTTGTAAGCACCTTGTTTCCATCTAGCGTATAAAACTTTATTTTTTTCTTTGCAATGGTGTTTTTAACTGATGCAGGAAGATGTTCGTCCATTTCTTCCGGTGTCCAAATGCTGTTAAGTAAGAATATTCCATTTTCCTTTAATTCGCTTAGCATATCGTAGTGATATATATAGCTTGGATTGTGGCAAGCTACAAAGTCAGCGCTATCGATTAGGTAAGAACTCTTTATAGGTTGGTCGCCAAAACGAAGGTGAGAAACGGTAAGTCCGCCGCTCTTTTTGCTGTCGTATTGGAAATATCCTTGAACATACTTATCAGTGTGGTCGCCAATTATTTTAATGGAGTTTTTGTTTGCGCCTACAGTGCCGTCGCTGCCTAGTCCATAGAACTTAAGGTTGATACTGCCTTTAGGTGATGCGTCAACAAATTCTCCCATTGGAAGTGATGCAAATGTAACATCATCAATTATACCCACTGAGAAGTTGTTTTTATTTTCTCCGCCCATGTTGGCATAAACGCTAGCTATCATGGTAGGATTAAATTCTTTACTGCCCATGCCATAGCGTCCGCCCAAAATGGTATAAGGTGTCTTAGCAAGAGCTGTGCATACATCAAGATATAGAGGTTCACCAATTGAGCCCGGCTCTTTTGTTCTGTCCAAAACAGTAATATACTTTGTGGTTTTGGGAATTGCCGCAATAAGTTTTTGGCTGTCAAAAGGACGATATAGTCTAACTTTAACAAGACCAACTTTTTGTCCGCGCGCATTTAGATAGTCCACAGTCTCTTCACAAGCTTCGCTGCCGCTACCCATCATTATGATGATTTTTTCGGCGTCGTCTGCTCCATAATAATCAAAAAGATTATACTTTCTGCCCGTAATGGACTCAACTTGCTTCATACACTCTTCAACAATTGCGGGAACTTTTTGATAGTAAATATTGCAAGCTTCTCTATTTTGGAAATAGATATCGCCATTTTGCGCAGTGCCTTTTTGAACAGGGCGTTCAGGGTTAAGCGCTCTTGATTTAAAATCTTCAATATCTTTCATGTCAACTAGTGACTTCATTTCGTCATAGTCAATCACATCGATTTTGCTCAGCTCGTGGCTGGTGCGGAAACCGTCAAAGAAGTGTAGAAATGGCACTTTGCTCTTTAGCGTAGCTAAATGAGAAACTAAAGCTAAGTCCATAGCTTCTTGAACAGAGTTGCTACAAAGCATAGCAAAACCTGTTTGGCGGCAAGCCATAACATCGGCATGGTCACCAAATATATTTAGTGCGTGTGCTGCAAGAGCGCGCGCAGAAACATGAAAAACGCTTGGCAGTAATTCTCCCGCTATTTTATACATATTCGGTATCATAAGCAGTAAGCCTTGGCTAGCTGTAAATGTTGTGGTTAGCGCACCTGCACAAAGAGAACCATGAACAGCGCCTGCCGCGCCTGCTTCAGACTGCATTTCGGCAATGCGTACTGTTTGACCGAAGATATTTTTTCTTCCTTGAGCAGCCCATTCGTCTGCCATTTCTGCCATGTTGGAAGAAGGAGTGATGGGATATATAGCAGCTACTTCGCTAAACGCATACGCTACATGAGCGGCAGCTGTATTGCCATCAATAGTCATTTTTTTACTCATTTGAACCTCCATTTGAAAATAGTTATATTGTTAAAACATTAGTTAAACAACCTATACTATTATATATAATAGTACCCTAAAAGTCAATGGTTTTTTATGATAAGTTGGGCATAGCAAAAAGCCAAAAAATGCATAATTACTTGCAAAAAAGTCTTAAAAAATGTAAAATTACTACATACTAAACAGTAAAGGAACTTTATATGAAAGTAAAACAAATCATTTCCATAATTAAGGGCTTAGACAAAGCGCAAGTGCAAGAATTTTTGTATAATTTATTTAGGCGTCCATCAACTTTTCCTAAGCTAAAAAACAAAACTAAACAAAACAAGGTTTTGCACAATAAAGCTGTTAATTTTAGAGTAAAGGGAGAATTTTATGACCATATTGAGATGAGCGGCACTTATGCAAGCGCAATTATTAGTTATGGCCAAGACGCAAAAAAGCGTTTAAGAATTTTTCGCCATGTCACCTTTCCAAGCCTTAGATTAAAACACGATATGACAACATCGTCTGTATGTCATAATTTTACCAAAGAGCCTAAAATATTAGTAAATGGCGTTATGGTTAATAATGAAACCTTGGAAAGAGTTTATATCAAAGGCAACTTGGAATTAACTTCCAATTTTAAAAATGGATTGCGCATAGTGCGAAGTGAAATTATAAGTAAAAATTATGAAGCGCTTATAGAAAAAACAACGATAACCAACTTGACAAAAAACAAAGTTAACTTAGAGATTATTGCTGATGTAAAACCTTATAAAATAAGTCATAGAATGTGCAAAAATGGCGATATAAAAATGGTTACCGCTCTTTGCGGAGAGCAAGGAGATTTTGAACTTGATAAGGAAACAAAGCTGGAAAAAGATTTAGTGCCAAAAGCAAGCTTTACATTTTATGCCGTGTATATGGCGGTTAAAGATGGTATAAAAGTTAGTATTAATTTATCTGAACAGATAAGGATAAGAAATAGCTTTATTGATACCGCTATGGATTATACCACTTTGGAAACGCCAAATCACTATATTAACGCGCTTTATTCTCACTGTATGATAAGGGGAGTAGAGAGTATTTTTGAAACGCAAAAAGGCTTGCTTCATTCTCCAGGCGGCGGAAGGTATTATGCTGCGATTTGGGCAAATGATGAATTAGAATATGCATCTCCCATAGCGCCATTTTTAAAGAGCGACGAACTAACGACAGCTACAAAAAACGCAATTAATTTATATGTCAATTATATGGATACAAGCGATGTTCCCTTTGAGCATAAAAATCCTCTTCCGTCAAGCATAATAAATGGCGTGCGTCCATATGGCGTTGCTGGCGACAGGGGAGATACCGTTATGGTGGGTTTAGGTCTTGCCTTGTTTTTGCTAAATTTGGGTAACCAAAGTCTAGCAAAAGAGTACCTTTGGGCAGTAGAATGGTGTGTAGAGTTTTGCAACAGCCGCAAGACAAAGGACGGCGTTATTTATTCTGACAGTGATGAACTGGAAGGCAGATTTCCGTCAGGAAATTGTAATTTAAGCACCAACATAAATTATTATATGCTGCTTGACAGCGCAATTGTTTTGCAAAAAGAGCTAGGGATTTTTGATAAAGCAGAATGCTATGAGAAAATGCAAAAAGAGCTTAAAAAAGCAATAAAGACATATTTTGAAGGACAGGTTGAAGGTTTTGATACCTATCGCTATTATGAAAACAATCAAGAGCTTAGGTCTTGGATTTGCTTGCCTTTAATAGCTGGTATTTTTGATAGGAAAGAAGGAACTATTAAAGCGCTTATAACAAAGCTTTATAAAGATGGCAAAATGCTTACTTCATCAAAGCGTACTACCGTTTGGGACAGGTCGCTTCTATTTGCGCTCAAGGGAATTTTTATGTCGGGGGAAACAGATATTGCTATGAAGTATTTATCTGACTATTCTTATGATAGATTGCTTGGTATGCATTCGCCATATCCTTATGAAGCTTACCCTGAAGGAAATGGTGCGCAGCTTTCAGGGGAGAGCTTACTGTATTTGCGCATTATAATAGAAGGTATGTTTGGTATAAAATCAATTGGATTAGGCAAGTATGAAATAACGCCAAAAGTGCCTTTTGACGGCGTGTACAAACTAAATAAAATTATGCTGGGCAATAAGCTTGCAGACATTGAAGTTGAAAAGGGCAAAATAACCGTTAAGACAGTGGATAAAACCTTTACAGGCCTAGTAAGTTTGGTTGTGGATTTTGGCAGCAATTAAGCATTAATTTTATAGCGTCTTAAACTAGTAATCGGTATTGACTTTATTATATATGTATTATATAATCATTGTATCGAATTTTTCTGAGGAGAGTATTGTGTAATGAACAAAACGAGAAAGAAATACAATCGTTATCGAACATTAAAAACAATATGCTACCTTTTAGGATTTCCACTTCTATTTTTATTGGTGTATTTTGGCAGTACTAGCATAATTTATAGTGATGCTTTTACAGACACAAAGTATTACGGGCTTATAGCCGTAGCAATATTATGGTTGGTTGTGACAATTCTTCAAGCGTTGTTTTCAATGTTTTGCAAAAGCAAAAACGGCAGAGCCATGTTTGGAATGATTATTACCTTAGTTTTGGTAATTGGCGGCGCAGTCGCGTTTGACATTTTTGCAGAAAAAGAGTTCAAAAAGATTGAAGAAACTTATCAGTCTTATGGTACTACCATGAAAGAATATAAGTATCAAATCAATCATTATCAGACCTTAACTAAAGGCAAAAAAAGTTTGACGGACCAATATAATGAAACTGTGAACAGATTTATCACCGTTTATAATATAGGCGTTAAAGGAAAATGTTATAGCGACGATTATAATATGGACGGCTCTTTACCTACTTATGACAAAGAAAGAGATGCATACTTTAGTCCAAATGGCATGTACGCTGACGGATATGTATTTAGCATGAATGAAGCTATAGATATCCTTATTACATACCATGAAGCAAGGCAAGAATATGCAAAAAAGGATAAAGACATAGATAAAGAGCTAGAAAAAGCCATTAATCAAATCAAAACTTCTTCAAAATATATAGCTTATCAAAGTACTGAAGAGTACAAAAAGGCCTATAACACCACTGACGGTACAGCGTATAACCATATGCTTACCATAGAGCAGGTTGATGAAATTTTGTCAATTATTGGCAAAGAGATTGGTACGCTTACTTCTAATAGTCTTATACAGTCTTTTATTCCTGCAAGCTTATCAGCGCTAACTGATATTTTGAATGAAAATTTAAGTATAGATACATTAGTTGATACCATTAATGATTTAAAGCTTGGTACTGTTTTGTCACTTGTAAGCTTTGAGCAAGAACTTATGGATGTTGTTTTTGAAGCGCTTATACCTATATTAGAATATGTGACCTTGCCCACTACAGAATTGCAGTTTGATTCAGCGGCAAACCTAAAGGCAAGCTTAGAGAATATTGCTATTAAAGATTTGCTCAATCAGCTAGATTTTGACAAGCTAAACGCAACGGTAAGCAGCTTTGGCTTAGACCTTAATGAATATCAGACACTTTTTGAAAATGGTCTTACCAAAGAATTTGTACAAGATTTAATTTACAATCTCTCTTTTACTAGCAATCTATTTTTCTATCAATCGCCTACGGTAAAACCTGTGTTTGATTTTATTGAAGATGAAACGCTAAAATCTTACGCATACGCTAGATACTATGCTACCGTTCATGGCGCAAATGTAGGCAGCGTTCTTATTGGCGATAGTATAGGCGGTGTTACTTTCTCAAGCGGCGGATATCCAGCTAGCCATGGTTTTACCTTGCAAGAGTTATATCAGCTAAAGATGGATAATTCATATATTCCAAGAGCATATCCGCTATTTGCAGCTAGAAGATATATGTATGTTATGGGTGGAGTTATAGTAATTATGATAGCGCTTTACTATCACAACTCACGCAAACAAGAGCAAGCATTTAAGCAAATAACAGGAGGCAGGCGTTAAAAATGAAAAAAGCATTAATAATTATTTTACACATTTTAGGTTTTCCTGCGCTACTAGGTTATCTTACCTATAAAAGTATCGATATGATAAAAGGCGGACTAAGCTATGGAGTGTTTGTCTTTGTAGGATTAATAGTCACTTTGCTTTTTGCGCTCATTTATTTTCTTGTTATTGGCATTATGGCAAAGAAAGCCAAGAAAAAGAACAAGAAAAATATTTATAGACAAACTTTTGTTGCTATGATTTTGAGTTTTTGCCTGCTTGGCGGATTGTGGATAGGGCTTGACCTTGGTATTCCAAATTTCTTAAAGGATGCCACAAGCAGCACTATATTCTATGAAGACTTAGCAGACAATTATTATGCAAGAAGCGTAGTAAATAAAGAACTGCTTAATGAATACATTAAAAGAAATGTAGAGAATGGCAACTTGAGCTCAGCTACTTTGGAAGAATACCAAAAACAAGGCGTTAAAAATGAAGAAGTAGCAAATCTTATAAAGGTTCATTTTGCCAGCATTGACAAAGACGGTTATGCAACTTTTAAAGGACCTAACATTGACTTTGCGCTATCGGACAGAATGACAATAGCTGTACTTGTGCATTTGCTGCTTGACACTAGAAAAATATCTGACCAAGAGTATCATTTGTATGACGCAAAGACTAAAGATGTTGTAACTGACCCTGTGGAGTGGAATATTTTGGATATGCTTGGCGAGCCTATGGATATTGCTGACATTGAGCTATTAGGCGATGAAGGATACAAAGACTTTTTAAATAGCTTACCCGCAGCTGCCAAAGGTGTTTTACAGCTTGCAGCGCCAAACGGTGAAGCTTTCCGCAAATTTATAACCAACACTGTAAACGGTGAAAACCTAAAGGGTGTTTTGCCAAGAATGACAGAAGGCATCACTGGCTCACCAATTTTTATAGGCATAGATGGAGTTACCATTCAGTTAGTGCCATCTAACCAATCGCGCGGCGTGCTTGACTATCAAAGTATGGGCTGGCTAAATTCTAACGGGCTTGTATACGCAATCGTTATGCTGTTTTCTACAAGAAAACTGTTTCTTATTTGGGCGGCAGTGCTTGTTGTGACAAACTTTTTGATAGGTATGTTACGCGGTATGGGTGCAGAGCTTAAGGAAAAGGAAGAACAAATGCAAAAGGAAGCTCAACCTGCTACCAACCCTTATATGAGAGCGGGATATGGCGCTTATCCTGGTGTAACTTATGGCAGTGTAGCTTATCCGCCGTCAAGCGGTTATAGCGCAGCGGTAAGAAGATACGATATGAGTAACTTTAGATAATCTAATTTATTTATTAAAAACCTTATACCTGTTGGGCGTATTTGCAAAATACGCCCAACTTTTATTTTATTCCAATTTTTACTTTTGTGTTATATGGTCGCCTTGCCTTAGCATTCATTGACAATAGGCGGTTATTATATTATAATAAAATGCGTAAAAAGGGCATTGTTTATGGCTTTTTTAAAAGGGAAAAAGAATGCAAGCACGGACAAAAAAAAGCATTATCTTAATACTATTTATTGTTTTTGTAATACTCGCGGCACATATGGCGAGTATTTCAAGCTGTGATGTTTATAATACCCCTAGAGCAGTTGATTATCAAAGATTTGATTTAGATAATCAAGCTTTTAATGAAAGCAATGTTGCTAGCTATAAAGCTTCGCAGTCTTATGCGCCTGTTGAGGATGAACTACACCTTGCCAATGTGGTAATTTTTATTTATTTTAACAATGAAATAAAACCTGATATAGACGCTGCTGTTTTAGACCAATTTAGAGCTCAGCAAAACTCTCTTTATAGCTATTATCAAGAGATTAGTTATGGCAAAATAAATATAACCACCTATTATGCGTCTAGCGAAGAAGGCGAGAGCATCATTTACCATGCATTTAAAGCGCCGCAAGCAAGAAGTTTTTATGAAGCTATTAAAGACGGGGATTCGCGTAGGGCAAGCGTTGAAAGAGAGCTTGTTTCCGCGGCAATAGAGGACTTTAATGAGCATATTGACTATACCGATATAAATGTTGACCAAAATAATGACGGATATGTTGACAGCGTTAGCTTTGTAGTTAGCGGTAATTATGAAAAGACATCTGCTAACTGGGGTGGTTTGATGTGGCCGCATTCTTTACGGCTAACAAAACTTGGCGGCGATACGGTAACTATGAATAAAAAAATAGTTGATTACTATACCTTTAACTTTTTTGATAGCTTAACGGTGGGGCTTTTATGTCATGAGTTTGCCCATGTGCTTGGAGCGCCTGATTTGTATCACTATAAGTATGATACTAGCCGTTTTCAAGTAGGATATTGGGATTTGATGCACTTTGAGTGTGACACTCCCCAATATATGACAACGCACATGCGTTTAAGATATCTAGGCTCTAAAAGCGTAAGCTTAAGTAATTTGTATACAAGCAAGATATCTCAAATAACCAAATCAGGCAATTTTACTTTGCGCGCTGTTACTCAAGTTGGAGTAGATGACGATGATTTTTTGGCGTATAAGATAGAAATAAATGAATATGAAAGCATTTGGATTGAATATAGAAACAATAATGTTGGTACTTATGATAGCAAGCTACCTGGTTCAGGGCTAATTGTATATAGAGTTAATAATAAAGTTAGCGGTAATGAAGATGGCCGATATCAAAGAAATTCTAATCCTGATGAAGTTTATGTATATAGACCAAACTTTAGTGTAAAAAGCGATACTAGTCAAAGAGAAAGAGAAAATTTAGATTATGCTTATTTAAGCAACAACAACCCAAAGTTTAAAAGCGTTGGCAAAAGCAATGCCACCAAAAAGTATGAAGAAAGCACTATCTTTTTAACAGACGGCACAAATACTGGCATTAGGCTTAGTATAAATAGCCAAACAGACCAAGAAATAAGCTTTAGCGTTATAGTTCCTGAGTCGCTTTCTAGCGCAAACCAAGTTGAGAAAGTGGAAGTTTTGGACAAAGTTAAGTTTGAAACGCTGGGGATTAAAGACTCTCATATAATAGTTGGCAAAAAAAATGATATGCTGTCAGTGTTAAGGAACAGCGTCAAGGTTATTATTACCTATCAAGACGGCAGTAGTTTTTCAGCGCCTATGGATAACATTAGTTTTGTGTTTAATATAGGAGTTATAGGTGTATCGCAAATGGCTACTGTTAGATATTCAGATGCCTATAATATAAATATAGTAGGCTACTTTACCTTAACTATAAGAGATGGCAACCTTACCGCGCAAGTAAGCTCTTATCCTAATAAAACTATATATAAACTAGGAGAAGAGTTAGACTTAACAGGACTAAGGCTATCCATAACTTACCAAAGCGGAACGACAAGCACAGAAGTTGCATATGAGAGCGCGCCGCAAAAATTTTCTTATATAGGGTACGACAAAAGCCAAAGCGGCGAATACAAGGTAGAAATAACTTACAGTGATGACTTAGGCAATCAAGACACTGTACAGATTAGCGTAAAGGTAATTGCTGTCCCTAATGGCATTAGCATAAATCAAAGAAATAGTAAGCAGATAGCGTTTTTTGAAAAGGGCACTACACAAAATAATATTATTAAGGGGTTAGCTAGCTATTTAGAAGTTATTTGTACACAAGAAGATGGCAAATCTTTTATTTTGCAAAGCTATGAATATGAAATAAACCTTGAATCAGCTTGGGACGGACTTAACAAAAAGTACGACATAACAGCAAAGCTTTCGGAAGATAACAAGCTTAAGAGCGCAAAGTATAGCATAATGATAATGGAAAATACAGACATTATTGATGTAAAAATAGCTACTTTGCCAAAATTAGATTATGGGTATGGTCAAAGTCTAAACTTAAAAGATGGAAGTATATTTATAGAAACTGGTATTACTACATTTACCGTTAGTATGGAAGGATACTATAATGAATTTTTGCAAAATTATGATTGCACAAAGGCTGGCAATCAAGAACTTAGCGCAAATATTTATGGATTTAGTGTTAAATTTACCGTTAAAGTAGACAGTGACCAAAGTAAGCTACTGACAGTTAATGCAAATACTATCTTTACAAGGGAAAATTATTTGCGCCTTGCAAAAAGCATGACTGTTCAAGACTTTATAAAATCTCTTGCAAGCGTATTTACCATAAAGGTGTATTATAACGATATGCACATTAATCTAAACGCATATAAAGATATGCTTGTTTCTGACAAGTTGAGCATACATTTAATTAATGATGATAATGTTGTCGTGACAAAATTTAATATTCACATACTAGGCGATGCAGACAGTAATGGCATAGTTGACCAAAATGATATAGAAAGTTTAGCTCATGCTATTTTGTCTAGGCAGACAAATAGCCATAACTACGACATCAATCAAGATGGTGTATATGATATAGCCGATTTTGCGCTAATTTTGGAGCAAATAAGAAATGAAAAATAAATTGCTTGTGTGTATTGCGCTTTTGGTAAGTTTTGTTATGCTAATAGGTTGCAGTGATAGAACAGAGATTGCTGTAACTAGTATTGACATAAAACCAAACTCATTTAAGACAAGCTATGAAATTGATGAACAATTAATTTTTGACAATATTTTTATCCTAGTCACATACGATAATGGAGAAAGCAAGCTTGTGCCTTGTGATCATAGTATGATAAGGGGATTTGATACAACAACAACGGGAGAGAAACAGCTATATGTTGAGTATGGCGGTGTAGAAAGCGCACCAGTTGATTATGAAGTATTATATTCTAAAGACAATTCCAAAAAAATAATGACTAGCGCAAGGCTTGAATACAATTCTTTTGATACAAATGAAATAGTTAGCTATACAATAAACTATTTTTGTGGTAACCTTAAAAATGCGCAAGCTATTTATTTTAACTTGTATAGTGAGGACGATTTAAATATAAACTATGACTTATTAAATGTAAGTTTTGAATTGCCTACTGGCTGGAGCTGTACAGCAAAGCAGTTACAAAGTAACGATATGAGAGTGCTGTTTTATAACAAGGACAACATTCAAGGGCTAAATTCAAATACAGCATTTAGAATAAATATAAATAATGGCAATAAATCAGCTAAAGCTATATTAAGAGATATTGAAATCTCTACCATAGAGAATGATGGCGCAGTAAAATATTATATTCCTGATTATGAGAGGTAAAATTATGTTAAAACTTATTCCGCAACCTGAAATTATTGAGTATAAAAAAGGGTTATCAAAGAATATTGTAAGCTATAAACAAGATGCAGGTATAGCTAGTCAAGGGTATGAAATAGATGCAGACGCTGACGGCATAGTAATATCTTATAGCGACGAAAAAGGCAAGTTTTACGGGCAAAAAACAGTAGAGCAAATTATTAGACAGTCGCAATTTGGAATACCCCAAGTGCATATTAAAGACGCGCCAAAATATGAGTACAGAGGCTTTATGATGGACTGCTCTAGACACTTTTTTACAATTGGCGAAATTAAAAAATATTTAGATACTATGGCGGACTTAAAGCTAAATAAGTTTCATTGGCACATAACCGATGACCAAGGGTGGCGCATAGAGATAAAAAAATATCCTAATCTTACTGAAATTGGCAGTAAAAGAAATGCAACAAGAGATGATGGCGTAGAAGTTAGCGGATATTATATGCAAGATGAAATAAAAGAAATTGTGGCGTACGCTAAAGAAAGGTTTATAGATGTCATTCCTGAAATTGATATGCCCGGACATTTTACCGCAGCAATTGCAAGTTATAACTATTTAGGCTGTCAAGACAAAAGCGTTAAGGTTAGTGAAAGTTTTGGCATACATGCAGAAATTGCTTGCGCTGGCAAAGATAGCACATATGAGTTTTGTAAAGATGTGCTTAAGGAAGTGTTTGAGCTTTTCCCATACAAATATATCCACTTAGGCGGTGACGAAGCGTTAAAGTTAAGGTGGATAAACTGTCCTCATTGTCAAAATAAGATGGAAGAGAATAATTTATCTAATGAAGAGCAACTGCAAGGATATTTTATGAACAGTATGGTGGCTTTTGCGAAAGAGCATGGCAAAACAGTTATTAATTGGAATGACGGCTTATGCGGAGGCAATATAGATAATAGTGTTATATTGCAGTATTGGAAAGAGAGTAAGCTTGGTAAAAAGGTGCTTTACAGTCAGTCAAAAAAGGGCAGAAAGATCATTATGAGCCCCTTTTATTCATACTATATGGATTATCCGTACGGTATGACTAATTTGAAAAAGACCTATAATTATGATGTAGATAAAGTTCTTGATGATGATGTGCTTGGACTAGAAGCGCCCATTTGGACAGAATATGTGGAAAATGCTAAAAAACTAGAGTATATGGTGTTTCCGCGACTTATTGCGGTGGCGGAGAGAGCATGGAGCAAGCAAAAAGACTATGATGGGTTTTTGGTTAGGTTAAAAGAGTATTATAACTATTTAGATGGGCTTGAAATTAATTATGCAAGCGATTATAACCCTAATAAGATAAAAGGATTGTGGCAGGTGTTAAGGTTCTTTGCTAATGCAAATGATAGAACAAATAGAAAAAACTTCAAGCTACTCCTTTTAAATAATAAAGCTGTTAAGAAAAAATATGGCAAGAAAAATCAAGTTGAATTATGATTAATTGTTTGATATAATTATTACTAATTCCAAAATTTTATAAGGAAAAATCAAATATGAATTTGTTGACTGCTCCGCAAGTATGGGCGGATTATAATGCAGAAGATTACGACCTTGATGTAAAATTAATATACGATAGCAAAGATAAACAAACCTTTAGTTATGTCGCCAATAAAGTTATTGACGGCGATATTGTAGTGCAAATAGATGTCTATAAACCTGCCTTTGACTCTAATAAAATATTATTGTTGGTTGGAGAATATCAAAAAAATGTCCAAAAGGAAGTAATTAGAGATTTAACTGAGCGTGGGTATGTAGTTTGCGTACCTGATTATAGCGCAATTTTACCAGAAACAAAGACTTTTTTTCCGCCTAGCGTAGAGTATGGGTATTGTTCCAAAGCAGGCGACCATATCAAAAAAGTAAGTCCTACCGCTAAAGACACTAGCCAGTATCTTTATAGTGTTAATTTAAGAAGGGCAATAAGCTTTATTGTAGATTATATTGGCAAAAAAGAAATAATAGTTATAGGCTTTGGCGTGGGCGTTGAAGTTGCTATGCAAGCTGTTGCTCAAGATAAAAGACCAATTGGTCTTGTATGCATTAATGGCGCAAGCTATTTAGAATATGTAAACTATCAAAAATACGGCACAGAAAAAGAAATGCAAATTGATGATGAGCTTATGCTGTGGCTGACGGGCGTTAGCAGTATAGCTTATGCAAAGCATATCAATATCCCTGTGCTTTTTGCGCTAGGCAGTAATGGCACTTTGAGTGATATAGACAGACTTGCTAATATCTATAACCTGCTAGCTAGCGACGATGTAAGGTTAGTTATAAGTCCAAGGTACACCGATAATATTGACAAAAAAGCATATAATACTGTCTTAGCGTGGCTGGAAAGCCGTTTTGTGTATAGTACTTTGCCTGAAAATCCTACCGTTAGCGTAAGCGTCAATAAAGAAGGCGTAATTTATGCCGATGTAAAAATTGATAGCATAATTAAGATAGAAGAAGTAAAAGTATATTATTCTTATGGTGATTATAATCATGCTACAAGGTATTGGGAAGTAGTAAGCGGTGAAGCGGTGGCTGTTGATAACTATATAGCAAAATTGGAAGTTAGCGAAGCTGATATTCCTTTATTTGCTTTTGCAGAAGTAAAATATCGCAACAATATCACGCTTTCTAGTTTGCCCTATTATCAAAACTTAAGCTCACACAAAGTTAAGAGTTCACGCTATAAGCTAAACCCAATTGTCTTTCAATACTCTACTGGCGAAGGTGATTTTACAGAGATAAGCAAAGACGCAGTAGTTTTAGAGAGTAGCTTAAGCCAAACTGTTATTCCCATAGGGTTAAAGGGATTAGAGTGCAAGCAAGGGGGCATGGTGAGTTTTGCCATTGGAGCAAAAAAGAATATTACGCAGGATAAGTTATTGCAAATTGACACCTTTTCTGAGCAAGGGAAATATGACCTTAGCATTACTTTAATCACAGGTGGAGAAGTGAGTAATGAGTATACTGCAACAAAGCATATAGAAGTAGATACAGATACCTTTAGCAGTGAAAGGTTTGTGGCGCATGATTTTAAAGATAGCAATTTCAAACCGCTTGAAAACTGGTCGCTAGTTAAGGGTATAAGGATAAACAATTCCAATGTTATTGTTGGAAAAATTATGTTTGTGTAGGATAATAAATGAAAAATAAGTCATTTCGGAATACAATTATTTTAATTATGGTGTGCCTTGTTGTAATGGGCGCAAGCTTTTATGTAAGCCGTAATCTTTTGGTGGTGTTTCCCGTAAAAGGAAGCAGTATGGAGCCTACTTTATCTTCTCAAGAAAATGTGCTTTTGTTTAGAACCACTAAGCTTAAATATGATGATATCATAGTTTTTTATGTGCCCCATGAAGATAGATATCTTGTAAAAAGAGTGATAGGTTTTGCTGACGATGAGATAGACATAAGGTATGACTATGATAAAGATTGTTATCATGTGTTCCGCAATGGAAAGTTGGTCACGGAAGAATATATTAATGAGCCAATGCGGGGTTCTTATGAGCCAATGACTATGAAGATACCGCAAGGCAAAATATTTTACCTTGGCGACAACCGCAACAACTCTGACGACAGCCATGTAAACGGCGCGCTTGCCGATGTATCCCAGGTGCAAGGCGTTGCATTTCTAAAATATAAAGGATATAGATTTAAGTTCTTATAAAAATAAAGACGCTTTAATAGTTAAAGCGTCTTTTTAAGATTGGCCCTTTATTCAAAATAAAGCTCGCCCCCCAAATCCAGTTGGTTAAATTTATAAAAATAGCTTAAGGTCTTCCAAATTTTGCTGTAATAACATCATCATTTTATCAGCAAAATGGTTATGAGAGTTGGTATCTGATAAGTGGTTTTGCACTTTGGTTATGCTAATTATGCCCATGTTGATACCCTGAATCATAATTTCACTAAGCTTGGAATTGGACTTGTCTTTTAGAGTGTTTATAGCTGTTGTTATAAACATCATAATTTTGCTAAACATACTGTTTGACTTTAATTCTATATTGTGATTGGCGCAATATATTTCCATTTCTTTTGCCAATCCGTTGTACTCTGAATATTGGCGCATCAATAAGTTTCTAAATCCCTTATCTTCGCTAAATGGCCTTAATATTTCTATTGAAGACATTCCTACTTTGGCGTTTCTGTATATCTCTTGCATACAGCTTTCTGCTGTTTGCGCCATTGCGCTTATCTCTTCTTCGCACTCTTTTATAATCTGCTGTAATTTTTGATTTCTTGATTGACAATCTTGCTGATTTTCTTGCTGATGGTCTTTTGATTTGCCTTGATTGTTTAGCTGTTGCGCTTTTGGCTCTTTTACTTGTTCGGTCATGCTTCCTCCTTTTTCTTTTATTATGCAATTTTTCAATATATTTATTCCAGCGCAAATGGTAATGCTTAAGCTTTTTATGTATAAAACTGGCAAATACGCTAAAAAAGTTTCGCAAAGATGGTTTTGCTATCACTCTTAAAATTGCTATGCCCATTATAAATGAGAATAAAGTAAAAAATTGTATTTGCCCATAGTGCGCTATTTCAGTGATAGCGTAAAAAATTAACCCTGCAAAACATACTGAAAATAAATCGCAAATAAACTCTACAAGTTTTGAAGGCAGCA
>JAAYOD010000047.1 GCA_012520515.1 Clostridiales bacterium
AGCTCCTTTTGGCAAATTTCATTATGAAGAGCATTTAGAAACCTAATTTTTGAACAATTATTGTTTATTGCGCTCTTCAAGTAAAAAATGAAGGGATTTTTCTTTTAGGCGGGTAAGCGCTGTGGCAAGGTTTTGGGCTAATGGAATGTTGTCGTCGGAAATTTGAATGACTTTGTAGATGGCATTAGGTATAGTTGTAAGGGCGTTTTGTCCACAGAAAACCACTAGCTTTGCCTTTAGCTCTTTGCTTCTTTCCATTATTCCACCAATTGCTTTACCCATAATTGATGTGTCGTCTAGGCGTCCTTCTCCTGTAAATATGTAGTTAGCGTTTTTGGCTTTGGCTAAAAAGTCCATGCTGTCTAAGAAAAAATCTATGCCGCTTTTTATCTCACCGCGCAAAAAAGCTTTTATGGCATAGCCCATTCCACCTGCGCTGCCGCTACCTGAAAAGTTGCTGTCTACGCCTAAGGTTGATGTAATAGCGGCATACTTTTGCATATTTTCTTCTAATATTTCTATGTCTTTGTCGCTTGCTCCTTTTTGCCTTGCATAGACATAGCTACTGCCGTTTTTGCCAAGCAATGGATTTGTTACATCGCATAGAGCGGTAAAACGCATTCCTTTTATATTTTTGTTAAACTCCTCAAGGTCAAATGTTTTGACTTTGCCAAGCGTTGCGCCAGTTGGTATAAAACTATTGCCGTCTTGGTCATAAAATTTTACACCAAGAGCCGATAGCATACCTGCGCCTGCGTCATTCGTGGAACTTCCGCCAAGACATAGGTAAATATGCATTTTACCTAACGTCTTAGCCATTTTTATTTGCTCTCCCACGCCGTAAGTTGTAGTATAGAGCGGATTTTTTATCATAGCATCAGCAAGTCCTGCGCTTGAGGCTACGGAGATTATGGCGATATCGTCAGTTACTCCAAAAGTTACATTTTTTAATATAAAATTACTGTCCGTTGCTTTGCAAGGCATTAACCTGCCTTTTAATAATCCAGATAAATACTCTACGCTGTTTTCTCCCCCGTCGCTAATAGGATAAGCCAAAATTTCGGCGTTTTTATAACACTCTTTTATTGGCTCTGTTACTATGTCGCAAAACTCTTTAGCTGAGATAGAGCCTTTAAAACTGTCTGGCACAAGTAAAAATTTCATTATTAAAAAACTTCCTTTATTAGCTACTTTCTTGAGAAAGATTTTTCTTTGCTTTTTTATATTTTAATACAAGACCAACTATCAAACTAATAATTGATATCAGCATAAATATAGCAAGCACTAGAAGTATCCAAATGGAATACTGCGCTAAGAAAATATTAAGTACTGTTATGATAAGCCCTGCGGTAAAATTGCCTAAAACAATGGCAGGAACGCTATATCTGTACTTTAGATTAATAAAAGCTGCAATAGCAGAGCCTGTCCATACGCCTGTCATAGGTAGCGGTGTTGCCACAAAAACATATATGCCAATTGCTATTTGCAAATTTCTTTTTCTCTTTAGCTGTTCTTGTGTAGCTTTTTTATCAAAGTCTTTATCTTGTTCACTTCCCGCTTCCTCTTCAATCTTTTGCGCTTTTTCTCTAAAAATAAGTTCAATGGCACTTGCTAGTTTCTTGAAAAGTTTTGTCTTTTTTAGCAAGTTTAGAATAGGTCTTAAAAGCAGCAACAAAAATGGACAAACAACTAGCGCGCTTAAACAAGATATTACAAAAGCCAGCCATGGATTCACGCCAAGGTTGGTGGCAACTGTAATTGCTCCCCTTGTTTCTAGTAGCGGCAACATTGAAGTAAATATCGTCACCAAATATTGATTCTGAAAGGTGGCTTTTAGCCACTCAACCATAAGATTGGTTAGTTCCGTCAATACTTTATCTCCTTTAGTTATCCATAGCTTTATGGATTTTCACTTATCACTAAGCAGTTTTTGATAGTAATTGCGTTAGCGTAATAATCTTTTAACTCAAATGTCACATTGGACTCGCTAAAGTTTTGTCCGCCTACCGTTTCATAAAACAAGCCTGAAGCTTGGTTGGGCTGGTAAACAAACCTAGGCGAAGTGATAAGATAAGTTAGCGTAACTGTGTATGTTTCATTAAAGCGATAGCCTTTTTCGCTAATATCGCCGTTTTCGTCCACTGTTTTATCATTTAGTCTTATGACATAAAAGCCACTTTCGTCGGTAACTACATTAAAGTTTGCTTTAGTGCCTTGTGAAGTAGTACTTTGCGGTTTTATGTCAAAGTTTACGGTAGCGTTTGCAATGCCTTTGTCTAAGCCATCATTTATATAGCTGTCGCCATTTGCGTCAAAATAGATATAACCGCAAATCAAGGTGTAGTCGTCTTGATTGCTCTTTTGATAATTTTCTGAACAAAAGTATTCCATAATGTATTCAGTATAATTATATGTTTGTACATTGTGAACATTGCTAGAAGCGTTGGAGGTGCTCTTTTTTTGTGAAAAACTAATGCCCTTTAATGCCCTTGTATAAACGGTGGGCGTCCACGCGCTGACGCTAAAGTTAAGTCCGCGATTGCTAGCTGTTGCAGAAGATAGGTCATTATTCTTTTTTCTGTCATTGACCATAGGGCGTGTTTCCCTTGTGCCCCAGTTGCTAGTAGATGGCTGACTGCCTCCCGACGGGCTAGAGGGATAACCTACCGACTTATCATCACTGCCTATTATGCTATATAGATACCAATCTAGCGCAAGTCTTTTGTAGTTTTTGTATTCGTCCGATAGCTTAAGTGAATAGCTTTGTGACATTTCAAGGTATGCTACCTTTTCAAGAATTTCTTCAAAAAGACTTTCTATTGCCGCGCCTTTTCTTGACACATCATAAGCATAGGTTTCTTTATAGAGTTCTACTTCGCTAATTACGCCATATTCGTCCACTACTTCTTCAGTATAAAATTTCATTTCTTTGCTTTCTATCATTTCACAAACAGTGCCGACGCCCGTTACCTTGTCAAGCATATCATTAATCATACCCATAGTGCCTTTTTGGGTGTCGATATCCTTGTTCCAAGGTATAGTAAGGTGCATATCGTCATTTTGCATATAAGGGTCACAAAGCGTCAGTCTTTGCGGTAAAAAGGTATTATCTATAAGTTTGTTATGATAATATGTGGTGAGTAAATCACTGACAGAAAGGGCTAAATTAGCGCCAATGCCATTGCCTACAAAACGAATTTCTCGCCCCGTTGTTATGCCGTCCAACTCTTTAAGATAAAGGCTTGCTACTATACTGGTTAAATCAGCTTTTGGAACTTTTACAACTTCGTATGTGCCGTCATCTTTTCTATAACGCATTTTTGGCACTGTATATAACTTACTGGAAATGCCTTCAGTGTCGTCATCGGCAAAGCGTTCCCAGTGGAAAATAGCTACATTATATTGCGCCACTCTAAGCCAGTAATAGTCTAAATCACGATTAAGCCCGTTGTCTAAATAACCGCTGATATTTTTTTGCACTACATAGTCTGTTGGATTGTTTTCGGCGTCGTACATAGTGTATTCATTTTCGTCTAAAGTCATTGTGAAAGAATTATTTGAGTTGTTAAGCCATTCTCCGTGAAAAACTATAAGAGTAGGTCTTAATTTATTATATGGCGCTAACCATTCAAAAATAAGGTCGCCCTTTTTTTGTATCTCCTCTAGATACTCCAGATTTTTCAAGTCCAAAATTTGCATCTTTTCTTCTTTATTATTGCAAGCGGAAAGTGTCACTAAAGACACTATAAACACGCCTAGCAACAGTATTGATACCAATGATTTTTTCAGTATTTTCTTCATAAACTTATCCTTATGTAGTTTGTACTTATTTTACGCTATATAAATTATTGTAATTATATCATACACCACTTTGTTTATCAAGGAATTTGCCTTTTAAGATAGCTATTTAATTACTCCCCTATCATAAACATATTTTGTCTTTTTAGCAATGTAAATGGCAAGGTAAACAAGCGTATACATTAAAATAGATGCAAGAGCCATTGCAGGAATATACCACGGCAGCAGCTTAAACACCACATATCTATCTATTAGTATGGCAAAGCTTGGCATAAGTCTATTTATAATAAACGACAAAATAAAACCAATTATACCCCCTGTCAAAGCTATAATAAAACCTTCGCAAACTGCCGTTATGGTATAGCCTTTTTTATCCATGCCTACTGCGCTGTAAATATGGTGCTCTTGCTTACGGCTAAGCCTTGTCACTATTGTTAAGTTAATGACGCCTACCATAGCCACAAGACTGACAATAATTTGTAGTGCCATAAGCAAATTAGCTATTCCCTTTATACCAACGCTTGTTGCATATGCCCAGTTATCAAACTCCAATATATAACTGTATTGCGTTTCGATTTTGTCTCTAATGTGCGAATAAAGGTCTTTTTTCCACACATTTTGGCTGGCATTAACAAATATCATACTTTTGGCGCTTACCTTTTCGCCGTCTATAGTAAGAGCAGATTCTGGAATAATCATCACTCTGTCAGTGCTTGTCATAGCATAATCTATCCCTATTATCTTAAACTTGCCGCCAAGCGTGCCTTTTTGATAATCTTTGTCGCCAAGAGTTATGGATATCTCTTGCCCTATCTCTAAATTCAGTCTTTGCATTAGGTCATAGCTTACAATAACGGGCCGCAATTCTTTGTTAAACAAGTCAAGTGTTTGCTTGCTGACCTTTTCTGATATGCCTTCCACAGCGTCAATATTGTCTACGGTATAAACTCTATAATCGACAATTTGGGTACCTAGTTCCCATCGACAAGGTACTTCATAATACAAGAATGCGTCTTTTACGCCTTTTATACCGCTAACTGTTTCTCTTACATTTGACAGGTCGCTTCCGTCAATTGACTCTATGACAAAGTCACTTTCAAACCTTGCGTTATAAGGTGTTACTGCATATATTATTATGTTTATTATGCTTATTACTATAAAAGAAAAAGTAATGATACTGCCCACCATTGCCGATAGTGTTCTAGAATAGGAATTGCGTTTTATGGAAAATCCCGCTATTCGATGTGAGCCTGCGCCATGCGTAAACAGCCACGATATTGCTTTAATGACATAAGGAATAATGAGAATTATCCATAGCGCAACCGCCACCACAAGCGCAATTGTGACAGCTAGCGCATATTTAGTTAGCGTCACTAACAATATAACGCAAACAACTAAAAGCACAGTGGATATTATTAAGGCTGGAAGCGAACCTTTTTTTGCAATTTTAACATTGCTTGCAGTAAGGCTTCTAACGCTTTCTTTACTTACATTTATAACGGGCAAAATAGCTCCCAAAACAGAAATTGTTATTCCTAGCAAAAATGAAAACACATAATCGCTAAAGGAAAATGTTACTGCGCTAATAAATTGCGGAATGGTATACATTACTGCAAGTCCCATTCCTATTCTGCCAATAATTAGTCCCACGCTTGCGCCAATTACGCCGTACAAAATAGCTTCCGATATCATAATAAGGGCAGTTTGTAAGCTAGTAGCTCCAACTGACTTAAATATTGCCATTTCTCCTACTCTGTTTCTTGTTACTACTAGGTATGATGTAAAGAGTATAAATAGCATTAGCGCCACAATAAAGACCAAACTTACATTTAGCAAAAGCTGATTATTTTTTACCACTCGCGCCACTTTTTCATAGTTTACTGACGGCGATACTGTAAGGTTTTCATTATCCATATGTTCGTATAGCGCTTTGCTTATTGCTCTATAGTTTGCGTCATTTGATAGTTTTATGTTGGCTAAATTTAGCATACCCTTGGCGTTTACAGAAGAATAATCAATAATAAGATTGTTTACAGTACTGTTTGCAAAAAAGCCTTGGTTTTCAAAGACATAAGTTATGGTCATTTTTTGATAGCTATGGTACATATCTAAATAAATTTCTACCACTTGTCCACACTCTAGCTTGTTTTCTTCCATAAAAGACTTGCCCACCCAAACAGCAGGGTGTTGGTAAGAATAATTGTATTCTTGCGCAACTATTAGCATTTCGGGGTATCTTTTGGCAAGCTGAAGAGTATCAGTAGCTTCAACAAGTACGGCTTTGCTCGTTTTGTCATACGCATCTTGGTTTTTAAATAGCGCGCCTATCTGCAAATAGGTATCTACATATTCTATATCTTTATCGTATTTTTTAATAAACTCATTTAGCTTAGAGGTGGCAAAAACATCGCCAGTAAGCGTGATATCCGTGCTGCTCCCCAATCTAGAATCTAGTGCTACATTAAGGTTATAAAACAAGTCGCCAATAGTTAGAGCAACAAAAAGCATAGCCGTCACCAAAATTATGGTGAGAATTATCACCACTGATTGACCTGAATTCCGCTTAATGCTCCTTAATGTGTGCCTAACTAGAATATTCATCTATGCGTCATTGTCCTTAACTATTTCTTCTATAATGTTACCGTCTTGTATGCGAATAATTTTGTTGCCAAAAGAGGCATTGGTTTCGCTGTGAGTAACTTGCATAATGGTGGTATTAAACTCTTTATTTATTCTTTGCAAAAGTTCCATAATCTCTATTGCAGTTTTGCTGTCAAGGTTGCCAGTAGGCTCATCTAAAAAAATAATCTCGGGCTGATAGATAAGCCCCCTTGCTATTGCCACTCTTTGTTGTTCGCCTCCCGACAGTTTGCCAGGTAGCTTTTTGGCAAGGTCGCTAAGCTTTAGATAGTCAAGATAATACTTTAGCTTTTCGGCATACTCTTTTTGCGTCTTTCTCTCTAAAATCATAGGAAGTATGATATTTTCTTCCACCGTTAAATATGGGGCAAGGTTAAAAAATTGAAAAACAAAGCCTATCTTGGTGCGTCTTAGCTTGGCAAGCTCTTTCTCTTTAAGTTTGGTAATGTCCACGCCATCTAGCAAAACTTCCCCTTCCGTTGCCGTATCCATACCGCCAAGAATGGTTAAAAGCGTGCTTTTGCCTGAGCCTGACGCTCCTAGCACGGACACGAAATCGCCTTTTTCTATCTTTAAGTTTATCCCCTTTAAGACATACTCTGTCATACTAGGGAAAATCTTTGATAAGTTCTTAACTTCCAATAATGCCTTTGTCATTTTGTTTATAACTTGCCTCCCACAATTAGATTGCTTGCCCAAATATATACCAAATTAAATGAAAATTCATCTAAGATAGCGCTAAAATCCGCAATGCCTTTAGCTTTTTTAAGTAAAGCGTTATATTTAGCCTGCTCCATATTAGCAAGGTCTTGTATAGATATATCTTTATCATAAAAATAATTAATTGCTGACATAAAGTCTTCAAAACCTTGATTAAACTTGTCTATTATGCTTTGGTCTTCTTCTTCGTCCACTATTGCTTTTCTAAGCAAATAAGAATCCAAAATCATATCTTTAAGTTTGTCGCTAAACGCTGTCATTTCTAATTCTTCATTAAAATACTTTAGGCAGTTTGTCATACCTTTTAATACTTTTTTTGACACTATGCTTTGGATATAAATTAGATAATCGTCTTTTTCTTTGCTATCTTCTAGTTCAAAATAATGCATTATGGCATCAATATCACTAGATTTTATCTCTCTCATAGCGTACCCAACTATGCCAAAAACAGCGCCGATGGTGTCGCTAATGCTTGATATAAGGGCATTTAGTTTGTCAACTTTATCGTCATCTCCGCCTTGATATTTAGAATCAAATCCAAGCACAGTGGCAATAGCGTCTATGCCCACTTTATCCAAGATTTCTATATAATTACTACCAAGCTCATAGATAACCGCCTGCAAAATATTGCTTTTGGCGCCAGGTGTATCTTTATCTTGCTGGCCTAAAGTATTAATAAGGTAAAAAGTATTGGATATAAAGGTTACATAATCTTGCTTGCCTAGTTTATACATTGCTTGCTTATAAGAAGTAGTTGCATTTGCAAGCATATAGTAATAAAGTATTTGTGAAAATTCATCTTCAGTAAGCGTAGTTGTAGCAAAAAAACTGTTGGAAAAATCAGCTATGTGTTGCATTTTGGTTTTGGAAAGCGCTTCAGCCATTTCTTCTAGGCTAATTTCACCGCTAGTTCTAAAAAAATCAACGATGTCTTGAGATGAGTTGTCTATAACTTTAGCTATACTGCCTAGCTTTTGGGCAGGAATGCGCGCTTTTTCCATAGCGTCCATAATGGCGTTTATTAGCTCTGATAGCTCTTTGTTATTGCTATTTATGCCAAGCTGTCTTGTGACATCTAAAATAGCGTTGGAAAACACATAAGCGTATGCGGCGTTTTCTTTATCTTGATAATTTATGGGGGTTTCGTCTATATAAATTTCTAAAGCAGTAGTTGGCTTATTGCGCATAACCGCATCGAAAATAACTATGGCAAACATACTTAATGCCAAAATAAGCACAACAGTTAGCAAAATTATATCTTTGGCTTTTCTACTCATATCGATTTTCTCTTAGTTTATGAGAAATGTGATTTCTCATACTCATAATACCAAATAAGCAACTAATAGTCAACGCAAGACAAAAAGTACAAAAATAAAAAAAACGCCTTGTTTAAGGCGCGTAAAAATTAGCACTTTTGTTAGCTTAAATAAGGTTAATTAAGACGGTATGTCCTTGCGCTTCTTCTAGCTCTAAGAAAGCTTTTTTGACATCTTCTAAGTCATACCTACTGTCTATAAGGTCATCAAAATTTATTATTTTTTGAGCTAAGATATTTATAGCGGAATCTATCTCGCTTGCGCCGCTACTCACTCCCTTAACTCTAAGTTGTTTGCGGCTTATTAGGTTTAGGTCAGCTTCCATTTTGCGTTGAAACTTGTTTTCGCTAACCACTGTACAGTCTCCGCCGTCTTTTGCTAGACTAAACAAAAATGACGATGGCGCGCCGCTGGTTGCTTCATATACAGTATGTTCTGCCATTCTGCCGCCTGTTAGCTCCATTACCTTTTCATAAGGTACTTCCTTTGTGGAATTTATTGTATAATAAATGCCGTTTGCTTCCATTTTTTTAAGGTATTTTTCATTATTGTCTACCACAATAGGAATAAGCTGAAAATACATAGCAAGCTGGGCTAAAATGTTGCAAAGTGAGTTGCCGCCAATAATTACCATATAGTCGCCTTTTGACACTCGGAAAGAGTTTATCGTTTCCATAGCAGTAGCTATCTTAACGGTAAAAATAGCTTCTTCTTCTTGCACATCTTCAGGAAAAGGCGTTATTTTTTCAATGGGCAGGTATACAAAATCGCTAAGTAATCCGTCACGCTCTAACCCGCAAGTTTTTACTCTGCTAGGCAAGTCTAGACGGTCATTTATTTCGCACTCATAGGGGTCAATAATAACCTTTGTACCCCTTTTTAGTCCGTATTCGTTGCGGTCATCGCTCACTATTCCTGTGGCAATGCTGCCAAGCGCATGGGGATAATCGGTTTTGACTGCACCCTTAAAAAAGTTTAGGTCTTGATGGGTAAGCATTATTTGGCTTATTTTCACCTTGACTAAGCTTTTATCTTGGGGCGGCTCCATTGTTTCTATGGTAATAGTGCCGCTTCCCGTAGCTTTGTATACTTTCATCATAACTCCTTTATTTGCGTCCATTTATTATAACGCAAAATCACATACTACATTATATAACTTTTTGTAATATTATGAAACTATTTCCACTGTAAGGTCAAGCAGTTCAATTTCTTGACTTAAAGCTAAGTGAACTTCTTCCTTAATGTAAACTGTTAGGTTTTCTATATCTTCTTGGCTTAATATACTTAGCATTTCACTTACTAAGCTTACACTATCGCTTAGTATATAAATACTTTGTAAATTTACACATTGGTTAAATACTTCTGTGTTTAATTCAGACGCCCGTTTAAATGTCACGCTAGTTAGGTTTTTATTGTCTGCAAATGCGTTTTTGCCTATCATAATGACGCTGTCGGGTATTTCTACATTGGTAAGACCATAAACGCCGTAAAACGCAAATGGCGCAATTTTAATAACGCCGTTTAGGTCGTCAATAGTAATTTCGCTAGCTAGACCGTTTGCAACATATATTTCGCCAAAGCCTATGGCAATACCGTTTAGCACAGCTATGCCGTCATAATCTCTTAGCCAAGCTGTTTTGGAAAAAGCAAACTCACCTATATCTTGCAAATGGCTGTTTTTAGAAATTGTAACGCTTGCAAGTTTTTCACAATCATTAAATGCGCCTATTCCTATATTCTCTACGCTATCAGGCATGGCAAATATGGTAAGGTTTTCACAATTTTCAAATGCATAGTCGCCAATTAGTGTTAGTCCACTACCTGCTTCAAATGTTACATCAGTTAGATTTTGGCAATTGCTAAAAGCTTCTTGGTGTATTCTTGTTATGGCTGATGGAATAATAACGCTAATGATGTTTTGATTGTTCTTAAAAGCTCTTTCCCCTATTTCTGTCACTAAATATTCTAATTCACCTACATATACGCGTCTTGGTATATAAAGAACGCCACTTGCGTTGCCGCTAGATATTAATGTAGCTGTCATATCGTTATCGTTTAGACGGTAACTTTCTACATCAAATAAAGTGGGATAGGAATAAATAGCTAGTTGATAGCTGTCTATCTTATCTATAAGCTCTGTATACATTTTGCTTAAAATAAATATGCCGACATTTTGCGCTAGGTTATCGCTTAACTTATCTTCTTTAAGCACTGTAAGCATTTGGTCTAAGATAGCGCTATCGTCTGTTGCAAAGTATATCATAACTAGGTTTTGGCACTGGGCAAATGACTGGCTTAACAACATACTTGCGTGTCTTGATACATTAACAGTTTCTAGTTGTGTGGCATTGTCGATATAATCAGATGGAGATAAGTCAAGTATGGTTATTTCTCTAATAGATAAGCACCCTAAAAATGCATTTTCTCCTATCTCTTCAACATTTTCTGTTTTTAGCGCTGTTAGTTTATAGCAATTTTTAAATGCATTTTCGCCAATATATTGTAAAAATTCAAAGTTGCTGTTTTCAAAGACTAGCTCATAACAATTGCTAAATGCGTTGTTACCAATGCTTACTATGTTTGCAGGGATATTAATTGAAGCTAAGCTATTGCAGTTATTAAAAGTATTGTCGCCTATTTCCACTACGCTTTGAGGAATATTGGTATAGCTTAAACGTACGCACCCGTTAAAAATGCCATCCCAAGATGTGTTTGTAACAGTGTCTGGGAAAATGGCTTGTTCAAGTTTTGTATTGCCTTCAAAAACTCTTTTGCCTAAACTTATTAAGCTTGTATTGTTAAGGTTTAGTAAATTGATAAGCCCTGTGCAGTTGGAAAAGGCATTGTCGCATATTTCCACTACGCTTGGGGGAATGGCAATAGCTACTAAATTGGCATTATTGCAACCGTCAAAGGCATACTTGCCTATATGCGTGATGTCGTTTAGTTCCACTCTTTGCAATGAAGTCATATTGCGGAACTGCTCATCTATTATTTTACCGCCGTTTACAGTAACTTTTACTAAATTAGTAGGATAATTCGATATAAATAAGTCAGCTATTGTTATTCCGTTATGCAAAGTAAGCTCTGTCATATTATTGTTATTTTGTAATAGCCCATACACTAAGCAGTTATTTTCATCATCATACAGCTCTACACTGCTAGGCAAGATAAAAGAGCCTAAATCACAATTGGCAAAGGCAAATTTTCCAATCTTAGTAACTTGGGAAGTAAATGTAACTTTATTTAGATTATTGTTGTCATAAAAGGCATATTCGCCTAACTTAACTAGATTGGAAGGCAATACAATGCTATACTTAACGCTTGCTCTTATACCACTAAACGCATAGTCACCTATGGTAAGGTCGCTTTCGCCATCGGCAAAGCTTAGCAATCTAATGTTAGTATTGGCAAATGCGTATGCGCCAATATTTGTAAGCATAGGCGGTATGTGAACGCTAGTAAGGCTGCTGTTATAAAACGCCTTATCATAAATTATGGCAAGGTTGCTAGCCGATGAGTGAACATTTAGTGTCGTTAGGCTAGGACAATTATAAAACGCTCCCTCATACCTTTCTTGTCCGTCAGTAAGCGCGCCAATCTCTACTAAGCTGTTAGGAATATTAATTGTAGTTAAGCTTGTGTTATTTGCAAAAGCTAGATCATAAATTTTGGTAATTTTTTCACCTAAAACTATGCTAGTAAGGCTTGAATAACCATTATATCTATCTTCATAGATTTCTATTTGGCTGTCAGCAAGCAAGGTAAGAGTTTTTAAGCTAAGGGGTATATAGTGGGATTCTCCATCTCTACTAACTGTATAAGAGTTGTCGTAATAATCCTTTCCAAAAAGTGTATGTAAATCAGCGCTTAAGCCTATCTCTATTGTTGAAAGAGAACTACAACCGCTCAAAACATCTATGCCAAGACTTTGACATTGGATAGGAATTTGAATATTAAGTAAGTTTTGACAAGACTTAAAAGCTTCATCGCCAATAGTTGTAATGTTAGGCGGGATAATGATATCTGTAAGCCTTGTATTGTTTGCAAAAGCGTATGCGCTAATGGTAGTTAAACCGTCAAAGTCTTCAGGCATTAGTGAAGTTCTGCCACCTGTGCCTATAAAATCTGTGCCAAAGCCAAGGGCTATTCTGCCAAGGCGGGCAATGCCTTGATATTCTGTCAGCCACTTTGTGCCTTCAAATGCGCACTTTCCTACTATGGTAAGCCCGTTATTTTGCTCTATGGCGACTTGACCTAGCCTATCTAGTTCAAAAAATGCATACTCGCCTATCTCATAGACTGACGACGGCAAGTTTATTTGGGCAATGTCTTTTCTGCCAAAGAACGCATAATTATCAATTTTGGTAACGCTGGAAATTGTAATATTAAAGTTAGGCTCTGTTATTTTTTGCTCATCGCGTAAATCAAAAGCATAACTTTCTATCAAGGTAAAATTACCGCTTAGCGTAACATTTTTGACATAGTAGGCGTCTATTAGGGCATTTGTGGCCATAACGCCTGGCACTATCCATTCTCCCCCCAAATTAGCAATTATGCTCATATTAACTAAAGACTTGGGAACATAATATGTTGTAGTTTGGTCGCTTATGGTGTAGCTATTTTCTATACTGGCTGTGCCAAACAGTTTGTAAAAATAACCGTTAGACATCATTGTTGCTTTTTCTAGGGTCTTACACCCACTAAAGACATATTCGCCAATCCCTTGCAGTTTTGGCGCTACAAACTCCTTTAATTGATAGCAATTTTCAAACGCTCTATCGCCTACATAAACTACATTATTGCCACTAGGGAAAGCAAAAGTGGTGTTAATCATATTTTGAAAAGCTAGCGCGCCTATAACTTGCACAGTAGATGGAATATCTATATGAGAGATTGTTTGAATACCGCTAAAGGCATAGTCGCCTATGGTTTGCACATTGCCTAAATCAACCAAACTTAATGAATTGCAGTTATTAAAGGCATTGTCGCCAATTTCAACAAGTAAATTGCCCGCTTCAAACCTTTCTAGCATATAGCAATTTTCAAAAGCGTACGCTCCAATGGTTCTAATACTATTTTGGTCGGGGAAAACAAGCTCTTTAAGGGCAGTTAATCCGCTAAATGCTCTAGGCGCAAAAGTTGTTACAGTGCCTGGTATGCTGATAGAAGTAATTGTTGCTGAATTATTAAAGGCATTTTCGCCAATGCCTGTAACAAGACTCACTTTATCCCCGTCATCATACTTATATGGCACAATAACATTGGTATCTGCGCCAGTGTAACTGGTAACCACACCATCTACAATAGTAAAATCGTCGGCGCTGCTTGTTTTGAGCCAACGCGCAAACAACTGTGTATTTTCTGTAAATTCATAAGGAAATTCTACTTTTTGTGTCAAGTCGGCATCAAAATACCAACCATAAAAATCATACCCTGCTCTGTCCCCTACGGGAATTTCGTCAATTTCTTTATCTAAATCTAAAGTATAGGTGGAGTTCGATAAATAAGAATTCACAAGCTCTAGCGTTATGTAATAGTAAACATAAATTGTGATATCGCTCTTAATGTTGGTAAGTATAGGGGGTGACTTGTCTTCTCTTACCCACTTTGCCGACCAATTGCTAATAGGTGTGGGCAAGTCAGGAATATTTGTCACACTTTCGCCATAGTTTGCTATTCTTGTAGCGTATAAATCATTGCCGTTCATAAACCTAACGGTGTAAGCTATGGGCGTATACTCTGCTTTAACAGTAATATCTTGCGCTATGTTGCTAAAATCGGTGTAATTCCACTCCCCTTCATAGCCTACTTTTTCTGGCACTTTGGGGATAGATGTCAATGAAGAGTTTTTCTTTACCGTAACTGTTGCTACTATAGCATCATCTACCATAAATGATACTGTGCAGTTTGCGTTAGAGTATATGGCGTCTACTTGTAGGTCGTTTTGCAAATCATCAAAATCTAAAGTACTCCAAATGCCCACCATACCTTCTTTGTCGGGAACTTCAGGCTCTTCTAACAAGCTTCCGCCTTTTTTAACCCAATAAGATTGATATGGTTTGCCGTCCACAAAAAAAGAGACCTTGACATAGTCTGATTGCGCTGGCGCGCAAGATGTAAGGACAACTATAAGAGCTAAAATTGTTATCAATAATATAAATAGCTTTTTCAAGGGCATTTTTACTCCAATGATACACATTGTATTATAATATAATACCACGCTAAATGCAAGCACATTTTACATAGCCTTACAGCATACACTTTAGTATGTCAATTGTCTTTACCGCAGTATTAATTGTATCAATTATTGCTTTGCTCTTTATAAATCCGTCACTGGTTATGTCTAGCTTAATAGAAGGCGCAACAAAAAGTGTGAACTTTTCTGTGCTAATGTTTTGTATTTACGCAATTTGGCTAAGCGTATTAAATATCTGGCATCAGTTACGATTTGATACCTTTCTTGGCAACAAGCTAAAGATATTTTTATATAAGCTGTTTCCTGGAGAGAGCGATATTTGTTACAACTACCTTTCCGTAAACTTAAGCGCAAATATTTTAGGTATGGGCAGTGCTGCAACGCCCGCTGGCATAAATGCAGTAGAAAATATGGAGCGCCGCAAAAACCGCATTATGCTAGTAGTTATAAACTCAACTTCTATTCAGCTTATCCCCACCACCATTTTAGCAATGCGAAGCGCGCAGAACGCTCAGCACGATATTATTTTGCCCAGCCTTATTTGTACGGTATTTAGCACTTTTTTAGCAATAATACTAGTTAAGGTGTTTGTAAAATGATGTACCTAGTGCCTATAATTTTGCTAACAACTTTTTTAGTTGCCACAGTAAAAAAGATTAAAATATATGACAGCTTTATTGCAGGAATAAAAGAAAGTTTAGGGCTTGTCATTAACTTATTGCCTTACCTTGCAAGCATATTTATGCTTATAGAAATCTTTAGAGTAAGCGGTCTTGGCGGCAAACTCACCAATATCTTGTCTAAGCCAATGTCTTATTTAGGTATCCCAAAGGAGCTAATTGAGTTACTTATACTTCGCCCACTTAGCGGTTCTGGCAGTTTGGCGCTTGTGGAGAATATTTTTAATGAATATGGCGTGGATAGCTATGTGGCAAGGTGCGCCAGCGTCATAATGGCAAGCAATGACACCATTCTTTATGTCGTTGCCGTTTACTTTAGTACTTCTAAAGATAAAAAAAGCGGAGCGGCAATTATTATATCAATTATAGCTTCGCTAATGGGGGCAATACTAACTTGCACTCTATGCCGTTTTATGTAAAGTTTTTTAAAGATCTATCGCTACTTTATAAACAGCATTTTTACCTATACCAAGCTTATTTGACACATCTAAAATAGCTTGCTTTTTGTCTATTCCATTTGACATAACTAAAGTAAGCTCTCTTTTTATTTCCTCACTAGTTGGCTCTTTTTTTACTTCGATAACACCATCTACAATAACTACAAATTCCCCTTTTGGCTGTTCTAGACGCAAAGTGTCAAGAGTTCCAATTATTACATTTTCGTGTATTTTCGTTATCTCTTTAACTAGATACACTTTACGACTTCCTAGCTTTTGGAATAGATAATTTAGCGTTTTGTTAATGTCATGCGGAGCTGAGTAAAAAACAAGTTTTGAGCTAAGGGATTTATATTCATCTAATAATCTATCTTTGTCTTTATTTTTTTCAGGTAAAAAACCTAAAAAAGTAAAATGCCCATCTACGCCAATTAGCGTAAGCGCGCTGACAAAGGCGCAAGCGCCAGGAATTACGGTATACTTTAATCCTTGCTCTATTAGCTTAGCTACCAAAATACTGCCTGGGTCACTTATGCAAGGCATACCTGCGTCACTAACTAGCGCCACATTTTTGGCAGAATTTAATTGCTCTATAATTCTATCTGCGCTCTCATACTCTGTACCCTTATAATAACTTATAAGCGGTTTTCTTATATCATAATGATTGAGAAGTTTTAGAGTGTGCCTTGTGTCTTCGCAAGCTATAATATCCACGCTCTTTAGCGTTTCTAATGCTCTTAAAGTGATATCTTGCAAGTTGCCTATAGGCGTTGCTACCAAATAAAGTGTACCTGTCATTTATTATAAATTCTCCTAGCAAAGTCTGTATAAGTGCCATCATCATTATAGACCACAATAGGTTTTGGTATAATAAGTGACGGTTTGCCCCCTTTTCTGCCTGCAACAATAAAGGTGTCTATATCTTTATTTTGTTTTGGTTGAATAAAATAAATCTTCTTAGGCTCAATGTTTTGCTCCCGCATTAGACAAATAGCGTCTGCAAGTCGTCTTGCTTTGTTTATCATATAAAACATTCCGCCATATTTTAGAAGCTTTGAGGCAGTAACAATAACTTCTTTAAGCGTCACCATAACTTCACTTTTGCAAATCTCTATTTCGCTAGCTTCTGCATTATTAATTGCTTTTTCATAAGGCGGATTGGTAAGCACAACATCAAATCCGCCGCCTATCACTTTTGTAATGTCTTGCATTGGCTTATTTATTACGGTAATAATATCGTCAAGCTTATTAAGCGCAACGCTCCTTTTGGCCATATCGGCAAGCTTGGGCTGAATTTCTACGCCAATAACTTTGCTTGGCTCATATTTTTTTGCCACCAAAAGCGCGATAACGCCGCTACCTGTGCCAAGGTCTACCACTTTATCGCCGCGCGATATCTTAGCTAAATTAGATAATAATACGCTGTCGCTAGTAAAGCAATAACCATTAGGGTTTTGAATTATCTTTAAGGATTTATATTCCAAATCATCTAGTCTTTCATTATTTTGTAACATTATTAGTTTCTCCGTTGGTTAATTATATAAAATAAATTATCTTATGTCAAAAAATTTACCTTTAAGAGTAGACCATTGCCAATTTTTGCGGTATAATAATAATTAATACAAATTCTGGAGGAAATGATATGCCACTAGTAACTAGTAAAGAAATGTTTGAAAAAGCTTATGCAGGTGGTTATGCCATAGGAGCTTTTAATGTAAACAATATGGAGATAATTCAAGGTGTTGTGGAAGCGGCTAAAGAAGAAAAAGCGCCTTTGATTTTGCAAGTTTCGGCGGGAGCTAGAAAATACGCCAACACCATCTACTTAAAGAAAATGGTGGAAGCAGCTATTGAAGAAAGCGGTCTGCCCATTTGCTTACACTTAGACCATGGCGATACCTTTGAGATCTGCAAAGAATGTATTGATAATGGTTTTACTTCTGTTATGATAGACGCATCTCAACACAGCTTAGAAGAAAATATTCGCATTACCAAAAATGTAGTTGACTATGCACATGACCACGGCGTTGTGGTAGAAGCTGAGCTTGGAAGATTGGCAGGTGTGGAAGACGATGTAAAGGTTAGTCAAGAAGATTCTAGCTACACAGACCCTGACCAAGTAGAAGAGTTTGTATCTCGTACCAATGTTGACTCCTTAGCTATCGCTATAGGCACAAGCCACGGCGCATTTAAGTTTACTGGCGAAGCAAGTTTGCGTTTTGATATTTTGGAAGAAATCGGCAAGCGTTTGCCAAACTTCCCTATTGTACTTCACGGCGCAAGCAGTGTTCCGCAATATCTTGTAGAACAAATTAACGCTTATGGCGGAAATATGCCAGGCGCTAAAGGCGTTCCTGAAGAAATGCTTAGAAAAGCTGCATCTATGGCTGTTTGCAAAATAAATATCGATAGTGATATCCGTATGGCAGTTACCGCAACGGTAAGAAAATACTTTGCTGAAAACCCTGGGCACTTTGACCCACGCCAATACTTAGGGCCAGCTCGTCAGGCGGTTAAGGAAATAGTAAGACATAAGCTTGTCAATGTGCTAGGCTGCAATAACAGAATATAGTTAATAACTAAATTTATATTCAAATAAAAAAGTGCGATAAATTCGCACTTTTTTTGTTTACTTTAGCGTATGGCCTTGCTGTTTTAAGCGTTGCAATTTTGCCATATAAGCTTCTAGCATATTAAAGAAGTCCTTATTTGTTTTGGTCTTGATAATACAGTTGATTAGGTTTTCAGTGGCTTCACTGTTATCGCCTGAACCTAGCATTCTTCTCATTATCCAAATGCCTTGTAGTTCGGACTGGTCAAGAAGCAGTTCTTCTCTTCTTGTGCCGCTGCGGTTTAGGTCTATGGCGGGGAAAATGCGTTTTTCTTGCAGTTTTCTGTCTAGGTGCAGTTCCATATTACCTGTGCCTTTAAATTCTTCATAAATGACATCGTCCATTTTACTGCCAGTATCGACAAGCGCAGTGGCAATAATGGTTAGACTGCCGCCAAACTCTATATTTCTTGCCGCTCCAAAAAATCTCTTTGGACTATGCAATGCGCCTGGGTCTATACCGCCAGACAGCGTTCTGCCAGTGGGCGCAATTGTAAGGTTGTAGGCGCGCGCTAAGCGCGTTAGGCTGTCCATTAGTATAACGACATCTTCGCCAAGTTCCACAAGTCTTTTTGCGCGCTCTAACACTAGCTCTGAAGCTTTGGTGTGATGCTCTGGCATTTCGTCAAAGGTAGAGTAAATAACTTCTCCTTTTATAGA
>JAAYOD010000048.1 GCA_012520515.1 Clostridiales bacterium
GCGTGCATTTGTACCTTGGAAATGCAGCAGATACGCTAAATGATTTTATTAAGAGTTTAGTTAAGGCGACTGATACAGAAGCAGTAGAAACGGCAAGACAAGCTGAAGATAAAGAAATAGACTCTAAAAAAGCAAATCCAGCTGAAATACTAAATAAGGCTAAAGATGTCATTATTGTACCAGGGTATGGAATGGCAATAGCGCAAGCGCAGTACCTTGTTAAAAAGCTTGCCGACACTTTGCAAGCTAAAGGCGCAAAAGTTAGATACGCAATTCACCCAGTTGCTGGCAGAATGCCTGGACATATGAATGTATTGCTTTGCGAAGCTGATGTAGACTATGAAGACTTGTATGAAATGCAAGAGATAGACAGCGACTTTGCAAAAGCTGATGCGTGTATAATTGTAGGGGCAAACGATGTCACAAATCCAGCGGCTAAAAGCGCAATTGGTACGCCTATTTATGGAATGCCCGTACTCTCTGTTGAAGATTGCAAAGATATATTTATCTTTAACTATGACACAAAGCCAGGTTACGCAGGCGTAGACAATCCACTTTATACCCGTACTGAAGGCGTGCATTTGTACCTTGGAAATGCAGCAGATACGCTAAATGATTTTATTAAGAGTTTAGATAAAGCACCAGATACAGACATTAAAGAGCCTATAAAAAAAGTTGATGATATGGAAATTGTGCGAAGTGCAAAAAAAGTTATTATTGTGCCAGGGTACGGTATGGCAATAGCGCAAGCACAACACCTTGTAAAAAGGCTTGCTGATAAGTTCCAAGAACTAGGAGCAGAAGTTAAGTATGCTATTCATCCAGTAGCTGGTAGAATGCCAGGTCATATGAATGTATTGCTTTGCGAAGCCGATGTCGATTATGAGGACTTATTTGAAATGCAAGAGATAGACCATGAATTTGAGCAAGCTGACATTGCTGTTGTGGTGGGGGCAAACGATGTCACCAATCCAGCGGCAAGAAGCGCAGTCGGTACGCCCATTTATGGTATGCCTGTTTTGTCGATAGATAAGTGCAAGAACATATTTATCTTTAACTATGATACAAAGCCAGGTTATGCAGGCGTAGATAATCCGCTATATACAAAAGACGGCGTGCATTTATATTTAGGCGATGCTGCTAATACTTTGGCAGATTTTATAGCAAGAATATAACCATTTAAATGCATTTAATAAAAAGGCGTTCGGCGTTCAATAAAGCGCAGACCGCCTTTTTTTATGCTTTTTAAGAGTTGTTTTAAGCGCTAAAATATAGTATAATAATAAGGTATTATTTTAAGGAGTAAAAATATGTTGTCTACTAAAGAAATTATAGCAAAAACTGAAAATTATGGCGCTCATAATTATAAGCCAAAAGAAGTGGTGATTGTAAAAGGTGAAGACGCAGTTGTTACCGACCCTGAAGGTAAAAAATATTTTGATATGCTAAGCGCATATTCTGCTCTAAATTTTGGGCATTGCCACCCTGAGATAGTTAAAGCGGCTAAAGACCAGCTTGATAAAGTTACGCTAACCTCAAGAGCTTTCCACAATGATATATTATGGAAGTTCTGTAAAGAACTTGCTCGTCTTACTCAAAAAGAAATGGTGCTTCCTATGAATACGGGCGCAGAAGCTGTGGAGACATCGCTAAAAACAGCAAGGCGTTGGGGAGCATTTAAAAAGGGAGTAGAAGAGGGCAGGCAAGAAATTATTTGTTGCTCTAATAACTTTCATGGCAGAACTATAAGCATAATTACCATGAGTACTGATGCAACGGCAAGAAAAGGTTTTGGACCTTTTACAAGCGGTTTTAAGGTGGTAGAATACGGCAATGCTGACGCGCTTGAAAAAGCAATTACGCCAAACACCGTAGCGTTTTTGGTAGAGCCTATACAAGGGGAAGCGGGAATAATTGTTCCAAAGGACGGCTATTTAAGAAAAGTTAGAGAAATTTGCACCAAGCATAACATTTTGTTTATCGCAGATGAAGTGCAAACAGGCTTTGCTAGAACGGGCAAAATGTTTGCCTGCCAGCATGAAGACATAGCGCCTGATATCTATGTACTAGGCAAGGCTTTAGGCGGTGGCATTATGCCAGTTTCGGCAATATCGGCAAACAAAGATATCTTAGATGTGTTTACTCCAGGTTCGCATGGCTCTACCTTTGGCGGTAATCCTTTAGCGTGCGCCGTTGCATTAAAGGCAATGGAAATTTTGCAAAGAGATAACTATCCTGAAATGGCGGCAGAAAAAGGTAAGTATCTTACCGATAAGCTAAAAGAAATAAAAAATAGCAAAATTATTGATATAAGGGGCAAAGGCTTGCTTATTGGCGTGGAATTCTGTCAGGACGCAGCGCCTTATGTAGCTAAACTTATTGAAAATGGCGTTTTGGCTAGAGAAACGCATGAGAGAACAATTAGGTTTGCTCCGCCTATTAACATAAGTTATGAGGAACTAGATAAAGCAATAGCTATTTTGCAAAGGGTGTTGACAGAATAAAATTTATGATAAAAAGAAAAACGGTGTTTTTTTAGACACCGTTTTTTTTTATTTGCTTATTTATTGGCGTTTTCAATAACTCTTATAAAAAATGTAATAGCAGGGATTAGTTCTTTTGTTTTCAATCTTTCATTTGCGCCGTGTATCATTTCTGCGTCGTCAATATCCACCATAAAAGGTGTAAAGCGGTAAATGTGTTTTGATACAGGATAGTAAAATTTTGCGTCGCTTCCTGCTATAAAGGTAAAAGGCGCGGGGATAAGATTGCCAAAAGACTGGGCAATGGACTTTGCAATAAGTTGATATGACGGAGTGTCTATACTTGAAAATGGACTAGGCGGGTCATAAGAACTAGTTTTTTCCATTTCCACTTTAATATGTTTACCTACTGCCTTTTTAATATGCTCTTTAACGCTTTGGTCGGTGTCGCCTTCTAATAGTCGGCAGTTAATGTTGACGGTGGCTGTCTTAGATATGGTATTTAGCGCGTCGCTTCCCTTTATCATAGTGGGCGCAATGGTAGTGCGCATTACAGCTTCTACCGCTGGATTGACTTTAGCTAGCACAGCTTTCAAAATAGGAGAAAAGATATTCCTGTTTACGCAGACAAACCTTGCTAAAAAATTCATGTGAGGAATGAGCGCGTTAAACAGTTCTTCTGTGGACTTTGTCCAGCGTAAAGGCAAGGGTTTTTTGCTAAGCTTTGTTATGGCTTTTGATAGTGTTTCAATGGAGGTAGGATGCATAGGCGCAGAGGAATGACCGCCGTCACAAGTTGCGCTAAGCGCATAGTCAATATAGCCTTTTTCGCTGTTGCCAATTAGTGCGACATTGCCTTTAATGCCTAGCATTTTACCATCTAGCACCAAACCGCCTTCGTCTATAATGAATTCAAAAACCACATTGTTCTTTTGCAGGTGTTTTACTATGCTAAGCGCTCCTAAAGTGCCTGTTAGCTCTTCATCGTATCCAAAGCAAAGGTATAAGTCGCGCTTAAGCTTTATATTGTTTTTTAAGCAGTACTCAACAGCTTCTAAGGTAGATATCATCTGCCCTTTCATATCTACTGTGCCCCTGCCATATATAAATTCTTCTCCGTCAATATTTACTATCTTGCCAGAAAAAGGTGGATAGTCCCAACTATCTTCTGTGGACGGCACAACATCTTGATGGGCAAGAAAGGCAATAGGCAATAAGCTATCATCGCTTCCTTTTATGTGAAAAATTAGTGCATGGTCGTTTATTACTGTCTTTTTTGCTGTGGTGTGAATAAGGGGATAGGACTCTTCCAAAAATTTCTCATATGCCAAAAATGCTTCTTTGTTATCGCCTTTAAATTTGGGGGATATGGTAGGAATTTGGATAGCTTTAGATAAATTTTTAACAGCTCTAGATAAATCTAAATCATAATGCACAGTTTGCTCTCCCGTTTTTGCCTTAGGCGCAAGCAGTGTGCGTAAAGTCATTATTAATAAAAAAATAAAAACCAGACCGCTTATTATAATATCAATGATAGCGTCTAATGATATACTGTTTAATAAATTATACATTTATAACTCCAAAAGTTTAGTAAACGACATAGTAAGCTATTGCAAGTATGCCTATTGTGGCTAAAAGCAAAGTAAATTGTATCTTAAAACTCCACCTAAACCATTTGCCATAGTCAACGGTAGTTAGCCCAAGTATGAGTAGCAGTCCTGCATTGGTGGGCAAAATTACATTGGCAAAACCGTCGGCAAAAGCAAAAGCCAGCACTGCAATTTGACCATTAACACCTATAAGCTGACAAATGCTAAAAATCATAGGCATAAGCAAAAATGCTTTTGCGCTACCCGATGGAATAAACATTTCAAACAAAAATATAATGCCGTAAATGATGAGAATTGCTACAAATGGGTTTTTGCCTTGCATTAGCTTTACGCAGTTATAAAGTATGGTGTCCATTATGTCGCCTTGCTCTATGATGTATCTAATTCCTCCAGCAATAAGTATCATAGCGACAGCAGGAAGTAAAGTTATTGCGCCTTTTGTTAGGGATTTTAATAGCTTTTTACCTTTAAGTCCGCAAATAATGCAAGCTCCCAGTCCAGCTATAAGGTAAATGCCTACAGTAATAAACATTACATAATCTGCAAGCGTATGAACAAATATAGAAACTATAGCAATGACAATTACTACTGAAAGCCATACTGCAAACCATACAAGAGCGTTGCTTTTATTTTTGTCAAAGGTAAAAGAATCTAATTGAAAACTAAAGTCTTGCTTTCTTTTTGCGTCACCTGCATAAACAAGAGATTTTTTAGGATTTTTTTCTATCTTTTTGACATAAGGGAATAAAAACGCCATTAGGATTATGTAAGCTATTATAAAAGTAACAAGCCTAAGTCCTATGCCTGAAAACATAACAAGTCCGCCAAGCGATTGCGCAACACCTACGGTAAAGGGGTTTACCACGCCTGCAGCAAAGCCAAAACAGCCAGCTAAGATTGACACAGCAAGTCCAGTAAGAGCGTCCCAGCCCATAGCATAACAAAGCATTATAACAACGGGAACAAGGGGAATAAGCTCTTCAAACATTCCTGCCGTACTGCCTAAAAACATAAATGCAAAAGCAAGCAAAAATAACAGTATATATCTTTTTGCGCCAAACCGCCTAGCTAGCGTTTCTACCATATATTTTAATATTCCGCTTTCGTCAAGCGCTGTAAAGATAGCGCCTATTACAAATAATAATATTAAAATAGCCCAAACAGTGGCATAGCCGCCCGAAGTTGGCGACAATATCATAAATGGCGACAATAAAAATTGCCACCATTTTATACCCTCCATTTGCTTATACTCAAATGTACCTTGTATTATGGCGCCATCTGTACCTCTTTGATATTCGCCTGTTGGCAATATAAAGGTGAGTATATAGGCGCACACCACTAGGCTTAATACAATAATAACCGATATAAGAATAGCTTTTTTGCTTATTTCAATAGATTTTGCTTTTTTTAATTCTGTTTTTCCTGTTGTTTCAATATTCATTAGTTACCGCTCTTCAATTGGATTGTTTAAAACTCTAATTTTCTTCATCGCCAACGCTAGATTGCTCTTTTTTAGCAAGCTCAAGACAGTTCTCTTCATGCTCTTTCATAAGTCTTGTTATCTCGCCTTTATCAAGCTTCATAGTTGCAAATATAATGATACCTACAATTATAACTGCTGTTATACCTATGCAAAGAATTAGTCCAAGGTTGGAAGAAGTTCTGTAGCTTTGCACATGGCTGCCTTCCACAAATCCTATAGTAGAAAGCAATATTCCGCTTACAAGCTGAGTCAAGGATTGACTAATTTTATATGCAAATGTCATCATGCCAGCATAAGTGCCTGTTTTTTCACTTTTGTCATCAACGCTATTTTTAACTACGGCATCGCCAATTAAAGCTAAGGGCATAGAATAAAGTACGCCTGTGCCTAAACCTGCTATCATTAGCGGAGGCAAAAGAATGATAAGCGCGATATTGGACTCTATTAAAGTATTTATCCAATCTCTTAAAAACCAGCATACAAAGAGCAATACACACCCTATTAAACTAATAATAAGTCCTGTTAGCATAGAGCGTTTTTTGTCATATTTTTTACTTAACATTGGCCAAAGCGGTTGGCCTACTATTGTCATAACTAGTAGTCCGCCCATGAGAATATACATTTGTGTGGTAGCTAGTTCAAATGTAAAGGTAAATACATGAAATCCAAGCGATATAATAAGCGTTGCGCTAACCATTGATATAGCATAGCCAAAGATTATGCTGCGCATATCGCCGCTTTTTAGTACGCCCAAAAAGTCCATTAACACCTTTTTGAGCGATGATTTTTGTTTGACTGTCTCTTCTAACTTTTGTCTAGCCCGTACTTGTTTTATGTCGGAAAAAGTCATTATGTACATAAAGACTCCTGTTACAAAACATACAGCTACCGCCACCAAAGCAAAATCTCTATAGCCTTGCGCAAAGAATTGTCCTTTTATAATAACTTCGCCAAGCTCATTTCGTATAGCGTATTTGTTTTGGAATGTTCCCATAATGACTACGGGCAATATCATACCTATAATGTATCCAATAGAACGGAATGCTTGAATGGTCGTTCTTTCATTATAGTCATTGCTAACTTCTACAGAAAATGCGCCAACGGGAGTAAAATAAAAGGTATTAAAGGTTCTTAGCACAGTTAGACCTACTGCAAACCAAATAAATGTTTTTATAGCAGATAACCCTTTGGGCACATACCATATAAAGACAGAAGTTGCCATAAGCCCTATAAGGCCAATAAGTATCCATAAGTGTCTTTTGCCAAAAATGCGGTTTTTGCTGTTGTCGGATAAATGTCCTACAATAGGGTCAGAGATGGCATCAATAATAGTGCCTATTGCAATAGCTATACCCATCAGAGCGCCTGATAATCCAACAACCATTGTGCCAAAAGCCATTATGTATGTGGCAACTGTGCCAGACACTAAGCTATACCCTAGGTCACCTAGTCCAAGAGCCACCATGTGAGATTTTTTAACATAGGGCAGATTTTGATATCTTCTGGGGTTGCCGCGTAACTTTTTTTCTTTCACTTTAATTTCTCCTTATCTTATGAAGTATACAACTAGTTGTAATTATAACACGACAGCAGGTAAAATTCAATTGCTAATTTTAGCTGTTAGTATAACTATAAGTTAACTAATATATGATATAGCTAGCAAAATTGCCACAAACTAATGATAGAAAATGTTTTGCTAAAGGTGTAAAAATTTCAAAATTTGACACTAGTTAGCTAAGTATTATATAATTATGTTATTGCAAAAAAGGAGATAATGATGCAAAAGCAAATAGAGATTACCAAAGCTACCAAATTGTTGACTAAAGAGGGCAATCTTACAAAGCCTGGCTGGTGTAGAAGAAACTTGTATGAGTACAATAGACAAGATATATCAGCGCCGTCAAGAAGGATAAAAGAATGGGATTTTTATCAGTTGGGTAACGATAGGTATGCAGTGCAGATTTGTTTTGCAAACATAAGTATAGGTGCTGGCGCTAGCGCAAAGCTAATAAATCTTAAAACAGGCAAGACTTATTCGTCAGGAAGCACAGCGTTATTTACAAAAAACCGTTATAGACTGCCTGAAAACGGCGATATCCCTCACAGCTTTAGTTACCAAGGTGGAGGCATTTTGTTAAGTTTTGATGTAGATGAAAGAAATAGAATTTTAAGGTTTGAAGACAACGCGGGAGAACAACCTTTTTTGATGGAATTTAATTTAGAGATGATGGAAAACCATCAATCTATAACAACAGCAACGCCTTTTGAGCAAAAAGGGCGATTCTTTTACACCAATAAAATAAATTGTATGCCTGCATGCGGAAAAGCCATAATTGGCGATGAGGTGTTTGAGTTTTCTAATGAAGATACTTTTGGAGTGCTAGACTGGGGTCGAGGCGTGTGGCCTTATAAAAATACTTGGTACTGGGGCAATGGCTCAACAAGAATTGACGGCAAGCTTTTTGGCTTTGAAATAACTTGGGGATTTGGCGACGACTCAAACGCAACAGCAACTGCCCTTTTTTATGACGGAGTTTGTCACAAGATAGGCGCTGTTAATGTTGAAGTATGTCCCGTTGGAAGATGGATGGAGTCTTGGGCGTTTAAGTCGGAAGATGGCAGGTTTAACCTTACGATGACACCCTTTTACGACAACGCCACAGGCATTAAGGTTTTGGGACTAATAGGCACTAATTGCCATCAAGTGCATGGGTATTGGAATGGCACAGTTGTGCTAGATGACGGCACCGTTCTTGAAATAAAAGATATGTACGCTTTTTGTGAAAGAATGGAAACTCTATGGTAAAGCAAAAGAAAGCTTAGCTTATAATATTTTTTGAAAGGCGCCTTTTTTGTTTGACTAGGCATTTTTAATAATGCTATAATGAAAAAAATCCATACAAGGTGGCGCTTTTAATGAACTTTGCTTTGAAAGATGTGCAAATATTTTTAGATAATGAATTTAAAAATTGTAATTTGCTCATTTCAAAAGGTGTCATAGATAAGGTTTTGGATTTTCCTAAAAAAAATGGTGGGCTTTGTTTTTTGCCCATCGGCAAAAATATAATAGTTATACCAGGTTTGGTAGATGTACATACGCATTTACGAGAACCTGGTTTTTTTTATAAAGAGAGTATTTTGACTGGCACTTTAGCGGCAGCGCGCGGTGGATTTACTTCTGTTTGCTCTATGCCCAACCTTAACCCTGTGCCAGACAGCATGGAAAACTTACAAAGACAGCTTGACATAATTGCTTCAAGCGCAAAAGTTAAGGTTTATCCCTATGCTTCCATTACAAAAAACCAAATGGGAAAGGCGTTATCGGATATGGAAAAGCTAAGCGAATTTGTAGTTGCTTTTTCTGACGATGGCAGGGGAGTGCAAGATAGTGAGATTATGAGAAAAGCTATGCTAAAAGCTAAAGAGCTTGGCAAAATAATTGTTGCGCACTGTGAAGACGATTCTCTTTTAAATGGCGGATATATACACGATGGTAATTATGCAAAAATTAATGGACATAAAGGCATTTCGTCAGAGAGCGAATACAGGCAAGTGGAGAGAGATTTGCGCCTTGTAAGAGAGACTTTATGCTCTTACCATGTTTGCCATGTTTCCACAAAAGAAAGTGTGGAGCTTATAAGACAGGCTAAAAATGATGGATTAGATGTCACTTGCGAAACAGCGCCTCATTACTTAGTCTTTACCGATATGGATATAGCAGATGACGGCAAGTACAAAATGAATCCGCCATTAAGAAGTAATAAAGACCGCGTGGCGCTTATTGACGGTATAAAAGATGGCACTATTGATATGATAGCTACCGACCACGCACCCCATTCTTTTGAAGAAAAGTCAAAAGGGCTAAAGGATAGTCTTATGGGAGTTGTTGGTCTAGAAACAGCATTTGCTGTTATGTATACAGAACTTGTAAAAAAAGGCATAATTGGCTTAAAGAAGCTAATTGAACTTATGCAGGTAAACCCCAGCAAAAGGTTTAAGATAGGTAAAGAAATACAGCTTGGTAAAAAAGCCGATATTGCTATTTTTGATTTGGATTCAAAGTATAAAATTGATACAAGCAATTTTTTATCAAAGGGGCGCAGCACGCCTTTTGCAGACAGGGAAGTTTTTGGTGAATGCATTTTGACAATGTCAGGAGGAAATATAGTTTGGGAAAAGAAATAAACAAAAAAATTGTGTTTGAGGACGGCACAGAGTTTTTAGGGACTGGGTTTGGCAGTGATGTAGAAAAGGTGATGGAAATTGTTTTTAACACCACAATGGTGGGATATCAAGAGATAATAAGCAATCCCGTCTATACCAGCAAAATGATGCTTATGACTTATCCGCTAATTGGAAATTGCGGTATAGTAGATGAGGACTTTGAAGCAAAAAATACTGCAATAGGCGGACTTATAGTGAGAGAATATAATGATAGTCCAAGCAACTTTAGATATAGTAAAACGCTATCTGAATTGCTGGAAGAAAATAATATTCCTGCAATAGAAGGAGTAGATACCCGTAAAATGTTCAAAAAGCTAAGAGATGAGGGCTTAGGCAAAGTTATAATAACTGACATTAATACGCCAACAAATGAAGCGATGGATAAGATTAAAAATACCATTATTGAAAGAAATTTGGCAAGCAAAATGGCTAGTAAAAGATGGTATGCAAGGACATCAAAACATACTTTTAGCGTGCTAGCTATTGATTGCGGACTTAAAAAAAGCGAAATAAAGGCACTTAATGATAGAAGCTGTAATGTAACTATAATGCCGTGGACTATTACTGATGAAGAGATAAGGTTTATAAACCCCGATGGTGTTTATATTACCAATGGTCCAGGGCGCGCGGAAGAAGCGCAAGTGGTAGTGGATAAAGTTAAGAACCTTATAGGAAAATATCCCATTGGAGGCACCGGGCTTGGGTGTCAAATAATTGCCCTTGCATACGGCGCAACTACTAGCTGTATGAAGCTTGGGCATCACGGTTTTAATCACCCGGTAAAAAACCTTATAAACGGAAAAATAGAAACAACGAACCAAAGCCATAGCTATACTATTGATAAAAACTCCATAAAAGGTACACCGCTTGAAATTACGCATATTAATTTATTGGACGATACCATTGAAGGAATAGCTTGCAAAGAAGATAGGGCCGTGGGAGTGGAGTTTCATCCAGCGCTTAAAGCGTCGGGAGAAAATATAAGCTTTTATGACCAATTTATAAGCCTTATGAAAGAGGTGAAAAATGCCTAAAAGAAAAGACCTTAAAAAAATACTTGTTATAGGCTCTGGGCCTATTGTAATAGGACAAGCGGCAGAATTTGATTATGCCGGAACGCAAGCTTGCCTTGCGCTAAAGGAAGAAGGGTATAGCGTAATACTAATTAACTCTAACCCAGCTACAATTATGACTGATACAACCATTGCTGACAAGGTGTATATGGAACCGCTTACTTTAGAGTATGTGGCAAAGATTATTCGCTATGAAAGGCCAGACGCTATAATAGCTGGCATGGGGGGACAAACAGGACTTAATATAGCAATGCAGCTTGATAAAAAAGGCGTGCTAAAAGAGTGCAATGTAGAGCTTTTGGGCACAAAGAGCGACTGTATACAAAGAGCGGAAGACAGAAAGCAATTTAAAGAGCTTTGCACAAAGCTCGGAGAGCCTACCGTTCCGTCAATTATTACATACTCAATTGATGACGCTATAAAAGCGGCAAATGCAATAAAATATCCTGTTGTATTGCGCCCTGCTTTTACTCTTGGCGGGACAGGCGGTGGCTTTGCTAATAATGAAAAAGAGCTTATTGAAATAATGGAAAATGCTCTTTCCCTTTCCCCTGTTGGACAAGTTTTGGTGGAAAAGAGCATTAAAGGGTATAAGGAAATAGAGTTTGAAGTAATAAGGGACGCCAACGATACAGCGATTATTATTTGCAGTATGGAAAATATCGACCCTGTGGGCGTTCATACTGGCGACTCACTTGTTGTTGCGCCTGCTCAAACGCTTACATCTAAAGAGTATAATATGCTTTGCGACTCGGCGCTAAGACTTATAAGAGAATTAAAGATAGAAGGCGGTTGCAATGTACAATTTGCGCTTGACCCACAATCTTTTGAGTATTTTATTATTGAAGTAAACCCAAGAGTGTCACGCTCATCGGCTTTGGCGTCTAAGGCGACAGGATACCCTATTGCAAGAGTGTCGGCAAAGATAGCGATAGGACTTAACCTTGACGAAATACACCTTGCAAGCTCTCTAGCTAGCACAGAGCCTAATCTAGACTATATTGTGGCAAAAATGCCCCGTTTTCCTTTTGATAAGTTTCCATCTTGCTCTAACAAGCTAGGAACGCAAATGAAAGCCACAGGGGAAATTATGAGCGTGGGCAGAACTTTGGAAGAGTGCTTGCTAAAAGCTGTACGCTCATTAGAAGAAGGGACAGAGCATTATTATTTAAGCAAGTTTGACAATATGAGCAAGCAAGAACTTTTGTCTTACATAAAAGAATATCCCTCCGATATCTATTATGCAATAGCGCAACTTATAAGGTTAAAAACTGACCTTGGAGTCATCTATAACGCCACACATATAGATATGCTGTACTTAGAAAGATTTAGAAGAATTGTGGATATGGAGCTTAGGCTTGCTAGTAATGTAGGCGACATAAAGGTTTTATATCAAGCAAAGCGTATGGGCTTTAGCGATAAATACATAAGCAAGCTTTGGAATAAAGATGAAGATAGCATTTATTTGTTGCGTAAAGCAAACCACATAATGCCTGTTTATAAGATGATAGATACTGTGGCAGGGGAATTTGAAAGCAATGTGCCTTTATTTTATTCCACTTATGAAGAAGAAAATGAGTCTAAAGTGTCAGACAAGAAAAAAATAATAGTGCTTGGCGCAGGTCCTATAAGGATAGGGCAAGGAGTGGAGTTTGATTATTCTACTGTACACGCTGTAAACACTATAAGGAAAAATGGCTATGAAGCTATTATTATAAACAATAATCCTGAGACAGTATCGACTGACTATACAACCAGTGATAAACTTTATTTTGAACCGCTATGCATAGAAGATGTATGCAACATAATAGAGTGGGAAAAACCCCATGGCGTAATTGCTACACTAGGCGGACAGACAGCTATTAATCTAGCTTTGCCCCTTAAGAAAAGGGGGGTAAATATCATTGGTACTGATTGCGCTGCAATAGAAAGAGCGGAAAATCGTGATAGCTTTGAAAAGATAATGGAAAAATTGCAAATTCCACAGCCAAAGGGCAAGGGCGTTACTACTATTGAAGAGGGACTACAAGCAGCTAATGAGCAGGGTTATCCTGTAATGGTAAGACCAAGCTATGTATTAGGCGGCAGAGCAATGCAAATAGTTAATACGCCGTCAGCGCTTAAAAAATATCTAAAGACCGCTGTTGCTATCGACGAAGAGCACCCTGTTTTAGTAGACAAATATATCATAGGAAAAGAGCTAGAGGTTGATGCTATTTGCGACGGAAAAGATGTGTTTGTGCCAGGTATCATGGAGCTTATTGAAAAAACGGGCATACACTCTGGCGACAGCATAAGCGTTTATCCCACCTTTAGCGTTTCGCAAAAAGTAAAAGAAACCATAATAAATTATACAAAGCAATTAGGACTTGGCATTGGCATAATTGGTATTTATAACATTCAATTTATAGTAGATAAAGCAGACAGAGTGTATGTTATAGAAGTTAATCCAAGGTCATCAAGAACAGTGCCTTTTATCTCTAAGGCAACAGGATTTCCTTTAGCTGATATCGCAACTTCTGTGATACTAGGTAAGTCATTAAAAGAGCAAGGCTTATATGATGGTGTAGCGCCAGAAAAAGAAAAATGGTATGTAAAAACTCCTGTGTTTTCTTTCTCTAAGTTATATGGCATAGATGCCTACCTTTCGCCAGAGATGAAGTCTACAGGCGAAGCAATAGGTTATGATAAAAAGTTTACAAGGGCGCTGTACAAAGCCTTGCAAGCTGGTGGCACAAAAGTGCTTAATTATGGCACAGTGTTTATAACGGTTTGCGACCAAGACAAAGCTGAAGCTCTAGAGCTTGTGAGGAGATTTTACTCACTAGGATTTAACATAGAAGCAACTAAAGGCACTGCTAAATTTCTTATTGAAAATGGCATAAGAACAAGAGTGAGAAAAAAGCTTAGCCAAGGCAGTAATGAGATATTAGACACCATGCGTTTAGGCCATATTAGCTATGTTATAAACACAAGGGGATATGATGCAGATATGCAAGGGTACTCTGACGGCTTTGCCATAAGACAGTGCGCTGTTGAAAATGCTGTTACTATGTTTACCAGTCTTGATACAGTTAGGGCATTACTTGATGTTTTAGAAGAAATAACGCTAGTAGTTTCCACTATCGACTCATAAAGGAAAAAAGTATGGATATACAAAATTGTAAAATACTCTCAAATGAAAAAATTGCAAAAAACACTTATAAAATGGTGCTTGAATGCAATACAAAAAGCATTACAAAACCAGGGCAGTTTATAAATATTACTTTGCAAGACTTTTATTTAAGACGGCCTATCTCAGTATGTGACTATGACGCAAATAGCATTACGATTATATACAAAATATTAGGTCAAGGCACAAAGTCTATGGCAAGTTTGACGCCGGACATAATTCTTAATTGTATGATAGGGCTAGGCAACGGCTTTGATATAACCAAGAGCGATAAAAATCCTATCATTATTGGCGGCGGAGTGGGCGTTCCGCCACTTTACAGATTGGCTAAAGAGCTGGTAAAAATAGGCATTTCGCCCAAAGTTTTGCTTGGTTTTAATATTGGGGAAGAAGTGTTTTTGGCAAATGAGTTTAGCGCCCTTGGCTGTGAAGTTTTGGTAGCTACGGCAGATGGTAGTATAGGGCATAAAGGTTTTGTAACTGAACTTTTAGACGGTATAGAATACGACTACTTTTTTACTTGCGGTCCGCTTGCCATGTTAAAAGCTGTTTGTAATATGACGATCTCTGACGGACAAATTAGCTTGGAAGAGAGAATGGGCTGTGGCTTTGGCGCTTGCATGGGGTGCAGTATTATGACACATAGCGGCGCAAAGAGAATTTGTAAAGAAGGACCTGTTTTTGAAAAAAAGGAGCTTATATGGTAGATATTTCTGTTTCTTTAGGCAATATAAATTTACCAAATCCCATAATAGCTGCTAGCGGCACATTTGGATATGGATATGAGTTTAGTAAATATTTTAACTTAAATATACTTGGCGGAATCTCTATAAAAGGCACTACACTTGAGCCTAGGTTTGGCAATCCCACGCCAAGGATAGCAGAATGCTATAGCGGAATGATAAATTCAGTAGGTATGCAAAATCCAGGTATTAAAAATGTAATAGGTGAGCAAATACCTATGCTTAGAAAGTGCTTTAACAACCTTATCCTTGCCAATATTGGCGGGTTTTCCATTGGGGAGTTTGTAGCTTGCGCAAAATTAGTAAATGAGTGTGACGATATAGGTATGCTAGAATTAAATGTAAGCTGTCCAAATTTGCACGCTGATGGAGAAAATTTTGGCACAAGTCCAGAAGCTTTGAAAGAAGTTGTAAAAGAAGTTAGAAAGGTGCTTACTAAAAAACCGCTTTATGTAAAACTTACTCCCAATGTTACAGACATTGTCAAGATGGCAAAAATTTGTGAAGAGCAAGGGGCAGACGGACTTAGTTTAATTAATACCTTGTTAGGTATGCGCATAGACTTGGCGACTAAAAAACCAATCATTGCAAACAAAATGGGGGGATTTTCTGGAAAGGCAATATTCCCTGTTGCACTACGCGCTATATATCAAGTTTACCAACAAGTAAAAATACCTATTATCGGAATTGGCGGAGTTTCTAGCGCAAGAGATGTCATAGAGATGATGCTAGCTGGCGCAACCGCTGTGCAAGTTGGTTCTCAAACCTTAATTAATCCATTTGCAATGAAAGAAATTGTTGCTAACTTACCTAAAGTTATGGCAGAGTATAAAATAAATAAAATACAAGATATTATAGGGGGCGGACACTAATGAAAGATGTAATTATTGCGTGTGACTTTAACGGAGAAAAAGAGTTGTTTGACTTTTTAGAGCAATTTGGCTCATATAGACCATTTTTGAAAATTGGAATGGAGCTTTTTTACGCTACTGGCTCAGTTATGGTTAGAGAACTTAAAAAAAGGGGACATAAGATATTTTTAGACCTTAAACTTCATGACATTCCCAACACTGTTAAAAAAGCTATGAGCGTACTATCTAGTTTAGATGTAGATATTTGCAATTTGCACGCGGCAGGCGGTACAGAAATGATGAAATACGCGATAGAGGGGCTTACAAGAAAAGACGGCACTAGGCCGCTGCTTATAGCGGTAACGCAGCTTACTTCTACCAGTCAAGAAACGCTAAATAATGAACTTCTTATAAATCATAGCATGGCAGATACTGTTATGCACTATGCTAAAAATGCCTTGTCGGCAGGCTTAGATGGAGTTGTTTGCTCACCGCTTGAAGCTGAAAAAGTAAAGAGCGTTTGCGGTAGAGATTTTGTTACGGTAACCCCTGGTATTCGCTTTGCAGACAGTGAAAAAGGCGACCAAGTGAGAATAGCTGACCCTGCATTTGCCAAGTCAAATTCAGACTTTATTGTGGTAGGGCGTCCGATAACTAAGGCAAAAGACCCACTTAATGCATACTTAAGATGCGTAAAAGAATTTATATAAGGCGGTGAGATAATGAAAAGAGAAACAGCAAAAGATTTGTTGAGTATTAAAGCGGTGTTTTTAAGCCCGTCAAAACCTTTTACTTGGGCTAGCGGCATACAAAGTCCAATATATTGCGACAATCGATTGACGCTTACAGCGCCCCAAGTTAGAAATAGAATAGAAAATAATTTGGCTAAGCTTATTAAAGAAAACTATCCAGAATGTGAAGTGCTTATGGGTACAAGCACAGCAGGCATAGCGCATGCGGCAATAGTTGGGCACATTCTACAGTTGCCTATGGGATATGTTCGTTCAGGCAGTAAAGACCACGGCAGGCAAAACCAAATTGAAGGAAAGTTGGAAAAAGGTCAAAAAGTGGTAGTTGTGGAAGATTTAATCTCCACAGCAGGCAGTGTTACAGAAGTAGTTAACGCGTTGCGTCAAGCGGGAGCAGAAGTGCTTGGAATAGTGAGCATATTTACTTATGGTATGCAAAAAGGGTTAGACAGGCTTAAGGAAAATAATGTAAAAAATATAAGTTTAACAGACTTTGACACCATAGTAGAAGTTGCGGCGCAAAGTGGGTATATTAAAGAACAAGAAATTATTAAGTTGGAAAAATTCAGAGATAATCCATCGGACAGCGGCTGGATGGGAGCATAGTATATGAAAAACCTTATTAGCATAACTGACTTAGATGTAAAAGAAATTGAAGAGCTTATTATCTTAGCTGATAAGATTATGAAAAATCCTGTAGCATACAGTCAAAAATGTCAAGGGAAAAAGCTTGCCACATTGTTTTTTGAGCCATCTACTAGGACAAGGCTTAGCTTTGAAGCGGCTATGTATGAACTTGGCGGTAATGTTATAGGTTTTTCTGAAAGTAATTCAAGCTCTGCCGCTAAAGGAGAGAGTGTAGCAGACACTGTAAAGGTAATAAGCTATTATGCCGACATTATCGCAATGCGACACCCTAAAGAAGGCGCGCCGCTAGTTGGAGCAATGAGCGCAAGCGTACCAATTATTAACGCAGGCGATGGCGGACATAACCACCCTACACAAACGCTGACCGACCTATTTACCATTTATAGAGAAAAAGGCGGTTTTGACAACCTGACAATAGGGCTTTGCGGCGACTTAAAGTTTGGAAGAACGGTGCATTCGCTTATCCTTGCGTTAGCTAGATATAAAAATGTTAAATTTATACTTATTTCACCATGGGAACTTACTATTCCAGACTATATCAAGCATGAAGTGCTGAAAAAATACAATATTGAGTATGTGGAAACTTCTGATTTAGTTTCTGTTATGAATGCGCTTGATATTTTATATATGACACGTGTGCAAAGGGAAAGGTTTTTTAATGAAGCTGACTATATACGCTTGAAAGATAGCTATGTGCTTACGCCAAATAAGTTAGAAAATGCAAAAAAAGACTTGAGTATCTTGCACCCATTGCCTAGAGTAAATGAAATTTCGGTAGAGATAGACAGAGATTCTAGAGCTTGCTACTTTAAGCAGGCGCAAAACGGCAAATATATAAGAATGGCGCTTATATTAAAGCTTTTGGAGGTGGAATAATGATAATTACCCCTATTAAAGACGGCATTGTGCTAGACCACATAAAGGCAGGCAATGCAATGGAGATTTATAATATTCTAAACCTTGGGGAGCTAGAATGCTCTGTTGCAATAATTAAAAACGCAGACAGCGTTAAGATGGGCAAAAAAGATGTGCTTAAAATTGATAAAATGATAGATATAGACCTAAATATCTTGGCCTTTATTGACGCAGGCATTACGGTAAACATAATAAAGGACGGCAAACTACTAAAGCGCAGGCATTTAGAACTGCCTGAGATAGTGAAAAATGTACTAAAGTGCAAAAACCCAAGGTGTATAACTTCAACTGAGCAAGAACTGCAGCATATATTTAAGCTTACCGATAAAGAAAACAGAATTTACCGCTGTATATATTGCGAAACCAAAGCAAAAATTAATAAAAAAAGATAACTTGTTGCAACTAAAAATTTTGCAAAATTTTCTGTTATACTAGCAGTATTCTAGTTGACGGCTAAGTGATGATTATTGTAAAATATAAGTATGTTAAGGAGTTTTTTGTAACTGACGGAAAAGTGGAGCACCACATGGGAGCAAAAAGCTTGAACGATGTCGACCGTCTGGGCAGTGTTAATCAAATAACTGATTAATACTGCCCTTTTGAATTTTCTAATACAAGGAGTGTAAAGTAAATGAAAAAAGTTGCTGTAATAATGGGTAGCGATAGCGATTTGCCTATAGTGGAAAAAACAATTTTGACGCTAAAGGATTTTGATGTGCCTTATGTAGTTAAGGTGCTTTCTGCTCACAGAACGCCAGAGCAAGCCAGAGATTTTGCGCAAAACGCAAAAGAAAATGGCATTGGCGTAATTATTGCGGCAGCTGGCAAAGCAGCGCATTTAGCTGGCGCTATTGCTGCGAATTGTGAAATGCCCGTTATAGGTATTCCTATAAAGTCTACTGCTTTAGACGGACTTGACGCTCTTTTATCCACTGTTCAAATGCCGTCAGGCATTCCGGTAGCTACGGTAGCTATTGACGGCGCGGTAAACGCTGCGCTATTAGCTGTGCAAATACTTGCCGTAAGCGATGAAACGCTAGCTAAAAAACTTGTTGATTTCCGTAAAGAAGCTACTAAAAAAGTGCTGCAAAAGGATAAAGCAATTTCTGAAAAGTATAACTAGGAGAAAAATATGAAGTTGGTATATAAAGGAAAAACCAAAGATGTTTACGCTTTGGAAAACGGCAATTATTTGCTAAAGTTTAAAGACGATGTAACAGGAACGGGTGGAGTTTTTGACCCAGGCGCAAATGAAGTTGGATTAAGTATAGCTGGCGTTGGCAACATAAACTTAAAAATGTCAGTTTTTTTCTTTGAAAAACTTAAAAAAGCTAATATAAAAACCCATTATGTAAAAGCTGACCTTAATAATAACACTATGGAGGTTTTGCCAACAAAACCTTTTGGCAAGGGCTTGGAGGTCATTTGTAGAGATAGGGCGGTAGGCAGTTTTTATCGTCGCTATGGCGCTTATGTGGGAAATGGCGCAAAATTGCCATCTTATGTGGAGATGACAATAAAAGACGACGCTAAAGGCGACCCGCTTATAACTAAGGACGCTCTAATAGCTCTAGATATTATGATGGCGTCAGAGTATGATTTAGTCGAGAAAATGACGCAAGAAATCACCAGTATTGTGTCTAGTTGTCTTAAAGAAAAATCTATGGAACTATATGATATAAAGTATGAATTTGGTTTTTATAATGACGAAATTATTTTGATGGACGAACTATCTTCTGGCAATATGCGTGTTTATAAAGATGGCAAGTACATAGAACCAATTGAACTAGCTAAGCTGTTTTTTGAAGAGTAATTCTACTTGCTTTTTTAAAGGGAGGAATATTTAATTTGCAAAAGTTAAGAGAAGAATGCGGCGTTTTTGGTGTATTTTCAAAAAACACCTATGAAATTGCGCGGTCAGTTTATTATGGACTTTTTGCCTTGCAGCATAGGGGGCAAGAAAGTTGTGGCATTGTGGTAAACGATAGGGGAGTTTATTCCTATTATAGAGATGCGGGCGTTGTCAATGATGTATTTTCCGCTGAAGTATTAAATAATCTTGGCGTCGGCAACATAGCAATAGGGCATGTGCGCTACGGCAAGCAAGGCGAAAAGGGCAGAATCAATGCTCAGCCTATTGTAGTAAACCATATTAAAGGCAATTTGGCTCTTGCAAATAATGGCAGTTTAACCAATTATTTAGAGCTTCGCGAAAAACTGGAAATGCAAGGTTTGGTCTTTCATTCTAGCGGTGATGCAGAGATTATTGCAAACATAATAACAAGAGAAAGAATTCATACAAAATCCATAGAAGAAGCTATAAATTGCGCAATGAATATAATAAAGGGCGCATATTCACTTGTGGTAATGAGCGCAACAAAACTAGTTGCTGCAAGAGATGCAAACGGCATAAGACCGCTTTGCTATGGCAAAACAGAGGACGGCGACTATGTTGTAGCGTCAGAAAGCTGTGCTTTAGACAGCGTAGGAGCAAGATATATAAGAGATATAGCACCTGGCGAAATTATTATTTTTGATGTTAACGGTGTACGCAGCATACTAGACCATTGCAATAATTGCTCTTCCTCTCTTTGCTTGTTTGAGTATATTTATTTTGCCCGTCCTGACTCTGTTATGGACGGTGTTTCTGTACACGAAGCAAGAATTAGAGCAGGAGAATTTTTGTCTACGGAATTGCCTGTGGACGCAGATATCATTGTGGGAGTGCCAGATTCTGGTATAGATGCGGCGATAGGGTATTCTAGATCGTCAAAAATACCTTATGGAGTAGGGCTTATCAAAAATAAATACATAGGCAGAGCATTTTTAGCGCCCAAACAGTCCATGAGAGAAACACAGGTTAAGATAAAGCTAAATCCCGTTTCTAGCACAGTAAAGGACAAAAAAATAATACTTATAGATGATTCTATTGTTAGGGGCACAACTAGCAAAAAAATAGTTAAGCTGCTTAGAGAAGCTGGCGCAAAAGAAATCCATATGCGCCTTGCGTCGCCGCCTTTTTTACACCCATGTTATTATGGCACTGATATTGCGTCTAGAGATTGTCTTATTGCCTGCAAGTATAGCATAGATGAAATAGCCAAGATAATAGGAGTGGATACTTTGGCGTATTTGAGCGTGGAAAACGCAATACGCATTACAGGTAACGGAAATAATTTTTGCTCAGCGTGTTTTACCGGGCAGTATCCAACTGCTATTTGTGAGCAAAATCGTAAGAAAAAATATGACTATAAGATAGGAGAAAAATAAAAAATGAAATCACTTAGCAACAGCTATAAAGAAGCAGGGGTGGACATTACGGCAGGATATGAAGCAGTGCGCCTTATGAAAAAACATATCTCTAAAACGCTGAACAAAAATGTTATATCTGACATAGGCGGTTTTGGCGGCCTGTTTAATTTGAACCTTGATGGCATAAACAAGCCAGTACTTGTAAGCGGCACAGACGGAGTAGGAACTAAGCTAAAACTTGCTTTTTTGTTAGATATTCATGACACAATAGGAATTGACTGTGTGGCAATGTGCGTTAATGATGTGATATGCTCTGGCGCAAAACCGCTTTTTTTCCTTGATTATATAGCAACAGGTAAAAACTACCCCCAAAAAATAGCCAAGATAGTGGAAGGCATAAGTCAAGGTTGTTTAATGGCAAATTGCGCTCTTATTGGTGGAGAAACAGCAGAAATGCCTGGTTTTTATCCAGTAGATGAATATGACCTTGCAGGCTTTGCCGTAGGTATTGTGGACAGAGATAAAATACTAGACAGCAGTAAAATAACTGATGGCGATATCATAGTAGCATTGCCATCTAGCGGAGTGCATTCTAACGGTTTTTCATTAGTTAGAAAGGTTTTTGATATAGAAAATACGGATTTATTAAGTCCAGTTGCTGAACTTGGCGGCAAGTCGCTTGGCAAAACGCTATTAACGCCCACTAAAATTTATGTAAAACCAATATTAAAGCTTATTGAAAAGATGCAAGTAAAAGGTATCACCCACATAACAGGCGGTGGTTTTTATGAGAATATTCCTAGAACATTGCCAGATGGGCTTTGCGCTATGATATCAAAAAAAGATATAAGAACGCTAGATATATTTGACTACATAAAAAAGATTGGAAAAATATCAGAAAGGGATATGTTAAATACTTTTAATATGGGAGTTGGTATGACTGTTATAGTTTCAAAAGATGATGCTAATAAAGCATTAGACATACTTAAAGAAAATGGTGAAGACGCCTATATAATTGGAAAAGTGGTAAGTGGCAGCGAAAAGATAGTTATCTTATAGGAGATTCAAATGAATACTAATAAAAAGATAAATGTAGCTGTGTTTGTGTCAGGTGGCGGGACTAATTTGCAAGCGCTAATTGACGCTGTTGACGCTAATATAATAACACGGGCTAAGCTGTCTTTAGTAGTTTCTAACAATGCAAACGCCTATGCTATAAAAAGAGCGCAAAGCAATAATATTCCTGTTCTGGTTATCCAAAAAGATGATAACGGATACCTAAAATTTGAGAATAAGGTAATTAAAGCTTTAGAAATGTATGATATTGACATAATTGTGCTGGCTGGCTTTATGCAAATTTTGTCTAAAGATTTTACTAAGAAATATGAAAACAGAATTATAAATATACACCCATCGCTTATACCGTCTTTTTGCGGCAAGGGGTATTATGGACTTAGAGTGCATAAAGCAACTTTAGAGTATGGAGTTAAGCTGACAGGGGCTACTGTGCATTATGTCAATGAAGTTCCTGACGGCGGTAAAATCATTATGCAAAAAGCAGTTAGGGTATTAAAAAACGATACGCCAGAAACCTTGCAAAAGCGAGTTATGGAAAAAGCTGAACAGATTATTTTGCCAAGAGCGGTGGAGCTTGTGGCAAGAAAAATGCTAAAGGAGAAAAAATAACATGAATAGTATAGTAAAACTACTTAAACAAAACAGCTATCCCGGTAGGGGTATTGTTATTGGTAAGAGCAAAGACGAAAGTAAGGCGATTTTTGCTTATTTTATTATGGGCAGAAGTCCAAACAGCAGAAACCGTATTTTTGTGGAAAAGGATAATGAAGTAATTATTTTGCCTTTTGACAGCAAAAAAGTGTCTGATCCAAGCCTTATTATTTATTCTCCTATAAAACAGCTAGGCAATTTTGTTATCGTGACAAATGGTGACCAAACAGATACTGTGCAAGAATATTTACAGCAAGGTAAAACTATGGAAGATGCATTATCCACTCGCTTATATGAGCCAGATTGCCCTAATTTCACGCCACGGATTAGCGGACTTATACATTTTGACAATAATAATTTTAATTACAAGCTAAGCATATTAAAGTGCGCAAATAATGATGGCAAGGAGTGCCAGCGTCACTTTTACAACTATCAGTCAAAAAAGGGCGCAGGGCATTTTATACATACCTATAAAAATGATGGCAATCCTTTGCCGTCTTTTAGCGGAGAGCCCGTTATGGTTGAAATTTTAGATGATATAGATTTGTTTGCAAATAATATTTGGAATGCGTTAAATGATGAAAATAAAATTTCTTTGTATGTAAAGTATATAGATATTGCAACAAAAACTAGTCAAGCTAGGCTATTTAATAAAAACAACTAAGGAGAGAGAATGAAAGAGTTTGAGCTTAAATATGGATGTAACCCCAATCAAAAACCTGCAAGAATTTTTATGAGCGGCGGGCAAGATTTGCCCATTGAAATACTTAACGGCAGACCAGGCTACATAAATTTTTTAGACGCTTTTAATAGCTGGCAGCTTGTTAAAGAGTTATGTAAAGCTGTTAATTTGCCTTGCGCAACTAGCTTTAAACATGTCAGTCCCACATCGGCAGCGGTGGGTAAAAAATTAGACCAAAGGCTAAAAAAAGCGTGTTTTGTAGATGATATAGAGGGACTAGACGATTCCCTGCTTGCTTCTGCTTATGCAAGAGCAAGAGGCACTGATAGAATGAGCTCTTTTGGCGACTTTGTTGCCCTTAGCCATACTTGTGATGAAATTACTGCAAAGGTTATTGCAAGAGAAGTTTGCGACGGTGTCATTGCGCCAAATTATTCTCAAAGCGCGTTAAAGATACTAAAGCAAAAAAGAAAAGGCACATTTAACATTATAAAGATTGATAAAGACTATGAACCGCAAGTTTTGGAGCAGAAACAAGTCTTTGGCATCACTTTTGAACAAAACCGCAATAATGCTGTCATTGATGAAACGCTTTTTTCTAATATTGTAACTAAAAATAAAAATTTGCCAAGCAGCGCGCTTGAGGACCTTATTGTTGCTATGATTACATTAAAATATACGCAGTCTAACTCTGTATGCTTTAGCTATGATGGACAAGCCATAGGAGTAGGGGCTGGGCAACAGTCTAGAATACATTGTGTAAGACTTGCTGCGCAAAAAGCTGACCTTTGGCACTTACGCCAATTGGAAAAAACTCTTTCCTTACAGTTTGCGCCAAATGTGGGCAGGCCAGAAAAAAACAATATTATTGATATTTATCTTTCCGATGATTATGCAATGGTGGCAGGCGATGGCGTTTGGCATAAGTATTTTGCTAAAAAGCCTGAGCCATTTACAAAAGAAGAAAAGCAAGAGTATTTGAAAAAAATAAGTGGGGTGGCTTTGGCAAGCGATGCCTTTTTCCCTTTTAGCGACAATATTGAGCGGGCTAAAAAGAGCGGGGTAAGTTATGTAGCTGAGCCTGGCGGCTCTATAAGAGATGACGAAGTAATTAAGTGCTGTGACAAATATGATATGGTTATGGCCTTTACTGGTTTGAGATTATTCCATCATTAAGGAGTTTTTATGATAATAATGGTGATAGGCAGCGGCGGCAGAGAACACGCAATAATTAAAAAGCTTTGGGAAAATAAAAAAGTTAAGCAAATTTTTGCTCTTCCAGGCAATGGCGGAATAGCAAAAGACGCAATTTGCGTACCAATTGGTGCTCAAGATATGGAAAAAATAGTGGAGTTTGCTATGCAAAACAAAATTGACTATGCCGTAGTCACTCCCGATAATCCTTTAGTGCTTGGAGTGGTGGATGCCTTAGAAGAAAATGGCATACCTTGCTTTGGCCCAAACAAAAAAGCGGCTATGCTTGAAGGAAGTAAAGTTTTTTCTAAAAACCTAATGAAAAAGTATGGCATACCTACTGCAAATTACGAAACTTTTACCGATATGAAAAGTGCGCTTTTATATGTAGATAAAGTTAAGCTTCCTGTTGTCATTAAGGCAGATGGACTTGCGCTAGGCAAAGGCGTTATTATAGCAAATACAAGAGATGAAGCTAAGGACGCTATTGTATCTATTATGCAAGATAAGGTATTTGGGGAAAGCGGAAATAGTGTTGTGATAGAAGAGTTTTTACAAGGGCCTGAAGTTTCTGTCCTTGCTTTTACCGATGGAAAAACTATTAAACCTATGATTTCTGTTATGGACCATAAAAGAGCATTAGATGGTGATAAAGGTTTAAACACAGGCGGTATGGGCACAGTTGCGCCCAATCCTTATTACACTAGTGAGATTGCTAAAAAATGTACAGATGAGATATTTGTTCCTACTATTAAAGCTATGCAGCAAGAGGGCAGACCTTTTAAAGGCTGTCTGTTTTTTGGGCTTATGATAACAAAGAGTGGAGTTAAGGTAATCGAGTACAATTGTAGATTTGGTGATCCCGAAACGCAAGTTGTGCTGCCTTTGCTTGAAAGCGACTTATTAGAGGTTATGTTAGCTACCACAAAGGGCACGCTTGATAAGGTGGATGTAAAGTTTTCAGATAAGAGCGCCTGTTGTGTAGTTATGGCGTCAAAAGGTTATCCGCAAAATTATGACACAGGCTATGAGATAATCATTCCTGCTTACTTAGACGCCACAGTTTATGTAGCTGGCGCAAAACAAGATAATGACAAGCTTGTAACTTCGGGCGGGCGCGTGCTAGGCGTTACGGCAGTTAGCGATACGCTGGAAAAGGCAATAGAAAAGGCGTATAGGGAAGTTGGAAAAATAAATTTTGAAAACGCTTTTTATCGTAATGATATAGGCAATACAGCAAAAAAAAGCATTGGTGAGGTAATAAAATGGTGTACAGAGTATTTGTAGAAAAAAAGTTGGGTCTAGACAATGAAAGCCAACTTCTAAAAAATGAAATAAGAGATTTTTTACACATTAAGGCGCTTGATGATTTGCGCATAATAAAAAGGTATGATGTAGAAAACATAGACAGCAAAACTTTTGAAGCTTGTAAAAAACTAGTTTTTTCTCAGCCTCAGCTAGATAATGTGTATGACAAGTTGGATTTAGGCGAATGTCAAATTTTTGCGGTAGAATTTCAACCTGGGCAGTTTGACCAAAGAGCGCATTCTTGCGCGCAATGCATTCAAGTAATATCTAAAAAAGAAGCTCCCCTTGTGCGTACAGCTGATGTCTATGCCTTATATGGCAACCTTACAGCTAGCGATGTAGCTACTATAAAAAAATACCTAATTAATCCTGTTGAGTGCAGGGAAGCTACAATGTCTGAATATAGCACACTGCAGTCTAGCTATGACAATCCACAAGCGGTAATGACCTTGACGGGGTTTAATAAGCTAGATAAAGACGGACTGCAAAACTTTGTGGCAGAATACGGGCTTGCTATGGACATAGACGACATAAAGCTTTGTCAAGATTATTTTAGAAAAGAAGACCGCGACCCTACCATTACTGAAATTAGAATGATAGACACCTATTGGTCTGACCATTGCAGGCATACCACATTTTTGACGACAATAGACAGTGTTAAATTTGAAAATGAGCTAATGGAAAAAACATATCAAGATTATTTAGCTACAAGAGAGTTTTTGCAAAGAAATAAGGCAATAAATCTTATGGACTTAGCTACCATAGTTGCTAAAGCATTAAAAAAACAAGGCAAGCTAGATAAACTTGACGAATCGGCTGAAATAAACGCTTGCACTGTAAATATAAAGGTAAATGTTGATGGAAATGATGAAGATTGGCTGCTTCTTTTCAAAAATGAAACACATAACCACCCTACTGAGATAGAACCTTTTGGCGGAGCGGCAACTTGCGTAGGTGGCGCAATTAGAGACCCGCTTAGCGGCAGAGCATATGTATATGCGGCTATGAGAATATCGGGCGCAGGCAATCCTTTAGTAGATTTTGATAAAACACTAGAGGGAAAACTGCCCCAAAGAAAGTTAGTTACCACGGCTGCAGACGGCTATAGCTCTTATGGCAATCAAATTGGAGTAGCGGCAGGACTGGTTAATGAAATCTATCATGACGGGTATGTAGCAAAGCGTATGGAGCTTGGCGCTGTTGTGGGCGCTGTCCCTAAAGAAAATGTTGTAAGAGAGTGCCCAGCTGAAGGCGATGTAATTATACTTATTGGCGGTAGAACGGGTAGAGATGGCTGTGGCGGCGCTACTGGCTCATCAAAATCGCACACTTTAGATTCATTAGAAACTTGCGGCGCAGAAGTGCAAAAAGGCAACGCCCCCGAAGAGCGTAAACTGCAAAGGCTGTTTAGAAACAAAAATGTATCTA